>CALMOE010000163.1 GCA_937871715.1 uncultured Geobacter sp. | reverse complement strand
AAAATGGTAACCATAGACGGCAACACCGCTGCCGCCCACGTGGCCCACGCCACCAACGAAGTCATCGCCATCTACCCCATCACCCCGTCGTCGGTCATGGGTGAGATCTCCGACGTGAAGAGCGCCGCCGGGGAGAAGAACATCTGGGGGACCGTCCCCCTGGTCTCCGAGCTGCAGTCCGAGGGTGGCGCCGCCGGCACCGTCCACGGGGCGCTGCAGTCCGGCGCCCTGACCACCACCTTCACCGCCAGCCAGGGGCTGCTCCTCATGATCCCCAACATGTACAAGATCGCCGGCGAGCTGACCAGTACCGTCTTCCACGTCTCCGCCCGGGCCCTGGCCACCCAGGCCCTCTCCATCTTCGGCGACCACTCCGACGTCATGTCCTGCCGCTCCACCGGCTGGGCCATGCTCTGCTCCAACAACGTCCAGGAGGTCATGGACTTCGCCCTCATCTCCCAGGCAGCCACCCTGCGTGCCCGGGTCCCCTTCCTCCACTTCTTCGACGGCTTCCGCACCTCCCACGAAGTGCAGAAAGTCGAAGAGCTGAGCTTCGACGACATGCGCGCCATGATCGACGACGACCTGGTCAACGCCCACCGGGCCCGTGCCCTCACCCCCGACCGGCCCGTCATGCGCGGCACCGCCCAGAACCCCGACGTCTACTTCCAGGGGCGTGAAACCGTCAACCGCTTCTACCCCGCCTGCATCTCCATCGTCAAAGAGGAGATGGACAGGTTCGCCGAGCTCACCGGCCGCCGGTACGGGCTGGTGGAGTATGCCGGCGCCCCCGACGCCGAGCGGGTCATAGTCATCATGGGCTCCGGCGCCGACACCGTAGCCGAGACCGTCGCCACCCTGGGTGCTGCCGGCGAGAAGGTCGGCGTCCTCAAGGTCCGCCTCTACCGCCCCTTCCCCGTAGATGCCTTCATCGCCGCCCTCCCCGCCAGCGTCAAAGGGATAGCCGTCCTCGACCGGACCAAAGAGCCCGGCGCCATCGGCGAGCCCCTCTACCTGGACGTGCGCACCGCCATCGGCGAAGCCATGGGTGACGGCAGCTGCAGCCTCGCCACCTACCCGAAGATCGTCGGCGGCCGCTACGGCCTGGGCTCCAAGGAGTTCACCCCCGCCATGGCCAAGGCCGTCTTCGACAACCTCAAAGAGGCCGCGCCCAGGAAGAACTTCGTCGTCGGCATAGAAGACGACGTCACCGGCTCCAGCCTGGCTTACGACCCGACCTTCCGCACCGCCATGGCCGGCACCTACGAGGCCATGTTCTACGGTCTCGGCTCCGACGGCACCGTCGGCGCCAACAAGAACACCATCAAGATCATCGGCGAAACCACCGACAACAACGCCCAGGCCTACTTCGTCTACGACTCCAAGAAGGCCGGCACCATCACCACCTCCCACCTGCGCTTCGGCAAAGGGGCCATCAACGCCCCCTACCTCATCGACAACGCCGACTTCATCGCCTGCCACAACTTCACCTTCCTGGAGAAGTACGACATGGCGAGCAGGGCAAAGCAGGGTGGCACCTTCCTCCTCTGCGCCCCCTACGGCCACGACCAGGTCTGGGACAAAATGCCGGTCGAGGTACAGCGGCAGATCATCGACAAGGGGCTTAGCGTCTTTGTCATCAACGCCATCAAGCTCGCCGAAGAGCTCGGCCTCGGCGCCCGGATCAACGTCATCATGCAGACCGCCTTCTTCAAGATCTCCGGCATCATCCCCCTCGACCAGGCAGTAGCCGAGATCAAGGGTGCCATCAAGAAGAGCTACGGCAAGGCCGGCGAGAAGGTCGTCGCCATGAACAACGCCGCCGTCGACGCCGCCCTGGAGAACATCCACCAGGTAGCCGTCCCCGCCCTGGCCGACGGCAGCATCACCATGCCCCCCCCGGTTAGCGCCAACTCCCCGGAGTTCGTAAGAAGCGTCACCGGCACCATCATCGCCGGCAAGGGTGACACCCTCCCCGTATCCGCCATGCCCATCGACGGCACCTTCCCCACCGCCACCTCCCAGTACGAGAAGCGCAACATCGCCGTCGAGATCCCCGTCTGGGACGAGAAGCTCTGCATCCAGTGCGGCATCTGCTCCTTCGTCTGCCCCCACGCCTCCATCCGGATGAAGGCCTATGGCGGCGAACTCCTCAAAGATGCGCCGGCAACCTTCAAATCCACCGACTGCAAGATCCCAGAATTCAAAGGGGAGAAGTACACCCTCCAGGTGGCCCCCGAAGACTGCACCGGCTGCGGCGCCTGCGTCCACAACTGCCCGGCAAAGGACAAGGCCAACCCCGAGCACAAGGCCATCACCATGCAGTTCCAGCCCCCCTTGAGAGCGGCGGAGGCGGCCAACTACGACTTCTTCCTCTCCCTCCCCGACATGGACCCGACAACCGTAAAGCTCGACACCCTGCGGGGGAGCCAGCTGGTGCGCCCAACCTTCGAATACTCCGGCGCCTGCGCCGGCTGCGGCGAGACCCCCTATCTCAAGCTCCTCTCCCAGCTCTTCGGCGACCGCGCCATGATCGCCAACGCCACCGGCTGCACCTCCATCTACGGCGGCAACCTCCCCACCACCCCCTGGTCCCAGCGGGGGGACGGCCGTGGCCCGGCCTGGTCCAACTCACTCTTCGAAGACAACGCCGAATTCGGCTACGGCATGCGTCTTGCCGTTGACAAGTTCAGCGAAGCCGCCCGGGAACTGCTCCAGCAGCTCCTTGCCTGCGAATGCCCCGCCTGCAAACTGATCCGCCCCCTCATGGCAGAGATCCTCGGCGCCGTGCAGAAAGACCAGACGGAGATCGAGGCCCAGCGCTCACGGGTGGAGAAACTTAAAAGCGCCCTGGAGGGTTGCCCCGAAGCAGCCGCTAAAAAGCTCCTCCCCATCGCCGACTACCTGGTGAAGAAATCGGTCTGGTGCATCGGCGGTGACGGCTGGGCCTACGACATCGGCTACGGCGGCCTGGACCACGTCATTGCCTCAGGCAAGAACGTCAACATCCTCGTCCTCGACACCGAGGTCTACTCCAACACCGGCGGCCAGGCCTCCAAGTCCACCCCCATCGGCGCCGTCGCCCAGTTCGCCGCCGGCGGCAAGGTCATGGCCAAGAAGGACCTCGGCATGATGGCCATGGCCTATGGTCACGTCTACGTTGCCAGTGTCTCCCTGGCCAACCCCGGCCAGGTGGTCAAGGCCTTCATCGAAGCCGAGGCCTACGACGGCCCCTCCATCATCATCGCCTATGCCCACTGCATCGCCCACGGCATCGACATGACCAGGGGGGTGGACGAGCAGAAAAAGGCCGTTGCCTGCGGCTACTGGCCCGTCTACCGCTACAACCCGCTCCTGGCGCAGGAGGGTAAGAACCCCCTGCAGCTGGAGAGCAAGGAGCCGACCGTGAGCTTCGCCGAATACGCCGGCGGAGAGAATCGCTACAAGGTTCTGAAAAAGGTCAACCCGGAGAACGCCGCCGAACTGATGGAGAAGGCCGCAGCCTGGAGCGCCAGGCGCTTCGACTACTACAAGAAGCTGGCCGCTCTCGGGTTCGGTGGGGAGTAG
>CALMOE010000162.1 GCA_937871715.1 uncultured Geobacter sp. | reverse complement strand
GGGTCATTGCTTATTTTACCCCTCAGGCTGTCTCACTAACCCCGGCCACCTCACAGTCAAGATAAACGGCATCAAGATTCTGGACGATGGGAAGATCGTCTTTATGGATAACAGCCAACAGGGGACTGCGACGCTGAAAGGAGACACTATCGAAAGAATCTTCTGAAAAAATGAATTCGATCTGGGTAAAGGTGTTTTTGATCTTCTTTACCAGGTCACCAAGTTTCGATATATCGCCGGCAAATGCCTTGAAAGGGTCGACAGGTGAAGCCAATATCACCTTATCGATGAATTCAGCATGATAACCTTCCAGTGCATCGACATGGATCTTCTGGCTGTTAAGCGTTTCAGAAATTGAAACGTGAAATATATTTGCTTCTTCAGCACTGATATTCATACATCCCCCCCTTATGGCATAAGGCCCCAGGATCCCCCCGGGGCCTTATCTGATTAAATGATGATTCCCTGAGCAGCAAAATCAGCCTGAAGGGATTCAGCCGTCTTGGTCATTAGATCCATGTCCCAGGTTGCATTTTTGACGCTGACGGCCTTTGTAAGACAGGAAGGCCAATTGGTATGCTCTTTGCCGTTAAAGGCATCCAGGGCGAAAACTGGGATGTTCAATTCCCCGTTGTGATAAGCCCCGGTGATGGGGACAGGGGTTCCATTTTTCTGAATAAGGTTGTCCAGGGCGCGAAGTTTGATAAATGCTTCGATCAACTTTTCGGCCTGTTCGATGTATTCGCCGGCGATCGCTTCAGCCTGATCTTTCAGGAAGGTCCCGATAACGGTCGCTTTCTGATTTTCCAGGGTGGACAGTTCCCCCTGTGCCTGGTCCAGTTTCACCTGAAGACCAGCAAGGGCCTGTTTCGCGGTCGCTGCATCGTGTTTCTTAGCGTTTATTTGGGCGGCGCGTGCAGAAACAGATGTTCTGCCTCGGCACATTCCTGCGGAGTCAGGCCAAGCTTCCTGGCGCGGGCCTTCCATCCACCCACCACCTTGCACACGTCATTGAAGATCTCCCTGGCACGGCCGGTTTCCAGTCTGTAATAGTCGGTGGTTGCAAGCACTACCTCCAGATTGGGTCGGCGGTTGTAGAGGTCCAGAGAAAGGACGTGCTCGTCCTTCCTGAAGAACGGATTCATGTCGAAAGCCGGGGCTAGGCGCCACCCGTCGGGCGACCGAATGAAGCCATGATTCCGCAAGTGGTCATCGCGGTTGGCGGTGGCGACGTTGAAGACAACCCTGGTGAAAAGCTCTTCGAGGTTTTGTGCGATGTGATCAGCCTCGCCGTACGTAGCCAGGAATTCCGCCATCTCCAGGTAACTGGCGTCTTCGGTGTCGATGTGGCCGAGCATGGTCATGGCCGAGGCAAAAAAACGTCTGTTGCCGCCGATGCGATCAAATCTCTTCACCAGGAAGGTATGATAGCCGCCACCTATCTGCAAGAGGCGTGATTCGGGCACATTGATACCGCATTCCTGCGCCAGATCCTGAAGCAACTTCTCCCAGACGGCGACATCGTAGTCATCGTCGGCGGAAGGGAACTTGGCAATCCAGAGGCTGCCATCTTCATCGATAAGGTTGGCTTTGGGGCGGGCGCCGCCCAGTGAAGAGCCCGGAGCAACCAGAACCTTCAGCCACTCCCTGATTTTGTCGAGATCGTCCTGCTTCTTCCTGGTCAGCTCAAAGGCAACCGCCTGCAACTCGGCAATCCTGGCGACAGGGGGAGCGGATAATGCTTCGTTGGCCAGGAAAATCCGCTCACCCGGACGGCTGAAACGCAATGCGCCCATGCGAGTACAATCCTGAACTCCCAGCAGGAATTCCCAGGGCCCCAGAGTTCTCGGAGTACGACCTTCCTCTTTCGCCTCGACCGCCTCCCGGCGTTTCATCAGGATCTGGCCCCAGCGGTCGGGGCATGAATCCATGAACACACCGAAATTGGAATTTCCGGGGAAGAATTCACCGGCAAACAGATCCAGTTCCGGGTCCAGGGGGAAGGCATGGGCGTGTTTGAGCCAGGCAGGCTCGTAGGCAAAACGTACGCTGCCGCGCTCCCCGCGGGAGAGCGTGCCTATGTGCTGAAGGGGACCGAATGCGGGATCGTCAAGCCAGACCCAGATATGGTCTCCCTTTGCTTTAGCCATCGCTGTCTCCTGTCGGCGGCTTCCTGCGGGGCGCCCTTTTCCGGTGGGGAAGTGATTCGTCCTGCAGCCGGCGACCCAGAACATCTTCCTTGGCTATCAGTGACAGATCATCAACCATTCCCAAGACGCGTAGTACCTGGACGTAGATTCCGATGGCAACTGAGGGATCACCATTCTCGACCTTGTAGAGCGTCGGACGTGAAATATCAGCCCTGGCACAAACCGTTTCCATGGAAAAGCGACGACGAAGCCGCGCATCCTTGAGACGTTGCCCCAAAGCCTCCATTTCTTTCGCTGAAGACGGATAGATTGTAACGGTTCTCTTAGCCATAACGGTAATTATTGTTTGCACAATTAGTTCATTGTGTCAAATATAATTATCGTTACATCGTATGACCTGATTTCTTCAGGAGCATGATAACCCGCACCCCGCCTCCAACCGCACCAGCATCAGTCCAAAGTTGTGACTCACCTTGAGATTCCTGATCGCGTCTTCCATGCTTAACCCGTATCCCCGCACGGTGCGGTTCTCAGCCTTTTCGGCGCGGTAGCAAAGCTCCTCATCATCCCAGATGATGTTGGCTTCCAGCTTGTTCGATTGGCATTGAGGCGGATGGACATACTCAGGATATTCCTCGAGCTTGCGCATCTTCACATAACAGCCTGGAAAGTCCCGCCGCACGGCTTCGAGCACCGGACCATCGACGTGTTCTCTGATGGCATGTCCAGCGTCCCAAATGTCGAACTCCCAGCCGGCGCACCATTTGGCAAAAAAGAGCGACCGTCTGGAGAGGTAGGTAACCAGAACAAGAGGTACGGAATCCTTTGTCGGTCGGCCCCGTTTCCCCTGGTTGATTACTCGGTGATTTACGAGAACAGCGTGGGCGTAATCAGCCTTCTTGGAACCGATGATTCTGGTGATTTCAACAACGGAAAACCCCTTTCGGTAAGCTGTGCAGAT
>CALMOE010000161.1 GCA_937871715.1 uncultured Geobacter sp. | reverse complement strand
TTACTGAATTAGATTCGAGGCCGCCGCATGCAAGTCCTTAACCGGACACTACTGATTTTAATCCACTTTTAGAACTCAGCTGCTGGGCCAAACAACTCACCATTTCCAATGGTTGAGACGACAGCATCAGCCCCGCGTAGATTTTCTTCCAGAGTGCATGTTTCGTCATAACAGACCACCATACCCTTCTCCAATAGGTTGTCCATGTACTCAATGCCTGGCAAATTAAAAAGAATAGTTTTGCACCCCATTTGAATACCTTCGAAAATGGCCGTTGAGAATACGCCAGTTTGGTATTCCGATTCTGCCAAAAGACGGTACAAATCGCAATCACGGTCGATTATTTCGACGTTCGGCAGTGCGGACAGCCGAACAAGTGCTTGATTCTTTCGCCAGCTAAGAAACTCGCCCGGATGCAGCTTGTACATGATTCTGATTGCCACCCTGGAACTTTCGACCGCCTGCAAAACCTTCTGGGCCAGATCCTGGCCGATTGCTGTTTGGGACAATACCAGTAACTGCCCCGACTGCCTCTTGATTCCGGAGTGCATCTTACTCATGTAATGGAAGTACGGAAACCCACTGTCGACAACCTGTTTCCGCGGCAGCGGCAACTCCGGCAGATCCCCCCAGTACGCCCCCCACGATTCGAGACTGTCGGCAAAATATTCCAATACCGGCTTTCCCGGAAAACTGTATCCAAGGTGGTAGCGACTGATTACCCCATGTTGCAGTTCCACTGTACGGATACCCATGGCACGTGCAACATGAACCAAAGGTGCAAAGTGGCTGTATCCGACAACGAAATAGACGCATTTCGGCCTGACTCTGTTCAGCAACACCTCATAACTGCGGGCATTAGACTTGAAACGCTGGACCGATTCCCGCAAAAGTTTCCTGAGGTCAACAGCTATTCCGAATGTATCCTGCACCAGGCGGTGCACCACTTCAATCTGCCGCATGCCTTCGGCTGAGCAGCGATGCCGGCCTGCTACCAGATCCAGAAAGTACCGGAAGTTGATCGCCTCCATATGGCGTCGTTCTGGAGACAGCGGACGCACATGGCGTCCCTGCCAAGACCCTTCGACAACCAGAACTCGCTGACCTTCTTCACGCAGACGATGCAGCAAAAAGTGCGTGTATATATCAACAGGAACACCATCAATCAGCTTGGATCGCGCATGATCAAAGATTAAAATATCCACCTGTTCGCTACAATTGAACGGCGAATGCAGTAAGATACTGGAAACATTGTGGTAACGCCTTTTCAGCACGCTCACAAAATCATGCTGGATGGGCTGCGGATCATCCAACACTCCGCAGGCCTGGGCAATACGATAATAGATGTGCATCCGCCTGAACTGCCAGACCTTGACGCCGTCTACCTGCAGGTCCAGCAGGCCGTGCTCGGCCTCCAGCGCAAAGATGCGTTCACAGATGTCTTTTACGGATGCACTAGTAATAATATTCAAAGCGTTCCAGTCCCATAGACCAAATTCTGTATTACTATGAATGATTATACATTACGTTGGCGCCACACCAGCCAGGGCATTGGACATACTTTTGATGCATAAGCCCACGTAATTAGAAATTGCACCAAAAATGCAATCAACGTCGCCTGAGCGGCTCCAATCGCTCCGTTCGCTCGAATCATAAAATAATTAAGCATCAAGTTAAGCAACGCTGTAGCTATCGTGCCAATACCGAGAAAATTTGTCCGGCCCGTGTGTATGAGGTACGGAACTACGATGGTATACATACCTCTGCAAGCAAATCCGATTGCAATCAGCAATATATATTGTGAAGCCTCGTGATAACTGGCTGAAACCATGAGAGGCAATACCAATTGGGAACCAATCGACACTAGCACAGCAAGTACCAGCACCGCGATGAAGTATAAATAGGTGTGTTTCACTATTCTTTTACGCACCGCGATATCTGCAGCCAGCATACTCCGGTAAAACCACGGTGACCACGCATTGTTAAAGGACTCCACGCACATACTAACTATCATTCCGAAAGTACAACTAATGGAATATATTCCAACTGCGTCCTTGCCGACCATCTGTTCAATAAAAAGGCGATCACTCAAATATATCACTGCACTCCCAAGAGCATGTGGGATCAATGGCAGACATATTTTAAGAGCCTCGCTGACTTTTTGCCGATTTAGACGAAAAAAACATAATCCTTGCCGATACAAAAGATAGACCGCCAACAAACCGAAAAACAGTGCTGAACCAACTATACCAACCCCACGACCTTGCCAGCCAAACCCAAAATATACTATCAAACAAAGCGAAATTGCCATGTCTAACGCCGTATTCGATATAGAAAAGAGACCAAATGCAAACGGTCGCCTTTGGCTCCTGACAACTGCCAGATAACACATGTGTATTGCTGTAGAACCACCGATCAATGGCACAATAATCAACCAGTTATTGGAGACACCAAAATTTGAGCCACCTGCTGATACATACAAGAAAACAAGAATAGTAACCATACATGTGGAAGCAATCAGAATGAAAAATATATTACCAACCCATATCGCCAGCTCTTCTGATGAGTATTTATTAAAGTTTCGCGTGATATTAATGTGAATCTGCATACCCACAAACGGAATGCAAAAACCAATTAACACCTGATACACAGATAGTGCGCCATACTCTTCTGGACTAAGGTACTTAGTCAAAAGTGGCAGCAGTAAAAACGGAATGACCTTATTTATAATGCTGCTACCAAGATAGATGGAAGCGTCACCGATTAAGCGCAAATTTTTTCCAACTTATTAAATTTTTCCATGGTAAACTCCCCTTGAAACAAATCAATATTCGCTCTTATAATATCTTCAGGCAAATCCCACCATTTCAACTGCATCAACTTTTCAATAATTAGATCCTCAAAACGATACTTTATTATTGCCGCAGGAACTCCTGCCACAACAGCATATGCGGGGACATTTTTGGTCACAATAGCCCCCGCAGCAATAATGGCACCATCACCAACTGAAATACCAGGCATCAGTACTGCGTGAGTACCAATCCAAACATCATTGCCAATTTTCACCTGTGCAATAACATGCTTGTTTTCAACGACAAAATTGCCAACTCTTTGTTCATAGGGAAATGCTGACACTGTTAAGCCCTTATGGTTATGTGCCGTTGCATTTATCGTTACATCCCATGAAATTGCACAATAATTTCCAATTACCGTATCGACTACTTTGGTATTTCTACCGATACTCGAGTAATTACCCACCGTAGTACGCCTTACTGATCCATGACTGGCTACTCTTGCACCATTATGCAATACAGAACCTTGAATCTCGGCGTCTGACGAAATCGCGCAGCCATCACCAATCTTATTTTTCCACACTATTTCTAAGCGATGGTGCCGCCACCGTCTGAGTACCGAACGCAACAATGAGGTAAAACTCAAGGTAAGCCCTCCAAGTATGACTTCATAATCTGAAAATGTTTCTCCATACTCATGCATTGACTGCTGATTCGCGGATATCCATGCTTTTGCTCGTACTCAACCTGTTGCACAACCTCCCGCACAAGCTCCGCCGCAGGCAACAAATTTCGCCCGGCTTTTCCCAGGCGGGACAGCAAGCGGCTCAAGAGATTCGAACTGTTTTCAAGCTCTTCCTCCACGATCAGACCGCCAAGGACTTCCCGGAGAGCGCCGCCGCGCCCGTCCTCCGCAATCAGGACCGTAGGGCGCGCCATGCTCGCCATCAGGATGTGGGCATGGACCCGGTAGCCGACATGCAGGTCGCACTGCTGGTAATGATTCAGCATCTTTTCGACGCCGCCGGACACATCGACCCACGCGACACCTTCCCGTTCGAGCCATGCCAGCAGCCTCTGCTGGGCATCGACCAGGCGAAGGTTCGGATTGTGGGTCTGTCGGTAATGTGCCGCATTCACGGAGTGGTGGAATACTGCCGTTAATACCGCCTGGGGAAACGCACTCCGAAGCATGGCGACAATCTCGCGGAGCCGGCCGGCCTGCTGTTCATCACGGGCAAATGCCACACCGGGAGTGAACGAGATGCGCTCCAGCGGACCGCCGGGTTTCAGCCCCCGGCCGAGATGCTCAAGGCTATACAGTGCGGCGCAACCGGTTACCACAAAGTTGTCGAATCCGTACCGCTGCAGCACGCGGAGGGTATGATAATCCCGCACCGAAGAGTTGTACCCTGATGACGCGATTTTACGCAGCAAACGCACAGTATCACCCGTCAGCCGATAATCGCTACAGCAACTTCGGGACGCTCTTGCACCCTTCCACCCGATTGCCATGGACACCACTGGGACCTTAATACGGTCTAGATCGTTCACCAGAGGATAAATTCCCGGATACATGCGGGGTTGCAGGGCCGGCCCTCCGGTCAGGATAAGGGCACGTGACGAGTTGATAGTCTCCAGCTGGTTCTCGTCGAGAGGCAGCCACCCATCAAACTCGACGATTTCCCGGTCCGGCCGCAATGCTGCAAACAGTTGTAGAGCCCGATGCTTGATCAGGTAATCGCCGGCATTGTTCTTGGCGCCAGTAAGTATGACGTACCGGTCACTCACCGGAGCAGCTCCCAGGAAAGCAGTTCATCCTCGCCGATCGCCCGCACGGCGGTTTTCCCCACGACGTTGTCCAGATAACGGGGGCTGATTCCGCTTGCCGGCCGCTTCCAGGTCAGGTCGCTTCGCTCCAGCACCTTGCCGGCCGGGATATCCACGCCCGCCACCAGGCTACGGCGAGCATTTGCCCTGGCCGGCTGCTCACAGGCCAGGGCACGCTTTTCGAAACTCCCCAACATGCGCGATATTCGTGCCGTATGTTGTCGAAACGCCATGAGATCATGGCGGTCCATGGCGTGGTAATGGTCGTTACCAGGCAAAAACTTGTCATGGGTGAAGTGTTTTTCCAGTATTACCGCACCCAGTAGCATGGCAGTCTCCAGTACCCGCATATCACCTGGCTGGGTGTGATCCGAATAGCCGATCAGACGGCCGGGGAAGGCATCCCGCAACGACGGGATCATTCCCAGGTTGGCGTTCTCTTCGCTGGTCGGATAGTTGAGGATGCAGTGCAGGAGGGCCAACGGATTGCCGCAGGCATCGATCCAGCCGACAGCTTCGGAGATCTCGTCAAGATTGGAGGCACCGGTAGAAAGTATCACCGGCTTGCCGAAACCGCACAGATACTCAATAAAAGGTTTGTTGGTAATGTCAGAGGAAGATATCTTGAAGGCGTCCATCAAGTCGTTCAGAAAACAGGCCGACTCCATATCGAAGGGGGTGCTCAGAAACTCGATCCCGGCAGCATCACAATGCAGTTTCAACTCTTCAAACTCAAGTTTCCAGAACCTATCGTACTTGCTGAACAGTTCAAACTGGCTCGTCGTGGGCTCCATCGTCAGATCCCAATACGCCGGCGAATGGCGGGAGGCGATGGTGGCGGCGCGATAGGTCTGGAACTTGATCCCGTCGGCGCCGGCCTCGCACGCCTCGTCGATCAGCCGTCTGGCGGTTTCCATGCACCCTTCGTGGTTTACCCCTGCTTCAGCAATCACATAAGGAGGATGACGCAATGCCTTACGGTAGCCGATCTTAAAAAACTGCTGTAGTCTCATGGCTGATTCTCTTTTTCATCGTTTAACTGTCGCAAGCGCCTGCTGAATAATGTCGATGACGCGTTGGGCCCCGCCCCTGATGTCAGCCTCCAGCAGGCAACGGTGCATTTCTCGTCGCAGGATGCTGCTGCACAGCAACTGGCCGATACAGTCGGTAAACCTTTCCCGAGTCACCTCTTCGCCAGCCCCAAGCCAAACCAGCCCGGGAGATGTCCTGGCGAACGAGTGGTGCAATTCCCGCTCGTTCTGTGCCATGACCGCCATCGGTACCCCCAGGCTGGCCAGCTCGAAAACCGTTCTGCCGGCGCTGGTCACCGCGATATCCGCAGCGGCCATATGCCGGCTGATAATCGAGGTGTCGATGACCGTTTCAATCTCATGGCGAGCCCCGGCGACAAACTCCTGCACCGCTCGGGAGCGTTCCGCGTCGATGCCGATGCCGAGAACCACGGTGATGCGCCAGGAGCCGGGAATCGCATCGAGCCACTGCAGGCATTTCAGGGTCAGATCGCTCGGGTCGGTACCGCCGAAAATCACCAGGACGTTTTCAACCCTGTCCCGGACCGCCCCGGGGGGGAGCGAATAGAATTCATCGCGGAGGCAGTCGTATCGATACCCGTGAAACACCCGGTCGTCGGCGCGCTCGGGATGCTCGTCGTACATGGCGTTGATCAGCCAGCCGGCCATGCTGCTCCCCGGCCCCACGTCCTCGAAGTTTACCGTGGCGATCCCGGCCGATCCCAGGCGGGACATGTATGCTTCACCGGTATCGATGATATCGTTGATTACGAGATCTGGCGCCTCTGCCACTATCGCCTCCGCCTCGCATCCGGCCGTCACGCGAAGACAGGGATAGAAGCGCCGTTCTATGAGGTCGGCGGCCAGGTCGGATTCATCGTTCACCAGGAAGAACAGGTCATGGTCTATCAATCGGTCGGCAAGGGTCAGGGCACGGTAGACATGCCCCAGGCCGGTTGCGAGATTGCCGACTACGTGCAGGCAGACCCTGCGGCGGGACAGGGATTTCTCCACCAGCCACCAGTCGAAATAGTCGTCAATGTCGAGGGCTTCTGCCTTTTCAACCTCAATAACTCCGACCTTCGAGCCGAAACGGGTGCCTGTCGCTAGAACAGACGCAGCAGCAACTACGACCCCACCGGTTTCGCGATAGTACGGGGGGAGCTCCTGGCGATTGACGCGCCGCTGATACAGCGGAACAACCCGCTGTTCGGCATCAAGAGACCAGGCCAGGTGCGGGGCGTTGACGACCGTCAGGACTGTGTCGAGCCCCTCAGAACGGCACTTGCGCACGGCACGGTCGATAGTCTGAGGCTGGAGCAGAGGCACAGTCGCCTGGATGGTTACGAGATGGGAAAATCTCACGCCGGCGGCATCCAGTTGGCCGGCGACATGCACCATGACTTCATCAAGGGTGGTCAGGGGGCCGGCCAGATGGACTGGGCGCTCCAGCACCTCCACGCCATACCGCCGGGCGATCTCGGCCAATTCGGCGTCATCGGTCGAAACATAGACAGCAGCAATTTCCCGGGCCGCCTTGGCGTGCTCGATACTGTAGGCAAGCAACGGCTTGCCGTTCAGGATGCGAGCATTCTTGCGCGGGATACTGACCGAACCGCCGCGCACCGGAATTACCGCTATGGCACACTCTTTCTTCATGAACATTTCAGATCCTGTTAACCTCCTTAACCAACCGGCTCAGACGGACAAGATGCAACATCCCTAATGAACAACTTACGAAAAAAAGCGGGGAACAGCGCCCCAACCGTCTTGCCGGTCTCCAGCCAGATCAGGTCGCGGGTGAAGCGGTGCGACCGCCAGTTCTGCTGCGGTGTCAGGAGTGCCCCATAATCACCCGAATTCACCGTTGTCACCCGGATACCGCTACCGGCATAGACACGGCCAAAGGTGAGGCTGGCACGGCGGGAGTGGTACGGGTCCGTAACCGCGATAATGCTCTTCACCCCGCTACGCTTGCACTCCTCCATGCTGAGTCGTGCATCGGTCTCGGTGGTGCTGGAACCGGTGACGATCGTATACGGCTTCCCTTTGATGTCGTAGCCGGGTCCAAGCCGTTCGATGACGCGAAGCCAGTTGATCTCGGCCACGTCCACCAGGATCAACCTCTTGACATGGCCGGCCTCGTATAGCCTGATGGCCTTACGCAGGCGAGCCGGCACGTTGCCACCAAGCACAACCGCCGCATCGGAGGACACCGGCTCGTCCTTAACCACCAGCCACGAGGGGATGACGTAGATGTAAAGGAGTAGCGGTACGATTATCGCTAACGTCACCCCGACCGCCATGCCACCGATAAAGATGCCTAAACTCTTTTTAGAACGCACCGCAGTCTCTCGTCATCGATAACCCTTAAGATATGAAATATGTTTTATCAATGGCGCACCCCTTCCCTGCGCAGCACCTTGATGAAGGTAAGGAGCATGATTCGCAGGTCGAACAGGAGGGAACGATGTTCGAGGTAGTGGACATCGTAGGCGACCTTGACCGGGATTGGCAATTCGTCGCGGCCGTTAATCTGAGCCCAGCCGGTCAGTCCAGGGGTCAATTCATGCACCCCCTTTCCAGTGCGCAGGGCGATAAGGTCGTCCTGGTTGAACAGCGCCGGACGGGGGCCGACGAAACTCATGTCGCCGCGCAGAATGCTGATAAACTGCGGCAGTTCATCCAGGCTCGACTTGCGAAGAAAATTGCCGATAGGGGTGAGGTAGCACCCGGGATCGTTGAGGAGATGGGTCGCCACGGCAGGTGTGTCGGTGCGCATGGTACGGAACTTGGGCATGCGGAAAATGGCGTTGCCCCTCCCTACCCTGTCGGACCAGTAAAGCACCGGACCGGGAGATGTCAGCTTCACCAGCATTGCCACGAGAAGCATGGGCAGAGAGAAGAGCAGCAGCAAAAAAAGGGCAAGCATTGCATCAAAAGTTCGTTTCATGTCTGCCTCGCAAACAGTACATTAGCTAATCACGCCAACTCTACAGGGATTTGAACCAGTCGGCGGTAATCCGCATCCCCTCCTCCACGGTATATGGGGGGGTCCAGTTCAGCTCCCGCCTGATTCCACTGCTATCCACCCGCAGGGAGCCGGCCAGTCGCTCTACAGCAGAGTTGCGTCCCGTCAGTCGACCGGCAATGGCGAGCATGGCGGTCGGGATCGGGAAGAGCCGTGCCGGCCTCCCCAGGGATTCGGCAATGAGCCGAACCAGCAATGGGGTGGAAAGATCCTCTCCATCGGAGACAAGAAAAGTCCTGCCGGCCGCAGCCGGGTGGGTGGCACAGCAGAACAGGGCGTCTGCCAGGTTGCCGACAAAAACCAAGCTGCGGCTGTTGCGGATCGAGGCAAGCGGCAGCGGGATGCCGCGACTCACCAGGCCGAGCAGCTGGCGGAAGTTGGCCTTGACCCCCGGGCCGTAGACGAGGGGTGGGCGGACGATCACCAACTCCATGCCGCCGGAGGCGGCAATAGAGCTGAGCGCCCCCTCGGCCTCGGCCTTGCTGACACCGTATGGGTCGAGGGGATTGAGCGGGGAGTCCTCCCGGTACGGAGTATCGCTCTCTTCGCCTAGAACCTTGACCGTGCTGACAAAGACGAAGCGCCGGACCCCGGCCTGGGCCGCCTGCCGGGCCAGGCACTCGCTGCCGTGCAGGTTGACCCGGCGAAACTCCTGCAGCGGGTCCTTGGCCGTATCCCGCATGACGTGGACCCGGGCGGCCAGATGCACAACGATGTCGACCCCCTGAAGCGCCTCGCGGTAGTCGGCGGTGGCGGACAACGGCGGGACTATGCGGCGCCCGATGCCAGGCGGCAGCGGCAGGTCCCGCTCCTCCTCAAGGAGGGCAATTATGGGCGCCAGGCCGGCACGAAGAAAGCGATCGACAACCACTCCACCGAGAAAGCCGGTGCCGCCGGTGATCAGCACTTGCATGGCGGCCTCGACACCAGCTGGAATATTTTGCTGAAGTACTTTGCATAAACCATCAGCATGTTGGTCTTGATACCGTTCTCTGCGCAGGCGCGCAGTATCTCCCGGTTGAGGATCCAGTTGCTCTTGAGGCCGCGGGTGCTCAGCCCGCCGGTGCGCATCCGGACGAGCACCTCGGGCAGGTAGACATAGCGAAGCCGGTAGCGGGCCAGAAAACGGGCGGTCAGCTCGTAGTCGGCCGCGATCCGGTAGTCGGTGCGGAACAGCCCGCAGCGCTCGTAGGCCTGACGCCGCACGAAAAAGGTGGGGTGGGGCGGCATCCACCCCCAGGCGAACTTCTCCGGCGTGAACCCGGCCCCGGAGTAGTAGCGCACCACCCTCTCCAGGTTGTCGGGGCGGACATACACCAGGTCGGCGAACATGGCATCCACCGCCGGATCGGCGAACACGGCCGCCACCTTCTCCAGCACCCGGCCATCGACGTAGAAATCATCGGAGTTGAGCAGGCCGACCACATCGCCGGTCGCCAGGCGGATCCCCTTGTTCATGGCGTCGTAGATGCCGTTGTCCGGCTCGGAGACGATCCGGGCTTGTGGTGCCAGGCGCCGGACGATGCCCAGGGTCCCGTCACCGGAGGCGCCGTCCACGATGATATGCTCCACCGGCTGGGTCTGGATTGCGACGCTCTCCAGACAGTCGGCAATGGTGGCCGCTGAGTTGTAGGTGGCTGTTACGATCGATATCTTCACATTAGTCCCATGGCGCTACACCATCTCGATGCAGTCCGGGGCACCCCCCCCGTGCAGTACCCATTCATACACGCTTTGCATCCGCTCAGCCACGCAGGACCAAGCGTAGCGATCCGACACCAACCGCCTACCCTGCTCTCCCATGCAGGCCAACCGCTCCTGGGATAGCCCTGTTGCTGTGCGCAACGCAGCCACCAGCGGCTCCACGCCGATATCGACCCACCAGCCGCAGCCATGGCTCTCCAGCTCTCCCCACGGTGCACCGGTGGTTGTGATCACAGGCAGCCCGGCTGCCAGGGCCTCCGCAATGGCGACGCCAAAATTCTCGCTGAAAGTGGGCAGGACGAACAGCTCGGCCTGTTGCAACAGCCGGGACTTGGCCGTGTCGAATACCGGCCCGGCGAACTCGATGTCATCACCAGCTCCTGCCTGGGCCACCATATCGCGCAGTTCTCTCTCAATCCCCACCTCATCAGGACCGGCAACGACCAGGCGCCAACCTGCGGGCCGCAGAGTGCACCAGGCCTGGATCAGGTTATTTACTCCTTTTACCGGATGAATCCGGGAAAGAAACAGCGCCATGCGTCTGCCATCGCGAGACGTCTCTCTCCCCCCCAAACCCGGCAGATCGACCCCATTCGGGATCACGGCAATGGGTGGTGTCAAGCCGAGGGAGCGCAACCCTGCCGCCTCCTGTGAAGCTGTGGCGTGCAGCACCCGAGCTGATTGCAAAGCCGCCCTCTCGTAGAGCCACCAAATCGGCCGTTTCTTCCAGGCCTTGTAGCTGAAGGCCCATGGTTCCAGCATCCCCCGTGGAGATACAATCAATGGAACATGGTTCCGAAAGCTGTAGCGATAGGAACTCGCATGTGGATAAAGCCACATGCCGTGGGTATGCACTATATCCGGCTGGATTATAGGCAGCTGGTGACCGAACTCCGCAGCATAACGGTACGAGCGGAGAAATTGCCCCTTGAAGATACGCACAGTTGCAGGCTGCCAGAAGTCTGCATCTGCAGCAGAAAAACTGTCCGAAACTCCGCTCACCAGCACATCCACACCACGAGTGGCCAACTCCTTTGACAAGCCGCTGACACTGACGAATGGACCGCCGCACAGGCGATCAAGGTAAGGGGTAACCTGCAGCAGTTTCATAAGTCCACTATTTCCCCGCAACACGAATCTTACGTTGCTTGATGACTACTGCCGGATTGCCATTGTAGATCATGGATGCCTCAGTGTCGCGGGAAAGCACGCTCCCAGCAGCCACGATAGAATGGCTGGCCACCGTTACCCCGGGCAGGACCGTGGCGCGGGCGCCTACCCAGGCCCCGTCCTCCACTACGATCGGCTTGACGATCAGACCGAAGGCCGGGTCGCTCCAGTCGTGGTTGCCGGTGCAGAAGTACGTCCCCTGGGAGATGCAGACGTTGCTGCCGATGCGGATCGGCGCCAGCGAGTCCAGCCACGCCCCCTCGCCGATCCAGCTGTAGTCGCCGATGGTGATATTCCAGGGATATTTGATGTTTATGGATGGCTTCAGGACAACCCCCTTGCCGATGGTTGCGCCAAAAAGACGCATCACTGCGACCTTCAGCCCCGAGGAGGGGTTGAGCGGCGATTGCAGCAACAGTGCATTGACGAAATGCCAGATGGTGCGTACCAGGAAACTGCGCCCCGGGTTGTACCAGGAGTTGTTGAAGGTTGCGAGATCGACACACATGCAATGTCCTTTCAGGCCGTGGCCCCGGCCGCACCCGTGGAGTCGGCATCATTCGGCGGCATCTGAGCGGCACGACGCCCTTCATGCTCCAACAGGATCACCCGGATAGCTGACGTCAATGCCACGCCGATTATCAGCCAGGTATAGAGGCCGATACCGCCGAAGGAGAACAGGATCATTTCGCCGATATTGACAAAAATGGCGGCGAAGTAGAGCAGCACAAACTGCAGCGGGGCATAGGTCACAATCGGCGCACTCAGGGCCCCCAGGAACACCACGAAGCAGAGCGTGCCGATGATGCCGGTCTCCTCCAGAATGGCCGAAGGTAGAAAACCCTTTTCCGTGGGAGAGCTCGTCAGAGTGTTCACATAAAGGAATTCCAGATCAGAGGGGGTGCCGAACCCCATGCCGGTCATCGGTGATCGCCTGAAGTTTTCCATGGAGCGATCGATCAGGAAACCGCGCGAGAGCTGGAACCCCTCTTCCAGATTGGTTGGCCGCCCCTCCTTGACAATGAAGAGCATCATCTGGTTCCGCACTGCCGGCACGAACACCAGCAGGGTCGCGAGCAGCGCCGTGACACCGACGATCTTCGCCGGGTTGATCCGCACCTTGACCAGTGTCTGGGCTTGATTCTTGCGGAAGACGAAGAAACAGAAGCCAGTGGCCAGACAGGCCAGCACGATCGCCACCAGGCCGGTGCGGGCCTGGGAGGCGAACAGGCTGAATATGCCCATGATAATGGCGAACGGCAGGAATGGGGGTTTTATTCGCGCCAGGAATAAACTGCCGATCAGCCAGGCCAGCATGGGTCCGAGGAAGATGCCGTAGGTCTGCGGATGGCTCAGTAACCCCTGAAAACCCCGCTGGTTCCTTACGAAAGCGTACTCGGTGGGGTAGAGCAGCAGCCCCATCACCACAATGAACAGGAAGAGATTGTAAAACCATTTTTCCAGGTCGAGGCGTTTGAAGGCCAGAACATAGGCGCCGCAGATGATTGTGGCGGCCCCGAGGCCAAATTGCACGATCTTGAGAAGTGAGGTGGTCGGCAGGATGCTCGATTTCACCGCAAGCAGCGCGAGTACCACGGCAAAAAGCCCCAGGCGCTGCAGAGCCTTGATCCCCCGGATGCCAAGTCCCCGGAACTCCCGGGTCACCACAAAACAGGCTATGGCCAGGATCGGCCAGCGCATGTTGGCGGAAAACCCCATGGTCTCGAAAAAGGCCGGCGTCAGATAAAGAACGAACCAGGAGAGCGTCAGGGCCTGCAGGGCCTGCCGGGTGCCGCGCAGGGCATAGAATACCAGCCCAGCATATATCAGGTAGAGTGTGGCTTCGGAAGCATAAGCCATGATACATACCAGCAGCAAGAGACTCCATATCTCTGGAGAAAGGCGTAGTTCACGCCCCTGATCCACCAGATAGCGGTCCGATCCTGCAAAGGCGCTCATGGCTGAACCCTATCCACCATGAGCCGCACCATGGTCTCTGCCCAGCGGTCCGGGGTGAACTGTCGGGAAAGCTCGTGGCTGGCCCGCCCCATGGCGCGGCGCTCTTCGGCAGACAACCGCTCCACCGCTTCCAGGCAGCCGGCAAGGGCCGGCACGTCACCGGCCGCGAACAGGTAGCCGTTGTAGCGGTCCTGCAGCAGGTGCACCGCCGCGCCGCAGGCGTCGGAGCAGACCAGGACCCGCCCGGCCGCCGCCGCCTCCTGGATGGCCACCCCCCATGGTTCGTAGGTGCTCGGCAGCACCAAGGCCGCGGCACCCCGCAGTACACCGGGCAGTTCGTCCGACTGCAGGAACCCCAGGTCCCGCACCCCGGGTTGTCCGGCCAGCAGTCCCTTGAGCGGGCCGGTCCCGACACAGTGCAACTCCCAGGGGTTAGCGCTCTGCTCCCGATAGGCCCGGTAGGCTGCCAGCAGATCCGATAGCCCCTTCTCCGGCGCATAGCGGCCCAGGTAGAGGAACACCCCGGCCGGGGTCGGGACGGCCGGATCGTAGAGTGCGGCGTAGTGCTCCCAGTCGCAGCAGTAGAAGCCGTGGCGCAGGCG
>CALMOE010000160.1 GCA_937871715.1 uncultured Geobacter sp. | reverse complement strand
ACACGCCGCCAGAAGTCCCGGCATAGAGGGTCGCCGGGGTGGCGGGATCGATGGCAAGTGAGTTTACATAACTATTAGTCAAGCCGCTGCTCACAGCGCTCCAACTCACCCCACCATTGGTCGATTTGAACACGCCGCCAGAAGTCCCGGCATAGAGGGTCGCCGGGGTGGCGGGATCGATGGCCAGCGAAAATACATTACTGTTCGTCAAGCCGCTGCTCACAGCGCTCCAACTCACCCCACCATTGGTCGATTTGAAGACGCCGCTGCTCCTAGTCCCGGAATAGAGGTTCATGGGGGTGACGGGATCGATGGCCAAAGCATTAACAAGCCCTCCAGGCGGTCCGTAAGTCTCCACCCACTGCTCCGTTGACTGGGTGAGGAGGGCAAAGTCAGCGGTGACGTTCCTGGCTTCGTTCATGGTGACGGTACAGACATTCCCGTTGACACTGTTGCAGCCGGTCCAACCGTTGAAGCTGGAGCCGCTGTCGGCGGTCGGGGTCAGGGTGACGGTCGTGCCGCTGCTGAAAGAGTAGGCGCAGAAGCCGGTGCAGGTTTCACCGGTGGAGTACGCGACCGAGCCGGTACCGGCCCCCTGCATGGTGAGCACCAGGGAGTAGTCCTGAATGATCCCGTTGCCGGTCAGCACCGCAGTGAGCAGCGGGTCGACCGGATCGTCGGAAACCACCTGCAGCGTGGCGCTCCGGGCACCGGTGCTGGCCGGGGCAAAGGCGACATTCACCGTGCAGCTGGCGCCCGGTGCCAGAGTAGGCGTAAGGCTGGCGCAGGTGCCGGGGGTGACGCTGAACAGGGCGCTGTCCGTGCCGGTAAGAGTGATGGCGCTGACATTAAGTGAAGCAACACCGTTATTGTTGAGGGAGAAAATTTGGCTGGCTGATGTGGCTACGGACACATTGCCGTAATCGTGCTTTGCCGGGGTGAGAGAGAATGTCTGTGTGAGAGTCGCAAAGCCGGTCAATGGTACATTTTGAACCGGATTGTCCGGGTCGTTGGTGGTTACGGCAAGAGTGGCGCTTTTGCTGCCTGCCGATGCAGGAGTAAAGCGGACAAGCGTTGTGCAGTTGCTGTAGGTTTCAAGGGAACTGCCGCAGGTTCCACCGCTGACAACAGCGAAATGCGCGGCGTCATTGCCATTGATGTTAAAATTGTTCAGCGCCATAACCGAGCTGCCGTTATTACTGATTGTGACGGTAATAGTGTCGGAACTTGAATTCACATTAGTGGCAGGAAAATCCAGGCTTACCGGTCTAACTGTTGCTGAAGGCGCGATCCGCACCACGGTGCTCAGGCTCGGTACGGCGTTGGCAAAAACCGTGGCCCGGTAATAACCCATCTGCATGCCGAAGAGAAATGCCGACTCAAAAGAGGTGTCCGACCAGGGGGGGAAAAAAGTTGGATTCGGCGGTAAGAACATGCGTTGGCCGTTATCAAGGCGCTGCAGCTGCACCATGGGGTAGTTGGTCGCCGAGTTGCCATAGCCGCCTCCCGAGCCTTCCGAATCGCCCTTGAAACCGGCTCCTGACAACGAAACAAAGGTTGAGGCGGGGCCCATGCCGTTAACGGCATAGCTGCTGGAGATCGTCGGCCGGCGGTTGTCAGTGAAACCGAGGCCGGGGTCATACAGTTCTGTGCTTGCGAGTTGACCGCTGCCGGTGTTTTGCCCGCCGGCAATCAGCACCTTGCCGTTTGACAAGAGCGCCGCTACATGCCAGTCGCGGATAGCGGTCATGTTCCCGGTGGCAGAGAAAGTGCCGGTAGCAGGGTCATAGAGTTCGGCACTGTTCAAAAAGACGCTCCCGCCAAGCTCACCACCGGTAACCAGAACCTTGCCGCTCGCAAGAAGAGTTGCGGTCTGCTTCGCCCGGGTCGATGTCATGTCTCCGGTGGCGGTGAAGGTGCCGGTGGCCGGGTCGTACAATTCGGCGCTGCCCAGGGTTCCGTTGCTGTTGAGACCCCCGGTGATTAGGACCTTGCCGTTTGGCAGCAGGGTTGCGGTAGCGCGACAGCGCCCAGAGGCCATGCTGCCAGTGGCAGCGAAGGTGCCGGAGGCAGGATCGTAGAGTTCCGCACTGTTCAAGTAGCTGCTGCCGCTGTAGCCTCCGACGACAAGCACCTTGCCGTTGGGCAATAACGTCGCCGTATGGGCAGACCGGGCAGTGGTCATGCTGCCGGTGGTAGTGAACGTGCCGGTGGCCGGATCATACAGCTCCGGGTTGTTGAATGTGGTGCTGCCGTCGCCCCCTCCTCCCGTAATCAGAACCTTACCGCCTGGCAGCAAAGTCGCCGTATGGTCCCAGCGTGCCGTTGTCAGGCTACCGGTGGCGGTAAAACCACCGGTAGCCGGATCGTACAGTTCGGCGCTGCTTGTCAGCCCATGAACGTCTGTTCTGTTACCGCCACTGACAAGCACTTTGCCGCTTGCCAGGAGCGTGGCTGTATGAAGGTTTCGGCCGATAGCCATGCTGCCGGTGGCGGTGTATGTCCCGGTGACCTGGCTGTACAACTCCGCGCTATTGCCTGCTGTTCCACCGGCAATCAGGGTATTGCCGTCAGGCAAGGGGGTGACGGAGTGCCAGATGCGCGCCGTTGCCATATCGCCGCTAGAGGCGAATGAGCCGCTCGCCGGGTCATATTCTTCGGCACTGCTTAAATAACCGCTGGCACTGTTATATCCTCCGGTAATGAGCACGTTGCCGCTTGGCAGAAGAGTGGCGATATGCCAGATACGAATTGTCGTCATGCTGGCAATGGTGGTGAAGCTTCCCGTGCCGGGATCGTACAGTTCACAGCTGCTCAGGAAGTTGCTGTTGCCGCCATCGCCACCGGTCACCAGCACCTTGCCGCTGGGCAGGAGGGTGGCGCTGTGATGTATCTTTGCTTCAGCCATGCTGCTGGTAGCGGTGAAGGTGCCGGTAGAGGGATCATACAGCTCGGCACTGTTCAAGAAGCCGCTTGTGCTGTTGCCGCCACTGAAAAGCACTTTGCCGTTGGGCAATAACGTCGCCGTATGGGCAGCTCTGGAGGTGGTCATGCTGCCGGTGGCAGCGAACGTGCCGGTGGCCGGATCGTAGAGTTCGGCGCTGGCAAGCATGCCGGTGTCGTTGTATCCGCCTGCAACCAGCACCTTGCCGTTGGGGAGCAGGGTGGCGGTAAAGAATGAAGTTCGCGGGCTAACCATGCTGCCGGTAGCGGTAAAATTATAACCATCAAAAAGCTCTGCGGATGCCAAGGCCCCGCCGCTGTTTTCTCCGCCGATAACGAGCACCTGGCCGTCTGCCAGAAGCATTGAATAGTGCTTGTTGCGCGCCGCGGTCATACTCCCCACTGACCAGAATGAACCGTATTCCGGATAGTATAGTTCTGCGCTTGTCTGTGCGCTGCCGTTATAACCGAAACCGCCGCTGACCAGTACCCGCCCGTTTGGCAGGATGGTGGTGCTATGGAAAGCACGTTGGTAGTTCATATTGCCTGTAGCACCAAAGGTACCGGTCGCAGGGTTGTAAAGTTCGGCGCTGTCCAGGCTGCCGTTGCCTGCTGTGCCGCCGGTTACCAGAATAGTTCCGTTTTGCAGCAGGTTTGCTTTATGCCATTGGCGTGCGACCGTCATATTACCGACAGCGTTAAAAGCTGCTGCGTTGGCAATTTGAGCAGTCAACAACTGAAAAGCTGTAGTTACCATCACAATTACGGTTGCCATGGAGAAAAGAGAAATTGCACTGAATAATTTATAGAGTCTCATTTGATTCTCCTTGTGCTGATGGAAAGAATATCGCGTATTAGAGTGTAACCTTTCTGTATTGATACAAAAAGCCCATCTCCGTACAGACCGAAGGAAGGCGCATACTCGTTCCAAGGGCAATATTGGCCACGGGGAGCGGTTCGAAATATGGAACTCTCTTCGGCGGCCGGGCTACCTCAAAAGGCCCTTGACTCTGCGTCACTGAGTCGCTCCGGGTTTGCTCTTTCCGGAGATTTGTTTGTTGTAATTATAAGTTGCAAATTGGTTTTAGTCAATAAAAAATCGTTTTAAATTTCTGTGATCCGCTCGATATTGCAGATGTTTTAATGAATGCGCTCGGTCCGTAAAAAAATGTTGACAGCCCTGATCTGGCTGCTATGGAACAGACACTACTTTCCACACCCACTCGGGTGCCTTATGAACGCCTAACGGCGTAACCGCAGGACAACGGGATCACCCTGTCCCGAATCCTCCTCACCATCAGTAACCCCACGCACGCCACCTCTTTGATGCCCATGCTGGCACGGCTGGTGGCCCTCTGACCATTTTTGCACCGTCCCCCGGAGCCATGGCGCACCCACTTACCGGCTGCTGTGCAGCTCTCTCACTACAACAATAGCCGTCTCTCCATCCAGCTCACAGCAGGCCGGTCGAAGTTCGTCCGGAGATCACATACCAAAATAAAAGGAGGCAGACCATGACCACACCCCGCCAGACCGGGAACAGCCGCACCATCAGGCTGAAGCAGATCAAAGCCGTGTATCAGCAATTCACCGTCAACGAAGCAAATGACATCTACCTGCGCACCGGCACCAGATTCACCTCACCGGCGCAAATCTTCGAGACCTTCAAGTTTCTCATGGCGGAAACCAAGGAGCACTTCGTGACCCTGCATCTCGACGGGAAAAACCGCGTAGTCTGTATGGATTTGGTCAGCATCGGTAGCTTAAACCAGTCCATTGTGCACCCTCGGGAGGTCATGAAGACCGCCTGTTTATCGAATGCGGCCTCTCTCATCTTAATACATCAGCATCCGAGTGGGGACCCCGCCCCAAGCCGGGAAGATCTGGAGATAACTCGCCGATTAAAGGAGGCAGGCGACATTATGGGCATCAAGGTGCTCGACCACATCATCGTCGGGGACGGCGAATACACGAGCTTTGTCGAGCGAGGTCTTATGTGACGCTCGACAAAAGGAAATTTGGCGGCATGAGCCACCATGCCGCCGCTGTCGGGAAGCGTATCGCCGGTTGTATTGCAACCGGCGTGCGCTGACCAGCAGCAGAGAATTTGATGATGAGTCGACGATTGTTCGACTCGTCGACTCTGGCGAGATTGCCCGTCTCTGTCTGAAGTGAACATGTGCGGCCAGCACTGTGAACGCACAGAGAGAGACGGACACTAAAGCAGGTCCGCGATGCCGCGCTGTTAGCGGCTTTGCGCAAGGCAAGAGTTGCGGCAGAGCCGCGACGACACCAAGATTTCAAACACTAATGCACATCCACATGATGGCGCGGCTATGCGGCAAAAGCGCATAGTTTCCAGGTCACCGCATGACCCCGGACGGGGCTCAACGTGATGCCGACGGCAAGGCGTTGATCAAACATGCGGCCGCAGAATGAACACCACCTATCTCGGTGGCCGGGGCATAGCCTCCTTCTGTACGGTCTGCTCTGGCAGACTGAGACCTCTTACACTCAACTGACTCTTCGCGCTATTCCCCCATTTGAGCCGCCGACAGGCGGCTGAACAGGAGGGAATAACTCGCACGGAGGTGCATTATGTCAAAAAAAAGCAGAGTAGTAACCGTAGGAAAGAAGATGTGTAAGCTGGAATGGGAAGCTCGGTTCGTAGTGGGCAAGCTGCGGCGCGGTTCGTCTCTGACCCGAAAGGACATGTTAAACTGCCTCGGCAGCATTGGCAGAAGCATGCAGCGGTATGGACTCAACTCCATCAAGGACATGAAAGCCTCGCACATGGCTCGATATGTAGCTGAGCTGCATGGAAAGAACCTCTCTGTCAGCCGGATCGCAACACACGTAACAGCGATGCGTATGCTCTGCCGAATGATCGGCAAACCGGAAATCGTTCCGTCAAATCGTGAACTTGGCTGCGCTCGGGACATGGTTAACAGAACCAAGCACGCGGATTCGCGCCTGAATGAGGCTAAAGCAGCAGAAGTACAAGCGCAGCTCAGTGTGAACAACAGTATAGCTTACCAGATGGCTCGCCACTTCGGGCTGCGCCAGAAGGAAAGCCTCCTGAGTCACAAGATCGTAGCCCGATACGGCGTAGAACTGCTTGTCGTTGAAGGTGCCAAGGGTGGGCGACCGCGAATGGTAGCAATCACTACCGAGGCACAGCGTGCAATTCTCGTTGAAAACAATGCATACCGCGCTGAAAACGGCGGCAAACTGATTGACGGAGACAAAAACCTGCGACAAGGCTTGAAAGAGCTGCAGAACGAGCTGGCTGCTGCCGGTGCAACCCGTGAAAGCGGCGCAAATATGCATACCCTGCGCCGCGAATGGATCATTGAGCGGTGTCAGGCGATCCTGGCTGAACCAGAGGAAATCAGGCCAGCATTGCTAGAATCGCTGATTGAGTCCGTCGGTCACGGTAGAATTGAGGTACTGCGCTGTTATACTCGGCTCACCGGTTAGCCGGTAAAAGACTCATCTCAACAAAAACAGGCAGGGGCCATAAGCCTCTGCCTGTTTTTGCGAATAACTCCTCCTGATCGCATGGTACACCTACGGTCAGGAGGGAAATAATGAAGCAGCGGTTGCCCCGCCGCCCAACAAGGTTGGACAACTCCTTAGCATGGGTCTCATGCTTGTCAATCAAATTTTGGCAGACCATACATCTGCCCCTACCCGATTTTAATGATGACAACCGTATAAAAATCTGATAATGCATATTGTCATAACTGAATACCCACCGAAAGGCAAAACACGAGTAATCGTGTGACGCAAAGCCACCTGTCCAACTGGCATTACCGAGGATAGAGGGTTGCTAAGTGGTGAAGCATACGAACCCGCCTCTTCATTTTCATGAACAGGCGGCTTTTTTTTGCCAAAAATAAGAGACGTCACCGATGAAAACATGCAGAAAACCAGTGACCAAGGGCTTGCAGGTAACAGCGACGATCCTGGTCAGTTCGATCCTGCTGAGCACCACTGTTCTCGCGGCCGACAAATACATTAGCCTGGCTGGCGGCACGTTCTCTCCAGTAAGCACCACCACCTTTGACAGCAATCTTTCCACCGTAACAGTGAACTACGACACCGGCTATGCCGTGGGCGGTACGGTAGGTGCCGACTTCAATGGATTGCGCATTGAAAACGAACTGATTTACCGTCAGGCAAATCCGGATGCTTGGGCGCTCGGGTGGTTGATCAATGCCTGGTACGATGTCAAGAACAGTTCCCCCCTCACCCCATACCTGGGGGGAGGTTGCGGTCTCGGCAGGGGGCACGCAGCATCGCCAGGGATTATTGATAACGACATTGCAGGAATCGCGTACCAAGCCGGAGGAGGCCTGACGTGGCAGATACAGCCAAACATATCCATTGACCTTGGCTATCGCTATTTCGGCATCACCGATACGTCGTCGAATGGGTCTGGAACTAATGACCTTGCTGGTTCGTCGTTTCTGTTGGGTGGAAGATTCAGATTTTGATAACTATAGGCACAGCCACTTGCCGTGACCGCTCCGGTTCTCGGTCACGTTGAATCGCTTTGCCGAGAGGAAGCAGGCAATAATTATGCTGAGGCGCTCATCGCCTTTATTTCGCGGCTCTGCCGCACTATCACAAGGAGGAACCATGATCCGTAGTCTGTATTTCCTGAGCATCCTAACCCTGTCCGCCTACCTCGGCGGATGCGCCTCAACCCCCAAGGCTCCGGTCATTATCACCGGCAGTGCCTCGGCGCCCCAGGCGCTGCCCTACTCTCATTCTGCCGAGTCGTTCACGGCGGATGTCACCGCCCGTGTGGGCGACGCTGCCAAGGACGAAGCGATCAGGCAATGGCTCAAGAGCGGGCTCGACAAAGGGGCGGCTACCGCTATTGAACGTTTCGAGTTTGCCAACAACGAGGCTGGCCGTGCCAAGCTTGTCGACTGGCTGACGAAGAAACAGCTCGGTGAGGCGCTAGTCGCCGGCGGCGGTTTTATCATGACCAAGAAGTCAAACATTTACGGCGACAAGGGCGAGATCAAGAACGTTTCAGTCCGCCTCGGCACCGCCAGCGACGACAGTCAGCCCTTTTCAGGCTCCATGACCATCGGCAAGAGTTTTTCCTACTACAACTCATCGACGCGCGAGACGACCTATGATCAAGAATCCTATGCCGCCAAGCTTGACGGGTCGCTGGCCTGGCTGGCCGACGGCACCCTGAACGCCACATGGAAACTGACCGAGGGCGAGCACAAAAGCAGTTTCGGGCTCGATTCCAAATTCAGTCTCGCGGGCGCCTCGGAAGAACTTGCCAGGACCATTACAGGCGTCCGGGCCAAGCTCGACGCCGAGTATGCTGAACTGGTAACAAAGACCGCTACTGCCGTAAAAAGCAGAATTGCCGGCCGCTATGTCAGCAAGGAAGTAAAGGCGAGTGACGCGGGCGCATTTTTTAAGGAAGCGACCTATCCCGTTGAGCACAAAACTGCTATAGCCCGCATTCAGCGCCTTTATGGCCAGTGGAAATTTGACCCGACAGACTCGACCTTTTCCATGAAGGAGAACAGTCGTTATGACGACGTTGCTAAGAACTGGGTGCGGTTTTCTTTGATGGTCAGCCTTTTCCCTGAAGGCAACAAGACCGTTGTCGTATTCAAGGTGCCTCACACGAGTGTGCAAGACCAGATAACACAGCAGGTGATTTTCGGAGTCCGCGAGGCCGCCGAGAGCTTTACAGCAGACATTGCGGCCATCGAGGCAAAGCTCTCAAAGTAATGCGGCTGAAAACAGACGGAGAGGCACCCGGTACCCAACGAATGGATCTTTCCGTCGAGCAGCATCAGAGAGTTAATAACCACCCTACCCCGCCAGGCCTGCCTGGCGGGGTTTTTCTCACCTGACGATCCAAGTTAGCGTGTACCACTCTATTTTGAATGCAAAAAGAACATCAAAACGGCACATCGTCCAAGTTGTCGCTGTACTCTACAGAATGCGGATGACTGTATAGATTATCGATTCTATCTAGACTGAACGGGTCATCATCAACCTCTTCGACCTGATTCAGCTCATGTGTCGCTGTAGGTTCGGTCGGCATGACAGGAATGGCTGGCGAGGCTTGGACCTTCTGTGCGGCCGAGTTTGCTTTTTCTCGTGCCATTTCTGCCGCCTTCTGCGCGATCTCCGCCTTCTTTTGTGCCCGCTCAGCCCTCAGTTCCGCTTTTGCGGCTTGAGCCTCCGCTGAGCTCGCACTTCGCCTTTGCCGGCGCTCTCGCCTGGCGGCCTCCTTGGCAATTTTTTCTTTAGATGCCTTCGTCTTGACAAACCCTGCATAATCGCCCTTTAGCGCACTGGTGAGAGAAGCTGCAAAGCACCTGATCCCGGTTTGGTTGCGTATATATTCGATCTGCGCGAAGACATAGTCAGCGCCTGACTCTGTAACGTGCCTCCACACAGTCGTTTTCAGCACATCGTTGCAAGCTTCGGCCGGTATCATATCGATCAGATCATCGTAAGAAAGCTCCTTCACCTTCTCGGCCATCTCTAGATAGCCCTTTTTGGGTGTCATCAAGAACCTGACCATGTTGCCATGCAAGCGCTCCGTTGCGATCAACATTCCCATGCGACTGCCGGCTTCGAAAGCCGCAGGTTCGATGACTTCTTTTATGAAATCAGAATCATGCTCGTACTTGTTAACGTAGCCGGTCAACCGCCGCAACATAGCCATATCAAGCTTAGGTATTTGCACATTCACGTAATCCCTGGCGAGCTCATAGATCACAAGAGCTGCTGGCTTCAGACCGAACATTGCCGTTAAATCGATCTTCCCGAAAACGGCAGGCCTCACAATCTCATCCATAATGGTCGGAGGAAACGCCCAAAGAAGCTCTCGGCGGTTGTCGGAAAGCCTGAACTCCGACACCAAGGCGAACTTACGCCAGGAATTACCATTTTTACCCTCTTTCTTGCCTCGCTTCTCTGGAGCTTTATTAAGCAGATTCCCGCTTACTACGATATCAGCGAGCTCAATTATTTCCTTCAGAAACCTGTCTTTGTTCCCTCCGCCGGTGTATCCCGACTTCTCCCGCAAGTACTTCATCGGAACACGAAATAGCTGACCAGTCGGTGAATTATTTCGATAGGACGAAGCTGCTACGTGCAGCAGCACATTGAATGCTCGGTGCTGAATAGCACTCATGGCGCCGTCTATGGCAATCAGCCCTGACGATTTACGCAAGATCAAACTGTCGGCTGCCACTGCTGCCACTTCCGCCGGACCTCCACCACTGCTACTGTTCTCTGCCATGACCACCCCTCAAGAGAAAAAACAATCGGTACCCAACTACAGTCTTTATTGTTTATTTAAGCTTTATTACGTATATCTGTTTAGTGTCGGAAAAATGCTGCTAAACCGGGAAGTTACGGCTGGACAATCAAGCATTTGCATCATTTTTCCCAGGTTATGCATTCTTTTCCAGAGAAAATGCATCCCTTTTTCAAGTTTCTGCATCCCAGCAGACTCAACTTTTTGCATCTTTTCCGTTCAAGTTTCTGCATCCTTTTCGGCCGTCACCTTTACCTATCTTCCTGGCAAAAATAGTTCAAGCGGATGGTTTCAGTAGCGCGATCATCGCTGCAGGAGTCTTCTTGCGATTGTCTATCCAGAATTTTGCGGCCTTTGCCTTCTGACTGCAAAGCTGGACGACAAGGTTTGCCTCACCAAAGACAGCAGCATCGACAAAAAACTGTTGGCGGATCTTGAGTGCCCATTCTCTCTGGCGGTAACTGCCGGACAGTTGAGGGAACCCGAACTCGGCAGCGACCCGGACAGCATCAGCCGCGAGCTTCTGGTCAGCAGCGACCATCTGGTCATGCTGCAGCTTTGTTGCCTCGCGGTGGCACCGCTCACAAAGCCCCTGTCGCCGTATAGTTTCACGAAACGCAAAGTGCTGGCAGTCCGGTGCCCGTCCGGCAGCAAGTCGGAACTCTGCGGCAAGGTCCCTTGAATCCTCCAGAAGTCGGCCGACAGTGACAACCATATCGACACCGGCCCTTTTCAGCTCACTCTCCAGTTCGTCGTCAAGAAGGCCAACCCGGAAGGAAAAGCTAGCATGGGTGGGGGAAGTGACGTCAATCTCGTCAAGGGCGTTGCCGATAGAGCCGAGGATCTTCCGGATCTCGACGGCATCAGCCTGGGCTGCCTCTCGTCTGGCCTTGGCCGCTGCAGCCTTACCTCTCATAGTCGGACTCTCGCGCCTCTCTGCTGCAGCCTGACGAGCAGCCGCAACGGAACCATAGTGCTTAATACAGCAAGCCTCGATATCTTCTTTGTGGTAGAGATACACCTTATAGCCGAATCCATTCGAATCGACTCGAAACGGGATCTCGGCGATCTCCTTCTCTGTCAGGCCGTAAAATTCTTTGAGCTGCGTTTTGGTGTAGCCGTTATAGAGCATGCCTATCTCCTCTGTCGCAATTCTGAGTAAGCTCCTTGAAATCAGTGCTCCAGCTTGAGCCTGTATTAAGCCTGGCATCTGCAGACGCGGCCGGCACCATTGCACCGGGGGCAGGTGGTGCCGATCTCGTCATCGTAATGCGAATAGATCTTTCCCCTGCCATCGCAGCGGCCGCACCACACCTTCGCCCTGTTCTCCACCGAGATGTTCGTCCAATCATCGTACAGCTCGTCAAAGATCCTCCCTCCATCCTGGATCAATACGTGAGGCTCCAGAAGTAGCTCGCAGCGACCCCGTATCACAGTTATGGCGGCTTCATAGAGATCCACGTCAAGGCCGCACAAATCGGGAATGCTGACATGATAGTCGTAGCCATTGTAAGCGCTCAGGAGTACCTGGGCACACCTGCCAGACTGGCCAGTGCCTCGCATGGCAACCGGGAGTAGCACCAGGATTGCAGCGGCGTATTCTTCATGGGTAATCAGCTTCATTTTTCCTCCTGTTATACTATGGTGTTTTCTCCAGGTGGTAGGCGATCGCTTGCTTCGTCCAGTTCTCACCGAGGAGGTAGAGCGCCCGAAGCGGATGGGTGTACGGCTCCGGTAGCCAAGTTGGCTCACTGTAGACGAAGGCAAGGACGATCTGCTCTGTTGTTGAAAGTTGCCGACGGATCTTCTTGTCTGCCTCGTACCTGCTGACAATTCTACTGACATCGCTGCAATCAACTGTGCTGACGTTATACATGGCTAGCAATCCTCCCTCGGGTCGCGTTCGTGCATGTCTGCGTATAGATTGTCCGTCATTGACCACCAGCCAGAGAAACCGACCAGATCGTCTGTTACCTCATCATAAAGCTCCTCTTCGATGTCGCCGCAGGTGTATCCAAGGGGTATCATCTCAAAGGCAGTCTGGAAGAATCCGAAATAAAATAGGTCTTTTAACTCAGGACGCAGGGCTTCGTAGCCAGTGTCATCGTAGATTTTAATCTTGATACTCATCTCGAATTCCATGGGTGTTACCTCCGGTCTATCGATTATTGCTGCTCGTAGAGACAGTCTGACCATCCGGCCGACTGTCATGCCTCCCGCAGCTCTGCCTTCAAGTCAGCAGGCAAGTGCGAATATATAGCCATCAGTCCGCGGTAGAGTCAGCTTTACCACCCTGGGTAATGCACCAGGAGCCTGGCGATAATGGCCCTACGATGATCGTCGAGTCGCCATGTTAAGCCAAGAACCGAACGGGGAGCATCGAAACGCTCTGCCATCTCTCCTGCCACTTCATCATTGAAAAAACTGTACATAGCGAGCATGAAATAAGCCTGCCCGGGACTCATGACACCAAGGTATGGTTCAATTACATCGCGTATCGGTCTGAGCTCCTGATAGTCAGTAGCTGTCAGGTCACCTGGACCGAAGCACTCAACTCCTGCCAGCTGAACACCTTCTTTCCAGGCCTCTGTAAATAACGCACTGTTGTGGTAAGCGTGAATTAGCAGATCGGTTAATGCAGTCATTTGTTCCTCCTTTGCTGTATGGCCTGAAGGCCATTACTGTTGCTTATGCAGCCAACCAGTTTATGATTCCCTCGACTGGGTACTTGCGCCGCCCACCGACCTGCTTGAATGGTGGCAGCAGGTTTCGATTGCCTGTCAGCTTGATCGCCTTACGGCGACGCCAACAGGTCTGAATACTGATACCAACCATCGCGCACATCTCGCGCTCCGAGACAACCAGGCACTGCTTGTTTGCCATAGAATGTTCGCCTCCTGAAGGTTTTCTGGGTAAAGGCTTTATGATCATCCAGTCGGCTGACCACTGTACCCTCAACACGTATCATCGTACCACATATCATACCACATATCAAGACAGTGGACGTTATTTATTGTTAATACGTTGCAAATGGTTGTTTTATAGTGCTTATTTGGTGTTTAGTAGACAGGTGTTCGTACTTATGATAGAACTACAAGCACGGAGGGTGGCAATGAAATTGAATGAGCGAGTTAAAATTGCACGTGTTTTTGCCGGGCTCTCGATAGTGCAACTTGCAGCACGCCTCGAACTGGCGAAATCAAACATAATCAGGTGGGAGTCAGACTCTAAATACAACCTGCCCCAAAAACAGATCAGACGAGTTGCTGCGGCGACGGGAGTACCTGCAGCTTTTCTTGAAGGCAGGAGCATGGAGGGGCTTGTAGTTGCGCGCCCTGGTCGATTCATCACTAAAAATGCCAGGGAAAATACATACAAGTATCTCGACAGCATTTTAGCACTATTGATAAACAACGATACGGCCAACGTCGTCAACCTGAGACATGAGCGCCGGAAAGCCACCATCCTTTACAACGAAGATTTGTGCATTGTAATTGTTCCGGCCGACGAGTTCGTTCCGCTCGGAAAAGACTTTAAACACCAGAAACAACTTGATATAGACGAAAAGCTGTTAGCAGACGCGTATGACAGCGACACTGGGGTTGATAATCTGCTTCAAACCGCCGGCATAACAAAATTCATGACATGCAACAAAAGCACTACTATTAACCTGCAGTTGAGTGGCGGCAATAAGCGGCAAGCCATCGACAAGCTGCTCGCTCTTGTTGACGAATTACGAAGGGAAGGTTGCGATGTGCATATAGAAATAACCGACAGGACTACCATAGACTAGTCACGACATAGGTCACGAAGCAGTAGAAAAAAACAAAAGGGCTTGCAGCACAGCTGCAAGCCCTTGTTTTTATTGGCGTCCCCGAGACGATTCGAACGTCCGACCCCTTCCTTAGGAGGGAAGTGCTC
>CALMOE010000159.1 GCA_937871715.1 uncultured Geobacter sp. | reverse complement strand
GCGCACCTGCTTCGGGAGCAGGGGGTCGGAAGTTCGAATCTTCTCGCCCCGACCAAAAAATTCAAGGGGTTACGGCATAAAAGCTGTAACCCCTTTTGCTTTCATTTCTTTATGTAACCTCTGGTGTAACCTCTCTTGACCTCGCTAAAGGTTGGCCAACAAAAAGAGCCTGGAAACCCTCTAGGCCCCCGGCTCCCCGTAACGTTGCTACCGCTCTTCCGATCAGCACAGATAAACGTGAGGCTCTACCCCATTAATGTCACACGTCGGTTCAACGTAATCGCCCAAGATAGAGACTGTCTTCCTGCTGCAAAACTGTCATGATCAGCAGCACCCGGAAAGTTTTGGCCCCTCCGTGTATGCCGATAATGGCGTAACAGGTCATGATCAGGCATCCATCGTTGTTGTCGCCATAATAGTAAGTTCGGTTCCAGCAGGCTTAACAAGCCCCAAGTCGGTAAAGTCGAAATTCATTTTGGAATAATCCGGCGGGGTAATTCCAGCCAGTTTTTCAAGCCGTGCCTTCTGGTCCTTCTCAGCCTCCCACTCGTAAAGCATGTCAAGAATAGGGGAATACAACTCCTTTTCCTTACAGTATTTCTCGTAGGCTACACGTAACGGTGAACCTGGCCGGCGAAGCGGAACCGTCAGTTTCATGTATTCTGCAAAACGTTTCATCGAGTCCATCCCTTCTCGATCTTGAACATCCGGCTCTGCAATGCCGGCCATCTTCCTGACCTTGTTGAGGATGAGAAGATGCATTTTATACAGTTTATGGTGTTCATCAGGTGGAAGAGAGTAGTTGAATGACATTATTCACTCCTGGTCTGCATAAAGAATTGGGTATCATCCCATAATCTCAGGATTCCATAGGCCAATGACAGAGAATGTCACAAACTCTGTGTTCATAAAAACGCCCGGCGTCGTAACAATTCTAGCATATGCTCTTTATGATGACGGATTCGTGAATTTCAAGCCCTTATTGCAAAAATGTCGCCCCCCCTACCTCCAGCCCCCTCCTTTTTACCTCGACCATCCTATGAATGGGACCCCCCCCATCTCAAGCCCGTCCGATTTTTCAAACTCTGCGTGCAAATTAAAATTGACATAACTCCCCGTAGTGATATGTTCTTTCGCTAGCAAGAACAGGCTATACTGCACTGTTTTTAGCCAGTCGATGTTTCCCCATTATTCTGCAAAGCAATCTAACTGCCGGGACTAGACAAGCATGGATAAACACCTCCTCAGTGAAGACGACATAAGCGTCAAGTTCATTACCAAATCTCTTATAAAATCCGGTTGGGATGAAACCACCCAGATTCGCCGTCAGGTTTCTTTCACCAAAGGTCGGATCATCGTCCGAGGTAAATTGGTAAGTCGGGGCAAGGCCAAGAAGGCCGACTTCGTACTGTATTACCAGCATATTCCAATCGCACTTATTGAAGCCAAGAAAAGTACCTTCAGCGCTGCCCATGGCATGCAGCAGGCGCTTGATTATGCTGCCACGCTGCAAGTACCGTTTGTGTTCTCAAGTAATGGAAACAGATTTGTCTTCCACGATAAAACCAACCTGCTGGTAACAGGGGAAGCAGATCTCTCCATGGATGAGTTTCCCAGTCCTGAATCCTTGTGGGCAACCTACCGGGAGTGGAAAGGGCTTACTCCTTCCGAAGAAAAGATTGTTCTGCAACCATACCACGATGACGGCACTGACAAAGAGCCTCGCTATTACCAGCGCAACGCCATCAACGCCACAGTGGAAGCCATAGCCAAGGGACAAGACCGCGTATTACTGGTCATGGCAACCGGCACCGGGAAAACATACACAGCATTTCAGATCATCTGGAGACTATGGAAATCCGATTGGCGTAAAGACAGACAAAAGCGTGTCCTGTTCCTGGCTGACCGTAACGTCCTGATAGACCAGACTATGGTCAATGACTTCCGGCCGTTTGGCGCTACCATGGCAAAACTCAGCACAGGAGCCAAGACCATTGAGCGCGATGACGGCACACTTATCGAACTAACAACCGCCATAGATAATCGCCGTCGCATCGATACGTCGTATGAAATCTACCTTGGGCTGTATCAGGCACTCACCGGTCCGGATGAGAGGCAGAAACTTTTCCGTGAATTGTCCCCTGACTTTTTCGATCTCATCATAATTGACGAATGTCACCGGGGGAGTGCGGCAGAGGATTCCGCATGGCGAGAAATCCTGGAGCATTTCACCAGCGCCACGCAGATCGGCCTTACTGCCACGCCCAAAGAAACCGAGTATGTGTCCAACATCCATTACTTCGGCAAACCGGTCTTTAGCTATTCGCTCAGACAGGGTATCAGTGACGGCTTTCTTGCGCCGTACAAGGTCATCAAGGTACATCTCGACATAGATGTGGAAGGTTATCGGCCCAAGCAAGGTGAAGTTGACAAGAATGGATTACTCATTGACGATCGCATCTACAATATAAAGGACTTTGACCGCACCCTTATAATAGACACGCGTACCCAGAGGGTAGCCAAGTGGATTTCCGACTATCTCAAACAGAGTGGCGACCGTTTTCAGAAGACCATCGTATTTTGCGTCGACACCGACCATGCATCACATTTACGTCAGGCTCTCATCGTTGAGAACCAAGATCTAGTCCTGAAAAATGACCGCTACATCATGCGCATTACCGGCGACGACTCCGCAGGACAAGCACAACTGGGCAACTTCATCGATCCAGAAGAAACCTATCCGGTCATCGTTACCACTTCACGCTTGTTGTCCACCGGCGTCGATGCACAGACTTGCAGGGTGATCGTGCTTGACCGTACCGTGGGGTCCATGACCGAGTTCAAGCAGATTGTAGGACGTGGTACGCGGGTGCATGAAGACACCAAGAAATACTTCTTCACCCTTGTTGATTTCCGGAAGTCCACAGCCCATTTTGCCGACAAGGATTTTGATGGGGAGCCGGTACAGATTTATGAACCTGGAGAGGTTGATCCAGTAATACCGCCGGATATGCCACCGATCATAGATATAGACGATCCCATTCCTCCTGAGCCAGGTGATGACGAAGTGATACTTGTAGACCCACCTCCACCGGGACCTACTCCAACACCTCCGCCACCGCAGCCCAAGTTCCACATCAAGGGTAAGCCAATATCTGTGCTGAAGGAAAGAATCGAATACCTTGACGAAAATGGCAAACTTATCACCGAATCGTTAAGGGACTTTACCCGTAAGGCCATACTAGCTCAGTATGCTAGCCTCGATCAGTTTTTGCGGCGCTGGAAATCTGAAGTGCACAAGGAAGCAATTATCGAAGAGCTTGCCGCTGAGGGATTGCTCCTTGAACCGTTACAGGAAGAGGTCGGCAAGGACTTCGATCCCTTCGACCTTATCTGCCACATCGCATTTGACCAGCCGCCACTCACCCGACGGGAACGAGCAAACAATGTCAAGAAGCGTGACATCTTCACTAAGTATGGACCACAGGCCCGCTCCGTGTTAGATGCCCTACTAACAAAATACCAGGATGAAGGGGTTGTCGGTGGTCTTGACAATGTAAGAGTTCTGGAAATTCCTCCTTTTAACACCATGGGGACACCGTTTCAACTCATCAAGCAGTTCGGTAATAAAGCCAATTTTGAGAACGCTGTCCATGAAATGCAGGATGTACTATATGAAAAGGTAGGTTGAGCCACATGGAGACAATAGGAAAAAGAGAGATTCGCTCCTTCCTAAGCGGACAGGACACTCCTATACATGCAACAAACACTCAAATTCGTCATGATGCAGGTCACTTTGTTCACAGCTATTTGGACCTGGCTAAAAAAATCGCCGAGCTTCATTTCTGTAACCCTCAATATGTATTCTTGTTTCGTGGTCAGAACAAAGATTACAAAAATAACAAGAAGAACACATCTCTTAAACCTTCCATTCTACGCTCAAAAAATGGAGGTTCCGAACTGCCAGATGATGCACTTCTTGAGAAGCGCTTCCTTCGGTTAGCCAATGCAGAAAAACTCTTAGTAGATAACTATGGGCAAAACACTAATTTTGAAGGCGGATTAAAACTTCAACGTCAGAGGGTTCTGCGTTGGGCGATTCTTCAGCATTACGAAATTTGCGATACCCCTTTATTAGACATTACGCAATCTCTTCATGTAGCCGGGTCCTTTGCATCCGAAAAGCCTGCTGATCAAGCATATATCTTTGTTCTTGGTGTGCCGCAATTAAACGGGTCATTAACTGCCAGTGCGGAAGCGGGGCTTCAAATCGTTCGTTTGTCAGGAATTTGCCCACCAGTAGCGCTTCGTCCTCACATTCAAGAAGGGTACTTACTTGGTGAGTATCCTGATATGCCCGATTTTGTTCAAAAGAGTCTCTACCCAGCATATGAAGTCGACTTTGGCCGCCGTCTAATCGCAAAATTCCGGTTTAACCCAAATACCTTCTGGGCGAAGAGTGAGTTTTTCCCCAATATTCATCGGTCAGCACTTTACCCTGATGCTGACGACCCTCTTTGTGACATCGCTGAAAAAATTAAATCTCAACTCCCTTCAAAGGATTAATCAATGTCCGCACGCAATACCGTAAAATCCATCCAGGACATCATGCGTCAGGATGTTGGCGTCGATGGCGATGCCCAGCGTCTCTCCCAGCTTTGCTGGATGTTCTTCCTCAAAATAATCGACGATCAGGATCAGCAACTGGAAGTCATGCAGGATGACTACCGCTCCCCTATTCCCGAGCAGTTTCAGTGGCGCACCTGGGCTGCCGATCCGGAAGGGATCACCGGTGATAACCTGCTGTCCTTTATCAATGGGGAACTCTTCCCTGCGCTCAAGGAACTGACCGCTACTGGCCAAACCGCCAACCGCGCTAGAGTCGTCAAAAGCGTGTTCGAGGATGCCTACAACTACATGAAGTCCGGCCAGCTCATGCGACAGGTTATCAACAAGATCAACGGAGTGGACTTCAATGATCTTGCCGAGCGCAAGCACTTTGGCGACATTTACGAGCAGTTGCTGAACGACCTGCAAAGCGCCGGTAACGCCGGTGAGTACTATACCCCCCGCGCCGTCACTGCCTTCATGGTTGACCGTATAGACCCCAAACCGGGTGAAGTCATCTTTGACCCATCCTGCGGCACTGGGGGGTTTCTCACCTGCGCCATCCGCCACATGCGCGACCGATATGTAAAAAAGGTTGAGGAAGAGAAGGCCCTACAATCAGGTCTGCGCGCCGTGGAAAAGAAGCAGTTGCCGCACATGCTCTGCGTCACCAATATGCTGCTGCACGGCATCGAAGATCCCAGCTTCGTCCGCCACGACAATACTCTGGCGCGGCCCTACATCAGCTACGGCAAAGAAGACCGGGTCGACATCATCCTCACCAATCCCCCCTTTGGCGGGCGGGAAGAGGACGGCATCGAAACCAACTTCCCGGCCCACTTCCGCACCAAGGAAACCGCCGATCTGTTCCTGGCGCTGTTCATCCGGCTTCTCAAACCCGGCGGCCGTGCAGCCATTGTTCTGCCTGACGGTTCCCTCTTCGGTGAAGGGGTCAAGACCCGCCTGAAAGAACACCTGCTGGCAGAGTGCAACCTGCATACAATTGTCCGTCTCCCCAACAGCGTCTTCAAGCCGTATGCGTCCATCGGCACCAACCTGCTATTCTTTGAAAAAGGCGAGCCGACTCAGGATGTCTGGTTCTATGAACATCAAGTACCAGAGGGGCAGAAAGCCTACTCCATGACCAGACCGATCAAGGTTGAACATCTGAGCGGCTGTGTAGAGTGGTGGGGCGGGGCAGAGCGGGAGAACCGGCAGGAAACCGTACAGGCGTGGAAAGTCACTATCGACGAAATCAAGGCGCGGGGATACAACCTGGATTTCAAGAATCCTCATACGGTGGCTGATGACCACGGCGATCCGGAGGAACTACTTGTTAAACTGCAAGCTGCCGAGACAGAGACAGCAAAACTGAGGGACCAGTTGAAAGGGATTCTGGCGGAGGCGTTGCTTCGATGAACGCTGATATACTGCTGAAACACTTTGACCGCATCAGTGATGCACCGGACGCAATCCCGCGCTTGCGGAAGTTTGTTCTTGATCTGGCTGTGCGAGGGAAGCTAGTGGAACAAGATCCGAATGATGAGCCTGCAAGTGCTTTGCTAAAGCGAATTCAGGTGGAGAAGTCGCGGTCGTCTAAATCTTCGATAAACAAGAAAGGCATTTCTGAGATAAGACCATATTCAGTTCCATCCAATTGGGAATGGACCTCTCTTGGATCTATATCCGAGAAACTCACTGATGGTTCACATAATCCGCCAAGAAACGTAGAGACTGGATTTCCAATGCTAAGCAGTAAAAATATTTTAGATGGTGCCATAAGTTTCTCAAATCCAACTAGGTACCTAACAGATAAAGACTTTTTTGAAGAAGACGCTCGTACACGTATTGAGCCTGGCGACGTTCTTCTCACTATTGTTGGAACAATTGGTCGGTCTGCCGTAGTTCCTATTAATGCCCCTAGATTTGCTCTGCAACGAAGCGTGGCTGTTATTCGCACAAATCTTTATTCAAATTTCTTATCGATTCAATTGAGAAGTCAGTCCGCACAAGATTATTTTATCGAGCATGGAAAAGGGACTGCTCAAAAAGGAATTTATTTAGGTAAGTTGGCCTCAGCCCCTATCGCTGTCCCCCCCCTCGCCGAACAACACCGTATCGTTGCCAAGGTCGATGAACTGATGGCGCTCTGCGACCAGTTGGAGGCGGCACGGAACGAGCGCGAAACGCGACGCGACCGTTTGGTGTCCTCCAGTCTTAATCGCATCAGCACGACTGCAGCAGAAGAAGTCAAAGAAGCAGCCCGCTTTCACCTCGACCACCTCCCGCGCCTGACCACCCGCCCCGAACACATCAAGCAACTGCGCCAGACTATCCTTAACCTGGCTGTGCGTGGGCGGCTTGTGCCGCAAGACCCGAATGATGGCAATGTAAGGCAGATGCTAACCGGTGCTTTCGAGGGAAGGCGTGCTTTGATAAAGAAAGGTACATTAACTAAAAAATTTATTACTGATGCAGCATGGCTAAACGACTCTCCTTTCAAGTTGCCGAAGCAATGGGTGTTCGCCAGCTTTGATCATCTGGCGAAGCCTGTCCCTAATGCACTAAAAGCTGGACCATTTGGATCAGCACTGAAGAAAGAGTTCTATGTAGGCTCTGGTTACAAAATTTACGGTCAAGAACAAGTAATCAAACAGGATGCTCATTTTGGTGATTACTTCATTTCAGAAAAGAAATTTAAAGAACTTCAATCGTGTGAAGTCAATCCTGGAGATATGCTCATAAGCCTAGTAGGAACAATCGGCAAGGTTTTGATACTCCCCCCCAATTCCAAGGCGGGTATCATCAATCCTCGCTTAATCAAAATGACATTGAATAGCGAATTAGTTGTTTCAGAATATATTCGTATTCTTCTGCAAGCGCCATGGGTACGTGAGTTTCTTTTCGCTGAATCTCATGGAACAACCATGGATGTCCTGAACTTGACAATTCTACGAAGTCTTCCTATTCCTCTCCCCCCCCTCGCCGAACAGCACCGCATCGTCGACAAAGTTGACGAACTGATGGCGCTGTGCGACCAGTTGGAAAACCAGCTCACCACCACCGAAGCCGACAGCCGCCGCCTGCTTGAGGCAGTGTTACGTGATGCTCTTGTTTCCCCGCTTGAGGGGGGTGCTAGCTATGCCTGAAGTAATCACTCTCGATAGTCATGATTATTGGGTGAAGGTGGTAGGTATGCTTCAGCAGAACTGGGCCTTGATCACATCAAGGCAAAACAGTGAAGTTTGCATTCATTTCATTGCCGATTCTGGCAGTGTGTTCGATGCGCTGGTTTTTCCAACAGAGGAATATGCAATCGCAGCTCTAAGGCGAAATGGTTTCAGTCGCTATGCGGATGATGCTCAGTTGCAATCATTTATTTGCCCACCAGAGCCACCATTCCACAAAGGTTCACACCCAAATGGACCAATTTATTCATCAGGTCAGTACTGGCGGAAGTAAAGACCGCATATTCATAGCTTTAACTTCAATGTAATGACGGAGAGGGGTAAATGGCTTCTAAATTTACAGCACTATCAAGTAAGAAGATGGCCAACATCATCACAAATTCAACAAAACGGATTGCGGTGGTTGCACCAGGAATCCAGGATGAGGTTGCCGATGCGCTCATTGCTATAGCCGATCGAAGAGGCGTGGCCAATATTGATCTGGTAATAGACTTCTCGGAGGATGTCTTCAGGCTGGGTTATGGGTCAATCAATGCCATAAACAAATTGAAGGAGTATGGCTTTGACATACGGAATCATTCTGGTTTGCGAATTGGATTACTCATTTGTGATGATAATGCATGGACATTCTCTCCCGTCGCTCTCTACATTGAAACTGAAAAGGACGAAGACGACCTGCCAAACGCAGTTGAACTCACACAGTATGAAGCAAGCCGACTTTTGTTGACTGTTTCTGAGTCGGCCCGCAAAGAAATCATCCAAACTTCTCAAGACTCTAATCTTGTTGAGGACGCAAAGAAAACAACCGTTGAAATAAGCGTATTCCCGGTGAATGAAAAATCACTTAAAGAAGTCAATCAGAACCTCCGAGAAGTCCCCCCTGTTGCCTTTAACGTTGCGCGGCAAGTCCGAGTGTTTGAGCCATATCTTCAATATGTTGAAATAGAACTGCGAGGTTGCTCGATTCAAAGACACAAGATCCAACTCCCAAAATCAATAATTGGCCTGGCAAACAACAGAGATATTGAAAACAGGCTGAGTACATCTTTTAACCTCATTGATAAAGACAGCAAATTATCCTCCAAACAATTGGATGACGAAGTTAAAGCGCTACGAGACGAATTTACCAGGCCTCTAAAAAAATCAGACCGGGTTATTCTTAAAAATCAAAGGACTGCTTTTGATAAAGAAGTAATGCGAATTAACGATTTAATTGATGAACATAAAGAAAACGTCAGAATCCAGCTAGATGCTGAATTGCAAGGCTCTTTGATGCAGTTGGTAGACTATTATCTGCCAATTGTAATGGACCGACCACCCCAAATACTTCTTAGGCAAATTCCAGGTGATAAGCCATCAGAAGAAGAGGCGACGAGATGGCTTGTTTTTGAGTTATCCAAATGTATTCCAAAAGCGGACAGCTTAATCAAAGACATGAACTTAGAGTTTGATTTTAAAGATATTACGTGGGAGACATTGGAAGACCCTTCTCTAATGGAGAAATTGAAAGATCTATTCCCATGTGTCAACTGGGATAAACCATATCATGACTACACTGCGGCTAAATCCGATCGTTAACTTTTTTGCGGAGATTCTTTCATCTAGCACACGCTGTCGTAGTCTACTAACATCAAGAAAGGGTAACTCATGGTCAAGAATGTACTTACGGTTGGTGATGCTGCCAGAAAAAACTGTCCTTTTTATGTATCGGGTGGTGTCACAGGTGGGCGATGCAATGCAAGTGAATGTATGATGTGGAGATGGGATGATAAAGAATACGGATATTGTGGTCTGGCGGGAAAGCCCTAAGAAATAAGGGAGCAGAGTTTAGCAGGCAACGTCAACAGGATTGAAAACTGCTGACGTTGCTTCGGTTGTCTAATGTTACACGATGTTTGACAACGTGGTACATATATCGATGCTATCTAACTTATCTATCAGTAAATATATCTTGGATTGAGTTTTGCAATTATATAAACTATAGGAGATTCACCTATAGGATAGGATGTTAGAAACTGTAGCGTAGAAGACGTAAAACAGTCTGCACCCTCATGTATGCGTTGATTTCTGAAACTATTCAAGAGCGCGAATAGATGGCTGAGCGGTCTGCGGGATGAGATCCTTCAGAGTTTCATCAAACAGCAAGCGCTTATAGCCTATCAAGTGATTCACTCCTTGCTATTCTATGTTCCGTGATGCCCTGTACGGCGGATTACAGAGATTTTCTCACTGCACCCCTTGCCCTACTATTCCCCTTGCCCGTTCCATTGGCTGAAAGGTGTCAAAGGACAAGTTTCTATTTTGCATGGGCTGGTATCTTCACCGCCAACACATTCAAAGCATGTGGCCTTGATAGCCTGCGCTCTGGTGAGTTTTTTGCCGCGAAGAAAATTAAGATAGTCAGCTTTCCCCGTTCTACGTGTCATGGCTGTTGCGTTCTTGATGGCTTGCTCGATGCTGGTCATGGTGTTTTCTCCTTGTTTTCAGAAGTCCAGTTTGAGGTGTGGGTCTGATGAAATCAGACAAGAGAGCACTTTCTTACTTCTTTTAAGGATTGAAAGTATTGAAAGAATTGAAAGAATTGAAAGAATTAAAGGTAACATTTGCCTCTAACCATGCGTGATATATAGTTTATCTGTCGTTTTGTGTGCCATCGGCACGATCACACAGCCCGCGTAGCACTTCAATCATGTTGCTGTGATCCTCTCGCATACGCTCCCATGCCTGCGATATTCCATGATTGCGCTTGTTGCTGATTCTGAATCGTAGCCGGTAAATGCCGACAACATGGATTTCTCCTGCGACAACTATTGCGCTGTATTTCCCGTTGAACCGCCCGAGGCTGTCAGCGGCACGTGTTCCGGTTATCTCTTCCGTGATCGTGTCAATAAACTCAGCGAGATCAAGACTTGTATCGGCCTCGCCGTGCCGCTCTTTCGTGTGCAGAATATAAAGCGGCTGTCCATCTGGTTTGTCTGGCGCTCTATCCATCACGGTCACAACCTCATTGATGAATCCTTGAGTGTCCAAAGCTTGTAATGCATCGAAGAAGAGACTTTCCTGTTTATCTTCTTCTGATTGCTTATCCGGCCATTCTGTTATGCCAAGGGCAGGGAATGCCATTTGGTTCGAGACAATTGGTGTAGTCGCTTCTGCACGCCAGAAAGAACAACCAAAATTTCTGCTGAGGGGTATGGTTTTGTATGCTTGGTAAACATTGTGATATGGAGGGAGCCCCCCGTGCTCGATCATGTCGTGCCGAGCGTACATCAGCAGCAACAGTCTCGCCGCTACATCCCCAAGTTGTCTCAGCCGCTTCAATGGCTGCGTGAATTTGCCTATCCCGTCAACCAAGCTATTCGGGAACCACACTTTCCGATCATCCCCAAAATCGTTAACAACATAATGAACACGGTGTAGCCCGTGGGGGATTTCTGGCAGCGCCTCTTTAGATGATTTCGCCCAAGATGCCGCCGGATAGAGCACATATGGGCGTTTCGTGTCGTGCCAGTCGGTTGACTTTATTTTGCAGATCTCGTCAACAACTCTTTCTGCGGTGCCGCCCTTCATGTTGCTGGCACCAGTGGCGTTATAGATTGCCTTTAGACTGGCGGTGCTGAAGCGGTTATCATCGCTGGTAAAGCGTGCCAGGGTCAGATATGCCCCTATTTGCAGAGCTGTTGCTTTATTCGCTAGAAGCATATTGACGGCTTTCATTGAAATGCAGAATGAGCCGTGCCCTCTGGATTTCTTTTCCATGTCCGGTGGTTCCTTTGCCGGTGTCCAATAAAGGCAGGGCGCGGTGGAACAGCCGCTTCGTCAGTCAGGTGTACGGCCCGACTCAAGCCCTGCAATCTGGTGTTAACTCGCGGGTCGTATCATGAGGCTGCAATTGTCGATTTAGGCTTTCTTCCTCGGCGCTTTCCAGGTGCAGGGACCGCTACCTGACGAGGTGCGGCGGCCTGACGAGACTCGACCCATGCGAGCAATGCCGACAATTTCCAGCCCACAGCGTTGTCGCCAATGCGTATCCTGCGGGGCGCCTTCCCTGCTTGCTCGTCTCGCCACCAACTTGCGGGACTTCGGCCTGTGATTTGTCTACGCTCTGGTTCTCTTACGATTCGATCAACATTCATACAACCTCCATTTGGGCAACAAAAAAGCCTGTACCGATACACCTCCGGTTTGGAGAGAGTATCAGCACAGGCCGCGAGTAATCCGGCTATTATGCCGGGGTCGTTTTCTGTTGCGTTATGTGTTTTACGTGTGTGCGTACACCATTGCACTACAAACTGCCGGCAATGGCCCTCACGCTACGCTTTGGCTCGGAGTACAACTCCTGCCGGTAAAAATTCGGGTGCTAATTTGATCTGCTTTAGCCGGCACAGCACTAGGCTTTGCATCTTACCTGCGTGCAGGTGACAGGTAATGGTGCCAGTAATGTCCATCTTTTTTCGGCCGCATTTTTCGTAAGCCGGAACAAGCAGGTCCCTGACCAATACTTTTGCCGCTTCTGGTGCATTCCTGTTGGTCAGCCCGCCTTGGTTGAGATGCAGAACCACTCCATCTGAAGGTTTGTCGGTTAGCAATAGTGCCACTTGCTCGATAGTCTTCGTAAGCATCAGTTGCGAATCAGAGCAGTTCATGGGCTTAATTTATATTCCAATTCAGGCAATTTCAAGGCCTTTTTTACTTTATTTGTCAAATAGTTATATGTCTACGAAAATGCGGGGAGTTAAGTTCAAACCGTCTTCTTCTTGCCTTGCTGGATACTGATAACCTTTCCGCTTGCTTCGCCGGATATGATGCTGCCGACCTTCCTCTCCCATGCTTGCATTGCCGCCTGTTTCTCTTTGTCATATTTGTTTTTGTTGTAGGTCCGGATTTCGCCTTTCTTCAAGTGGGCCAGAATGGCGTCAACCACTTCATCCGGATAACCGATCTCGGAAATCAGGGTAGCACAGGTCCTGCGCAGGTCGTGGGGGGTGAACTTGGCTATATCAAGTTTTCTCTCTTCTGGAACAACAAACGGCTTACGCTTGGATTTGTTCTTTGCGGTGCTGACTGCTTTCTTCCAGGTCGCCGGCTTGGATTTCACTTCATGGGTCAACAGGTTCCGGCGTAACGCGCCACTGACAGCACGTTCTGTAATGCAGTCGTCTATCACGTTGTCGTTGTCATCCAGCTTGGTTATAGCCGACGGGAAGATGTAGCCCTTGCCTTTGGTGTCACCGATCAATGCAAGCGCCGTGTCTGTCAAATAGATGCGTTGCTTACGGGGGATCTCTTTCGTAATCTTAGTTTCTTTCGGGGTGAACTCCCACCACTTGCCGCTGATCTCGCTGGTGTGCATTGCTGTTACTTCGCCGGGGCGTTGTCCGGTAATAAGTATGAGCTTCAGAATATTCCTGATCTCTTCGGAGATTGCCGTATTGTCGATGCCGGTCAAAAACGCTTTCACTTCCTCTTCGGAAAGTGCGCGCTCCTTGGATACAGGCCGGGGTAATTCATCCCCTCTCTCAAAAGCATAGCAGGGGGTAGTGGTGATAATCTCCTGCTTAACGGCAAACCGGAACATCCGGCGGATGATCTTGAACGTGTTAGTCGTGATCCCGTTCCCGCGCCCTTCCATGTTCTCCAACAGCGTCAGCACGTCCCGGCGGGTAATGTCCTTGGCTTTTCTCTTCCCCCATGCCGGAACAACATCCTTGTTCAGAATACGCTGATCCTCCTCCCACGATGATTTGTGCTTCTTGGCGTACTTCTCGATGTAATCCGATGCCAGAGCGGCAACCGTGGGGTTCTTCAACTCTTCTGCTTCGGCCTTGGCTGCCTCTCTCTTCTCCCTCTCTGGGTCGCGGTGCCATTCAAAGCCAACCGCTTGTGGGTCTTTACCATGCTTAAGCGCCTTCCTTGCGTCTGCTGCCCTGGCTCTTGCCGTGGCAAGGGTTACATCAGGGTAATCGCCTAAATTCATCTGGCGGCGTTTCCCGGCGATTGTATAAACGAAAATGAATATCCGGAGGCCGGAGGGGAGCACGCGAACGCCAAAGCCTTCCGACTCTCTCACCTGGAACATCTTTTCTTGAGGCTTCAGATTCGAAATATATTTGTCCGTGAATTTCATAGCTCCCCCTTCATTGGAGGTTACATCGTTTCCGTGTAACCTCTCGTGTAACCTCTAGTATTCTGGTAATAGGTGAAATTATATGAAACAGTATGTTGCATAACATAATGATTGTCAACGAGAATAATGCTATAGAGGTTACAGTTTTGAAATTGCTTGAAACGGAATAGTATGTGGGATTACTTTCTTCGGGAGCAGGGGGTCGGAAGTTCGAATCTTCTCGCCCCGACCATTTAAAAAG
>CALMOE010000158.1 GCA_937871715.1 uncultured Geobacter sp. | reverse complement strand
AGATTTAGAAACAGTTTATATATGTAGAAACTTTGTAACTGGTCAATAACGAGTTATGTGAATCAAAATAATAAAGGCAAAAACATGAACAAAAGTTGGCCTCTATGGCGAAAAGTGATTACATACATTGGTTCTTGCGTGGTCGGAGTATTTACTATCATCGGAACGATTTACACAGTTCGGGGATTTTACGCGACCTCGAACCCACCACCCAACGCAGCACCCCAACCAACTACCCAACAAGAAAAAGCAAAATTCACAGAGAATAAGCCACCAAAAAGGAATAGTGATAAATCTACTCATAACGAAAAACCCCCAACAGTTGAATCAGCCTCTAAAGAAACAGCCCCATCAGAAAAAATCTCAGTGGTGCAGGACATGAAAGACTCTCCAGGGAGCCTGCAAATCGGAGTAAACAAAGCCCCTGTGACTTTTAATGCAACCCCTCCAACAAAACCTCTTGATGAAAGAATCCGAAAACTTCTGGATGAAATTGACCCTGAAATATTAAAAAGCATAAAACAAGGATATGGCGGAGTTAAGCTGCTAATCCCACCTCACCAGCACGCTTTGTTATCAAATATTTGCGCTGAAAAAGGTGCTGATCAGTACATTAAAATAGTGCCTTGTGCTCCTGATGACATAGTTACTGCCGTAAGTACTAAAGGTGCTTTATCAGGAATTAACCTTCGAATTTACCCTAAGTTAATCGGCAAATAATGGATCACATAACCACGTCCTTGGACCTGCCCAAAAACAAAAGCGGCAGGTCAAGGCCGGCCCCGAGAGACTATGGAGAGACTAAGAGACTATGGTAAGAGACTATGGTGTCAAACCTACACTCTTGATAAAGTAAATTGTGTAGGTTTGACACTTTTCTTTTGCTACTTTTCTTTTGCTATCCTCTTTCTTGAGGAGAGTAGAGCATGACCTCCATATTCGACACCCTTGCCCCGGTGCTGGCCATGATCCTGGCCGGCTACGCCATCCGGCGCAGCGACTTCCTCCCCCAATCCTTCTGGCCATCGGCGGAAAAGCTGACCTACTTCCTGCTCATGCCGGCCACCCTGATTCACAACCTGGCGGGGAAGAGGATCGGCGACCTCCCCTGGCTGAAGATACTCGTCACCGTGGAGGGTGCGGTGGCCGCCAGCGCCCTGCTGGTGACCCTCTGGTGGCTGGTAAGCCGGCGCATGGGGGGGAGGGCCTTCACCTCCCTCTTCCAGGGGGGGGTGCGCTTCAACACCTTCGTGGCCCTGGCGCTGGCGGAGAACATGTTCGGCAGGGAGGGGCTGATGCTGGCCGCCCTCGGCGCCGGCTTCATGATCGTCCTGGTCAACGTCCTCTGCGTCTCCGCCTTCTCCGTGGCCGTGAGGCAGGGGGCGGGGATCGACCCGGTGAGGCTCGGCGGCGACCTGCTGCGCAACCCCCTCATCCTGGGGTGCCTGATCGGCGTAGGGGTTAATGCCCTCGGGGTGCCGCTCCCCAAGGCGGTTGACGGGGCCCTCGCCCTGGCGGGCAAGGCGGCCTTCCCCGTGGGGCTGATGGCGGTGGGCGCCGCCTGCCGGGCCGGTTCGCTCCTTCGCCACTGGCAGCCACTCATGGTGAGCAGTACGGTGCAGTTCCTCTTCAAGCCGGTCATCGCCTGGTGGCTGGCAACCGGACAGGGGCTCTCCCCGGTGGGGGTGGGGGTGGCGGTGCTGCTCTTCAGCGTCCCCACCGCCCCTTCGGCATACATCCTCTCCCGCCAGATGGGGGGGGACCACGAGAGCATGTCGGCGATCATCACCGCCCAGACCTGCCTCTCCTTTTTCACCCTGCCGCTGACCATCTGGCTGCTGCGGCCGCCGGGGTAGCCCTGCCACCCCCCGGCAAGCAGCAAAAAGCGGTTGCGTCGGCCACCCTGCGAGTGTATCTTCACCCCAATTAATCATCCCGGATGCGGCGGTTGAACATTGTCCCAGTTCGTGAGGCGCCCCTGTTTTTGTAATTTGAGCGTCCAACAGCCGGATTCGAGGATTGTGGGAGTAATCATGACCTATCCAGACAAGCATGGCCACTTCGGCCAGTTCGGCGGCAGATACGTCTCCGAGACCCTCATGCCGGCCCTCCTGGAGTTGGAGGAGGCCTACAGGAAGTACAAGAACGACCGGGAGTTCAAGGCGGAGTTCGACTACTACCTGCGGCAGTACGTCGGCCGCCCAAACCCCCTCTACTATGCGGAGAAGCTGACGAAGAGGCTCGGCGGGGCGAAGATCTACCTCAAGCGGGAGGACCTGAACCACACCGGCGCCCACAAGGTGAACAACACCATCGGCCAGGGGCTTTTGGCGAAACGGATGGGGAAGAGGCGGGTGATCGCCGAGACCGGCGCCGGCCAGCACGGGGTGGCCACCGCCACCATCGCCGCCCTGATGGGGATGGAGTGCGAGGTATTCATGGGTGCGGAGGATATCCAGCGCCAGTCCCTGAACGTCTTCCGCATGAAGCTCCTCGGCGCCAAGGTGACGGCGGTCACCTCCGGCACAGCCACCTTGAAGGACGCCATGAACGAGGCGCTGCGCAACTGGGTGACCACCATCCGCGACACCTTCTACGTCATCGGCACCGTGGCCGGACCCCACCCCTACCCGATGATGGTGCGGGACTTCCAGGCGGTGATCGGCCGGGAGGCGAGGGCCCAGCACATGAAGGCCGAGGGGCGCCTCCCCGACGTGCTGGTGGCGGCCGTCGGCGGGGGGAGCAACGCCCTCGGGCTCTTCTACCCCTTCCTCAAGGACGCGTCGGTGCGGATGGTGGGGGTCGAGGCCTCGGGCTACGGCATCCCCAGCGGCAAGCACGCCGCCCCCCTCTGCGCCGGCAGCGTCGGGGTGCTCCACGGCAACAAGACCTACCTCCTCCAGGACGAAGACGGCCAGATCGCCCATGCCCACTCCATCTCCGCCGGCCTGGACTACCCGGGGGTCGGGCCGGAGCACTCCTGGCTGAAGGACACGGGGAGGGCAGAGTACGTCTCCATCACCGACGACGAGGCCCTGGAGGGGTTCAAGGCTCTGACTCGGGAGGAGGGGATCATCCCCGCCCTGGAGTCATCCCACGCCATCGCCCACGTCCTCAAGCTGGCGCCGACCCTGCCGAAGGAGCAGTCCATCGTCGTCTGCCTCTCCGGGAGGGGGGATAAGGACATGCATACGGTGGCCCAGGCGATGGGGGTTTCCCTCTGAAACGCGACTTTCGGGCAATCTCGGCGTTGCCCTCCTCCCAGCCCGCTCAACGTAGCGCTGCTACGCCTCGCGGTCTGCTCGTCAGGCGCCTTGACCTTGCCGCGAAATTCGCGTTTCTTGCACTGGTTTTAGTAAGCGGGGGCTCCGCCTCCGCGTCGTGCCTCGACAGCCTTGATCTTGCCTACAATTCGCCTTGCGTATTGGACAGCGCAGGCTGCCCGGAGGGCGAGGCCTCCGGCCGAGTCAAAATCCGCGGCTCGCTTGGTTCAGGATGTGTCGCGGTCCGCGTCCCAGTTGTTTTTGTTGGCCTTGTAACTAGCTGTAAATAAAGGGTAAAGTCAAAAAAAGCATTGACACTTTGCCCGTTGTGAGATATAAGCCCTTCATCGCTCATAGAGAGCGTGTCGAGAGAAAGGTCCTGTTTATGGGGCCTTTTGGCGTTTAATGCCCTTGACGCGCCCTTTGGGGGCGAAATCCATGCACGAAAGGAGTTACCCGCCGGCATCCCCGCAGCCACTTCCCGCCGCTGGACAGATGTCGTTGTCCACCCCGGCAGCCGGCAAAGCCACTCAATCCTCCCACTTATTACCTATGCGAATACAATTAATAATTCTTTCCTTCCTCCTCCTCGTTGCCGTGCAGAACAACCTTGCCTCTGTCGGGGCAGACCCGGGAGCAGCACCCCCGGTAGCGGCCGCCGGACCAGTGGCAAAGGAGCGGGAGGAGGATGGGGACAGACTCGAAAGGCAGCAGCAGTTGCCCGCCATCACCGCCGCCTTTGCCCTCCGCACCACAAGAGCGAGAGCTCACCGGCTGGCATATCTCTGTTACGAAACGACCCTCGACACCCCTTTCAAGCCGATCGATCTGGCGGAGATAGCCCTTGCCGAGACCGGCGGGCATTACCTCTCCAGTCATGCCGTCTCCAGCGAGGGGGCCCTGGGGGTCTGGCAGCTGATGCCGCAGCGGGCGAGGAGCCACGGTTACTCCCCGGCTGAGATGAAGCACGATGAAAAATGCGCCGCAGCAGCGGTGCGCGAGCTTAAGGAGAAGCTAAAGGTTGCCGACGGCAACCTGATGGCCGCCAAGCGGCTATACTGCGGCAGCGGCAGGCAGGCCAGGATATACGAAACCAAGATCCGCAAGTACCGCCGCGAGATCATGGGACGGATGGCAGCGGCCCAGGGGAGGAATCCCGCCCCGGCACTCTCAACCAGTTGATGACGCAGTTCAGAAAAACCTTAGCGGAGCCCCTATGACCAGGATCGGGAAAAGATTTGCACAGCTGAAGAAAGAGAAGCGCAAGGCGCTGATTACCTTCGTCACCGCCGGGGATCCGGATCTGGCGCTGACCGAGCGCCTCATCCCCTCCATGGCGGCAGCGGGGGCGGACATCATGGAGCTGGGGATGCCGTTCTCCGACCCCATGGCCGACGGGCCGACCATCCAGCTCTCCTCCGAGCGGGCCCTGGCCGGCGGCACCACCCTGGCGGCCATTTTAGCCATGGTAAAAAGGGTCCGCGAGACCTGCGACGTCCCCATACTCCTCATGGGGTACTTCAACCCGGTTTTTGCCTTCGGCCAGGAGCGCTTCTGCAAGGAGGCCGCGGCAGCCGGGGTCGACGGGGTGCTGCTGGTGGACCTCCCACCGGAGGAGGCGGTTGAGTTCGGCCGCCTGGCCAGGGGGGCGGGGGTCGACCTGATCTCCCTCCTCACCCCCACGTCGGACCAGTCGCGCATCGCCAGGGTGAAGAGGGTGGCTGCAGGATTCGTCTACTACGTCTCCGTGGCCGGGGTGACCGGCGCAAGGGCGACGGTGGCCGCCGACATCGGCGCCATGGTGGAGACGATCCGCTCCAGGGTCAGCCTCCCCGTTGCCGTCGGCTTCGGCATCTCCACCCCCGAGCAGGCCGCAACAGTGGCCCGCGTTGCCGACGGGGTGGTTGTGGGGAGCGCCCTGGTGAAGCTCTTCGAGGAGCACCGGGGGGAGGAGCTGGTGGAGCGGGTCTGCGCCGCCGTCAAGGGGCTTAGGGGCGGGGTGGACGGCGCCGCCTGAGCAGTGGCGGGGGAGTTTGCCATTTCTGTTGCCAGAGTCGTTTACTGATGCTAAAATTCACCACCTTTAAGCAAACAATCAAAATCTGCCGGCACCGGACGGTGCCGCTTGCGAGGTAGAAAATGGCCTGGTTCAAACGCGACAAGGCGCCGATGGCGGTTAAAGACGAGAAGAAGGTGAAGGTACCCGAGGGGCTCTGGACCAAATGCCCATCCTGCGGCGAATCCCTGATCACCAAGGATCTGGAAGCTAACCTCAACGTCTGCCCCAAGTGCGGTCACCATTTCCGCATCTCTGCCCGGAGGAGGATCGATCTACTCCTCGACGCCGGCAGCTTCAGCGAGTACGACGCCGGCATGGTCTCCGTCGACTTCCTCGACTTCAAGGACTCCAAGAGCTACCAGTCCCGCATCGACGCGGCCGTGGCCAAGGGTGGCTCCAAGGACGCCATCATCTGCGGCTCCGGGGAGATGGAGGGGCTGAAGGTGCAGCTGGCGGTGTTCGACTTCTCCTTCATGGGGGGGAGCATGGGGAGCGTTGTCGGCGAGAAGATCACCCGGGCCATCGAGCGCGGCCTGGAGGAGGGGACTCCGGTGATCGTCGTCTCCGCATCGGGCGGCGCCCGGATGCAGGAGAGCATCCTGTCACTGATGCAGATGGCCAAGACCTCGGCGGCCCTGGCCAAGCTGAAGGCCAAGGGGCTCCCCTTCATCTCCATACTCACCGACCCCACCACCGGCGGGGTCACCGCCAGCTTCGCCATGCTGGGGGACCTGAACATCGCCGAGCCCAAGGCGCTCATCGGCTTCGCCGGCCCCAGGGTCATCGAGCAGACCATCCGCGCCAAGCTCCCCGAGGGGTTCCAGCGGGCGGAGTACCTCCTGGAGCACGGCATGCTGGACATGATCGTCGAGCGGAGTGAGATGAAGGCCACCCTCCATCGGGTGCTGACCATGCTCTGCCGGGTGGCCGCCTGATCATCCCGGCCCGAATCGAAAAGGCCCCTGCCCCGAATGGCAGGGGCCTTTCTCTTTTCCGCCGGAGGGTGGCCGGGCGGCAAATTCCTCGACTTTCCCGCCTCTATTCCC
>CALMOE010000157.1 GCA_937871715.1 uncultured Geobacter sp. | reverse complement strand
CTGGACCTCGGTATTAAGCCGAAGAGACTACTTGTACTCCGGCATCTCGTCGAACTGCAGGTACTGGTAGATCTTGGCCGCATTGGGCTCAACCTTCTCCTTGAACACCGCCATGTACTCGGCAACAGTGGGGAGCTTGCCCATAGTGGCAGCCACCGCTCCCAGTTCGGCAGAGCCGAGGAACACCTTGGCGCCATCGCCGATACGATCGTCGAAGTTGCGGGTTGAGGTGGAGAACATGTTCACCCCATCCGGTACACGGGCCTGGTTACCCATGCATAGGGAGCAGCCGGCGATCTCGATCCTGGCTCCGAAGGCGCTGTAGACGGCAAAATATGCCTCGTCCTTCAGTTTGTCCTGATCCATGCGGGTCGGCGGGCAGATCCATGTGCGGACTTCCGGATTGAATTTCTGCCCCTTCCAGATCTCGGCGGCAGCACGGAAGTGGCCGATGTTGGTCATACAGGAGCCGAGGAACACATCCTGTATCGATGTGCCGGCAACCTCGGAGAGAAGCTTGACGTCGTCCGGATCGTTGGGGCAAGCCAGGATCGGCTCGGTGATCTCGGCCAGGTCGATTTCGATGACATCTGCATATGCGCCGGTAGCCTCGGCGTTCTTGTCCGCCTCGAGAAGTTCCGGGTTGGAGAGCCAGGCATTGACCGCGACGATGCGGTTCTGCAGGGTCTGGGCGTCCTGGTAGCCATCCTTGATCATCTGCTTCATCAGGGCAACATTGGAACGGAGATATGTGGCCACCGACTCCTTGGAGAGCTGGATGCAGCCTGCAGCGGCGCTACGCTCGGCAGCGGCGTCGGTCAGCTCGAAGGCCTGCTCAACGGTCAGGTCGGGAAGCCCTTCCATCTCCAGGATGCGGCCGTTGAAGACGTTGATTTTGTTCTTCTTGGGAACGGTCAGCTTACCCTGCTTGATGGCCCAGTAGGGGATGGCGTTGACAGCATCACGCAGGGTGATGCCGGGGTTTAGCTTGCCCTTGAAGCGGACCAGCACAGACTCGGGCATGTCCAGGGGCATGAATCCCATGGCACCGGCGAAGGCCACCAGGCCTGAACCGGCCGGGAAGCTTATGCCGATGGGGAAGCGGGTGTGGGAGTCGCCACCTGTGCCGACAGTGTCGGGCAGGAGGAGGCGGTTCAGCCAGGAGTGGATGACGCCGTCGCCCGGCTTCAAGGGGACGCCGCCACGCTCGGTGATGAACTTGGGAAGATTCTTGTGCATCTTCACGTCAGCCGGTTTCGGATAGGCGGCGGTGTGGCAGAAGGACTGCATGAACATGGGAGAGAGGAAGCGGAGGCATGCCAGCTCCTTCAGCTCGTCGGCGGTCATGGGGCCGGTGGTGTCCTGGCTTCCTACGGTGGTCATCTTCGGCTCACAGGCGGTACCGGGGAGGACACCTGCCACGCCGCAGGCCTTGCCGACCATCTTCTGGGCAAGGGAGTAACCCTGATCTGCCTTTGCGACCGGGTTTACCGGCTTGGTGAATACATCGGTATCGCCAAGGCCGAGGGCCTTACGGGCCTTCTCGGTTACGGCGCGGCCGATGATCAGGGGAATCCGGCCGCCGGCACGAAACTCGTCGGCTATGGTGTTAGGGGATAGCTTGAATGTGGAGATGACCTCCCCCTTGTCGTTGGTGATTTCACCCTTGGCGGTGTTGATGGTGATGACATCGCCATCGTTCATCCTGGTCACGTCTGCCTTGATGGGGAGGGCGCCGGAATCCTGGGCGGTGTTGAAGAAGATCGGGGCGATGACCCCGCCGATTATCACGCCGGCGCTCTTCTTGTTGGGTACGCAGGGGATATCCTGGCCCATGTGCCACAGGACGCTGTTGCATGCAGATTTACGGGAGGAACCGGTACCAACCACGTCTCCGACGAAAGCGACCTGATTACCGGCGGCCCGCCACTCGGCAATCTGGCCGAGGCGGTTCGGGAAACGGGTCTTCCCCATGGCAAGGGCGTGCAGCGGAATGTCGGGGCGGCTCCAGGCGTCACCAGCAGGGGAGAAGTCGTCGGTATTGATCTCACCCTCGACCTTGAAGACCTTAACCTTGACGGTCTCGGGCACCCCCTGGCGCTTGGTGAACCATTCGGCATCGGCCCAGGACTTGAGGACCTTCATGGCGGAGGCATTGGATTTGGAGAGCTCCACCACCCTGTCGAAGCCGTCGTAGACCAGGGTCATCCCGGAGAGTGCGCAAGCGGCCTCTTCGGCCAGTTCGGTATCGGACAGGGCATCTACCAGCGGGCCTACGTTGTAACCGCCGATCATGGTACCGAGGATGCGCACAGCATCCACCCTGGACACCAGAGGAGACTTCTTGCTCCCATTGATAATTGCCGCAAGAAATGCGGCCTTCACCTCGGCAGCCGGGTCGACGCCGGGGGAGACACGCTCCTTGAGCAGGTTTACGAGGAAACCTTCCCTCCCTGCCGGCGGATTTTCAAGCAGGGCGCAGAGCTCGCCTGTCTGCTCCGGGCTGAGTGGAAGCGCCGGAATACCCTGGGCATTACGCTCTTCTTCATGCTTAAGATAAGCTTCGATCATCTCTATCCTCCTGGATTGGGGTTCATTTTCAACTGCACTTATCAGTGAAGTTCTGGTCAGAAATGTTGTATACTGTATACAAAAAATGCGGTTTGTTGTCAACGCAGAAAGCTGGCGTAAAATCGGAGAATGATGCTGATTAAACAGTTTCCAGTCTTGGCAGATACGCGACCACGAAACAGAGTTATTCGCTGAGCACGCCACGGCATGATATACTCATCTTGGCGCTGCTCCTTACAAAACGGCTAGTAAAACCACGACATGGGGGTTAGAGATGCGTGCTCTTCTTCTTTCCATCATCACCATAGCCATGATTATTCCAGGCTGCACAAGGGCAATCAGCGAGCAGTCTCGCAAACTGGTGGATACGGATGCCACTTTTATCCAGTTAAAGGAAAGCACGGAGAAATACATCGGCAGACATGTGATGCTGGGGGGGAGAATAGCCGGCCTCAAGAACACGTCGGAAGGTTCGCAATTGGAAATCGTAAATTTCAATCTCAGCGACAGCGGCCTGCCGGAGGAGACCTTCATCTCCCACGGGAGGTTTCTGGCCACCACAGGAGATTACCTTGACGGAATGATTTTCAGGAAAGGGATGCTGATATCACTGGTAGGTGAGATAAAGGGGAAGAAGGTGCAGCGACTGGATGAGATGGAATACGCCTACCCGGTGGTAAGGATGCGTGAATGGCACCTCTGGGAAGGGACAGGTTGGGACAGAATGCCCCTTTACCCACCTTCACCGACAATGTACGATCCCTATTTCTACGGTTACGGCTACGAACCTTACTGGTACAGGCCTTACGGGCCACCGGCCAGGCCATGGTGACTCAAGGCTTCCTGTCATAGGCAAGCTTCATCCCGATGAGGAGAACGTAACAGGCAAGGGAGAAGAGATTAGCGGCAATCAGGGGCAGATCTTCGATCATGACTCCGTACACGAACCAGAGCAGCATGCCGGCCACAAGGAGAAGCGGCTGCCAGATGGAGAGATCCCTGGCTTGCTTCGTCCGCCAGGTGCGTACCACCTGGGGGACGACCGCCATACTTGTTAGAACCCCTGCTACCAGGCCGATGTGTGTTGCGTTCAAGACTCCCCCTTCTTCCCCTTGAAGTCGCTTGCGGCCCAGTCTATCTGGGACATCATCCCCCTGACTATTGAAACCTCGCGCTCATCAAGTTCTGCCCGGGCATAGATACGCCGCAAGGTACGCATCAGGTGTGCCGGATTCTCTGGGTTAAGAAAACCGATTTTGAGCAAAACCCTCTCCATCTGGCCATACATGGCCTCGAGAGTTTCCCCGGTAGCCAGTGTTCGCACCTCTCCTACGGACGATTCCAGCAGACCGCCGAAAAGTTCGTAACTGAAGATGAGTACCGCCTGGGCAAGGTTGAGCGAGCCGTACTCGTCCGACGTCGGGATAGTAGCCTGCCAGCGGCAAAGAGCTACCTCGTCAGTCGTAAGCCCGCTGTCCTCGCGGCCGAACACAAGGGCGGCACGGTTTCGCCCGCCGTCGCTTTTCAAGCGGGTAACAATCTCAGAAGGGGTACATATCTCCTGACGATACTTGCCGTGACGACGGGTTGTCGCCACGGATAACGGGATATCGGCAAGGGCATCGGCAAGGGTGGGATAGATTGCTGCCTGCTCAAGGACATCGCGGGCAGACACAGCAAACTTAATCGCGTCAAGGTGGGTTATGTCGCAGGGATTAACCAGGCGTAACCGAGTAAGCCCCATATTTTTCATGGCCCTGCAGACCATCCCCACATTGCCTGGGCTCTGTGGCTCGACAAGAACGATTGCTATGTTATTGCTGTCCAACAATATGCATCTCTCCTAAAAAGTTAATTGTTCATCGTAATCAGGTCAATTTCAGCATTGTCTCAGCCACCTGGCTCAAGGGGACTGAGGCATCCACCGCAACGCAATCCTGCACCGCTTTCGGCATGCCGAAAACCACGGCGCTCTGTTCAGACTCCACTACCACTCGCCCCCCCGCCATCTTCAGGGCCAGCGCTCCTGCCGCGCCATCCCTCCCCATGCCTGTCAGGACAAAACCGACGGTTCTTGCACCGCAGGCATTGGCAGCCGACTCGAAAAGTACATCTACGGAAGGCCTGTGCAGGGTATCGTGTGGTTCCGGGTCGAGAGTCAGCTGCAGATCCTCCCCTCTGCGCCTGAGCTTCATGTGCACCCCACCAGGTGCAATGTAAACTCTTCCCGGGAGGGGGGTTTCACCGTCAGCAGCCTCTTTTACCTCGATGGCACAGGCGCGGTTCAGACGTTCGGCCAGGGAAGCGGTGAACCCCTCCGGCATATGCTGGACTATAAGGATCGGAGCAGGGAAATTTGCCGGCAGGGAGCTGAGCACCTCCTGCAGTGCCGGTGGCCCGCCTGTTGATACCCCGATGAGAACCGCTTCGCTTCCACTCCCCCTGCCTGCCATCGGTTGAGATGGCGCCGGCAGCTTGACCGACTGTTTTTTGAGCAGTTTTGCCAGGTCGATGCGGGCTGCAACGTGTATTTTGGAGGTCAGCTCCTGCAGCAGGTTGCCGAACTCCATCGGCCCGCCGGCAGAGCTCTTGTCGATGAAATCCACAGCCCCCAGCTCCAGCGCCCGGAGAGTCTTCTCCCCTCCCCTGCCGGTAAGAGAGCTGAGCATGACCACCGGCACAGGGCACTCCTGCATGATTATCTCCAGAGCCGACAAGCCATCCAGCACCGGCATCTGCACGTCGAGGGTGACGACGTCAGGCCGCTGCTTCTTGATCAGCTCGATTGCCATGGCGCCGTCCGCCGCAACATCGACGATGCTTATATCAGGGCTGCTCTCGAACATCCTGATGATAGCCCGGCGTACGAAGGCGGAATCATCCACCACCAGCACACGTATCTTTTGCGTTGCTCCCTGACCTGTTGGCAACTTCAGCCCCTTTTGCTGTAGACGATGGCGCCCGGATGCCTTGACGGCTGGAATAGAGATGAGATTCTGGAGAGGGACTCTGAATGGCCGAGGAACAGGTACCCATCCGGCTCCAGCAGATTGGCAAAGCTCTCCACTACCTTTCTGGTCGTATCGTCGCTGAAATAAATGAATACGTTGCGGCAGAATATCACATCTACCGGCTCTTTGCCGAGAAAAGGATCAAGGGTAAGCAGGTTCCCCTGTTGAAAGCTGGTGATGGCACGGAGAGAGTTTTTTACGCGGTAGCAATCTCCGACCCTTGAGAAATACTTATCCAGGAGCTGTTGCGGGGTCGATTGGAAAGCCCGTCCGCAGTATACCCCCTCCTGCGCCCTCTTTATCATCAGCGGATCAACGTCGATGCCGCTTACCATCAGATCCCACTCCCAGAGAAAATGCCCCGACTCAAGGAGGATCATGGCAATGGTATAGACCTCTTCACCACTGGAGCAGCCAGCAGAGTATATACGGATTTTCCGCTCCCCATCCCGCTGTTTCCTAACCTTTAAAAGAGGGATAACATGCCCGGCAAGTACCTGCAACTGGGCATCCTCGCGGAAAAAATATGTCTCGTTGTTGGTAACGAGGGAGATGAACTGCCGCAGCTCCTCTCCGCCACGTGGGGAGAATTTGAGATGGGTGTAATAATCCATGAACGTTTCGAGATGGAGCTCGCGGAGTCGAGGCAGAAGCCTGGATGAGAGGTATGCAACCCTCCCCTCATCCATGAGCAGACCGAACTCCGCGGCAACGAACTCCCTCAGTAGCCTGAACTCCTCGGGCTGCATGATCTGGTTTTCCCTGAGAGACATCCTAGCTGTACTTCTCCATGGAAAAGGTTTTCAGGGCAAGGTCGGCCCTCTCCCTGACCTCTTCGTCGGCATCGTGCTTCTTCAGAGAGGTCAATCTTTTCAGGAGCAGGCTGTCGAAACAGAATGCCAGGGAGTCTATGGCCGCCAACCTGACGGACGGATTAGGATCATCCAGAAGTTCCATGAGAGGCTCTACGCTTTTCCTGTCACCGATCTTGCCGATCAGATCGATCAGCCTCACCCTGATATCAACGGTGTAACTTTTCATCATATGCCTGTGCAGCCAAGGAAGTGCCTGATGGCCGAACCTGAGCAGGGAGGTGAAAGCATGCCTGCTCATCTCCATGTCAGCCAACTGCTGCACCAGGATCGGGATGGTCGACACGGAACGTATCTCACCAAGGGCAAGGATGGCATGTTTGCGCACCATAATGTCATCATCACCTACCGCTTCGAGTAGAAGGGGAATTTCCCTGGCTCCGCCGAGCCTGCCAAGGATCTGCAGGGCAGCGACCCTGACGCTCCAGTGACCGTCCTTAAGGGCGCAGGCAACCGCATGGATTGAGTCTGCGTCACCCAGGTTGCCGAGGGTCTCCACCGCAAGGCGCCTTAAGTCCGGATCGCCTGAAAGCAGATAGCGGCTGCGAATCATCTCGGAGGCCGAGGTGGCGCCAATCCTCCCCAGGCTCTCCAGCAGGGCATACTCGATACGATGGGAAGGGGAACCGCTGCGAAGATGCTCCACAAGGATCTCCTCAGCCTCTTTTGCCCTCATCATGCCGACAGCCTTTACGACGGCAAAATCCACCGATTCATCGACCTTGCCTAGCAGTGCAAGGAGATCATCGACCAGCAGTGGTGTGCGAAACTCGGCTATTGCCATAATTGCAGACAAAACAACGGATAGATCAGGGTCGTGCAATGCAGCCCCCAGCTTTGGCACCGCTACTGCCGCCTTTCTGATACCGGCAGCTTTCATGGCGATCTTCCTCACCTCGGCATCGGTATCATGCATGAATCTGTCGAGCAGATATTCGCTTCCATCGTCTTTCACATGACAAAGAAGCAAAGCGCCGCGCATCCTTAGCTCGCTGCTGTCGCTTACAGCCATGCCTGCAATGGGATCCTCCAGGGAGGTAAAAGGGAAATTACCAAGAGCCTCAGCGGCCTTGAAGGCCACCCCTCCCCCACCTCGCCTCAGCAATTCAAGGAGGATCTGGAGATAGGCCCCGTCAGGAGAGTTGGCAACCGTCTCAGCAGCCTCTAGCTGCAACTCCTCGTTCGGCGAGAGGAGGAATGTGGCTACCCTCTCCTGCCTCTCAACCTTCCCTGCCAGGCGAAGCGCGCGCAAAGCAACAATCTTTACGCGATCGTTTTCGTCATCTAGTGCGCTCTCCAGGACGCCGATTGCCTCCCTCCCCATGGCAAACAGGGCATTCTCCACTGCCATCTGCAATTTATGCTCGCCTAGCAGGGATAAGAAGGTTCCAACCGAGGAGACGTCCCCATACCAACCAAGGAGCATTATTACCGCCTCCAGGGCCTCACCATCCCTGCAGGTTGAAAGCATGGCACGGAGCCTTTCCACACCTTCGCGGCTGATTACCTTTTGCAGATGCTCCGGCTGGTGATAACCGGCCAGACTGTTTTTGTAGCTCATGGACTCCATGGCAGAACGGTAGATTGCCATCATTGCCCTTGCAGCCTTGCCGGCAAGGTTGTCATCCAAAACGGGGAAAACCTTCCCCAGAGGGTGGAGGGCCCGGGGATCACCTATGGCCCCAAGGGCATCGATGACCGCACCGGACAGGAGCTCGTTGTCAAGAAGCTGCAACAGATGGGGGACTGCTCGATAATCACGCATCTCGGCAATTGCCGTTATGGCCGAGTACTGCACCCAAAAATCCCCCTTAAGCAGCTCGATCAGGGCAAAAAGCGCCGAACGGTCTCCTATCTTCCCCAGGGCCTCGGCGGCGCTGTGACTGACGTTGGCATCCTTGTCTCCCAGAGTCCTTATGAGCGGTGAGACGGCCTCCCTGCTGCCGATATCTCCCAGCATGACGCAGGCAAAATTACGCACCTCCTCGTTGGCATCCTGCAGAAGTCTTACCAGATAGGGGAGTGCCTCCCTGCCGAATGCCACAAGGGCATCCATTGCCCCGTTGCGGAAATCGGCATCACTCTCCTCGCGCACCCCCCGCTCCAGCACCTCATAAATCGAGGCAATACCCATGGATAGCAGTCTGGCAATGGCTTCGGACCTGAACCCCTGCTCATCATCGGCAACCAGATAGAGCAGTTCCCGGGCGCTCTTCCCGTCAAGCAGTGAGCGGCTGGAGGCAACGCCTTCAAAGGGATTTGTCATGGGGATAACTCTCCGTTTTCTGATAGATAAGGCACCCTTCTGTGGCAACGGTGGCAAACCGGTGGCTGAACATGTGCAACGGCTCCGCATCTCCGGTAAAGAGATAGCCGCCGGGTAGCAGCAGCTGGTATAGAGTATCCACAAGCTTTTGCTGGCAGGAAGGGGCAAAGTAGATCATCACATTGCGGCAGAAGATAATGTCGAAAAGGCCCAGACCGGCTATCCATGCCGGGCACTCCGACTTCATCAGGTCGTCCAGGTTAAGACGCACGAAGCGCACCATCTTTTTGAGCTCATCACTGACCGTAGCCCCATCTGAATCGCTTACCATGAACCTCTCCCGGTAACCGACGGGAAGCCTGGACAACCTGTCGTCTGCATAATGGCCGGACCTGGCTGCCTTGAGGCAGCTTTCACTAATGTCACCGGCAACTATCTCCAGCCGCAAATCATTTTGGGGTGGGATTGCGTCGACCAGGGTCATGGCTATGGAGTACGGCTCCTCACCGGTGGAGCAACCGGCGGAGAGTATCCGTATACCACCGGATTCGGCCGTGGGACGCCCCGCAAGACGTGGGATTATGTCGTATTTCAGGAAAGCAAACTGATCCATGTTCCTGAAAAATGAAGTCTCGTTGGTGGTGGCTAGGTCATAGAGCTTATCCTCCTCCCCTGGAGTGCCGAGGAGGTATTCCCAATAGGAGCAGAAGTCCTGCAGATTCAACTGTTCGAGGCGTGTCTCCAGCCTGCGCCTCAACACGGTCCTCTTGTGTCCTACAAAGGAGAGCCTGCATTTGTCCCGTAGATACGAGGTGATATGGTCAAAATATTCATCCATGGCTTGAAATGTTCCAGCAGTCGAATATAAAGATGCGCGCACTTAATTTAAACCCTGAAGGCCGCCACCAGCTTGGAGAGGTCCTCCGCCTGCTGTGACAGTCCCACTGCAGCTCGGGAGAGCTGTTCTACCGAGGAGAGGTTCTCACGGGTCAGGTCGGAGATGTTCTCCATGGCCTTGACCACCATCTCCCCACCATTTTTCTGCTCCGAGGTGGCGTTGGCCACCGACTGGGTCATGGAGGCCATGGAGTTTACTGCAACCACGATCTGTCGGGCTGACAGAGACTGCTCACGGGTGGCTATACTCACCTGGCCGGTGATGTTGTTCATGTTCTCAACTGCCAGCCTGATCTGCCTGCTCCCAGCCGCCTGCTCCCTCGTGGCTAAGGTAACCTCCTGGGTGACATGATTCATCCGCTCAATGGCAAGGCGGATCTGGCGACCGCCAAGGGCCTGCTCCCGGGCTGCGTTGGCTACCACATCGGTTGCCTGGTTCATCCTCTCCGCGGCACGGATAACCTGATTCGACGCATTTGCCTGCTCGGCGGTCATCCTCGATATGTCGGACATGAGCATGCTAGTTCGCTCAATGCTGGCAACGATGTTCTCGATGGCGCTGCCGGCTACCGTGGTCAGCTCCATGGATGCCTTGGCCTCCTGGGAAGCTATCTCCCCGTACTTCACCGATTCCGCAGTGTCCGACTGTACCTGGCGGATCACCTGGGCGATCTCCCTGGTGGCAACCATGCTCCGCTCCGCCAGCTTGCGCACCTCTTCGGCAACAACCGCAAAACCCCGCCCGGCGTCGCCTGCCCGGGCAGCCTCGATGGCCGCGTTCAGGGCCAGGAGGTTCGTCTGATCGGCGATCTCGTTGATCACCTTGACTATGCTGCCGATCTCTTCGGAGCGCTTGCCGAGATTCATTATGGAGGCCGAGGTCTTGTCGATGACATCGGCAACACGGGCCATCCCGGCTGCCGCCTGCTGGCCGGCCTGGATTCCGGAGATCCCCTCCTTGGCCGCACCCTTGGCAACGGCATCCGCCTCCTCAACGCTACTGGCAACCTGCCCGATTGATGCTGCCATCTGTTCGATGATGGAGGCCGACTCAACCACCACCTTCTGCAGTTCCTGGGAGTTGTTCGCCACCTGTTCGATTGAGACAGTCATCTGTTCGATGGTGGAGGATGTCTCGGAAACCGAGGAAGCGAGATCCTCGGAGCTTTTGGCGACCTTCTCGATGGAGACGGTCATCTGCTCGATGGTGGCCGAGGTTTCGGTCACCGAGGAGGCCATGACTTCGGCGCTCTTGGCCACCTGCTCGCTGGAGGCGCCAAGCTCCTGGATGGAGGCGGAGACCTCGTCGGCATTGGCTGCCAGTGAGTCGGCATTATTGGCCACGCTCTGGATGGAGGCTGCCATCTGCACCATGGTTGCCGATGTCTCGTCAGATGCCGACGACTGGCTGTGGGCCGCGCTTGTCAATTGTAACGAATTGGCGGAAATCTGCCCGGAAACAGTGGCCACCTGGGATGATGTGTCGCGGATTCCGGTTATCATCTGCTTGAGGTTGGCGGACATTGAGTTTAGAGCCAATGCCAGTTCTCCGATTTCATCCCTGCCGCTCACTTCCAGTCGGCCTGAAAGATCTCCGGCAGCGACACTCTGGGCAAAGGCAACGCTCTTAGCAACCGGTCCAGTAATCGATCTGGTTATGATTGTGCAGATGATTACACCCAATAGCATTGCCACTATGCTGAGAATAATGGCAGCCATCCTGGTTCGCATGGCATTTTTGACCATACCCTCTTCACTTTGCAGATTTTTCCTGCTTATTTCATTCATCTTTGCCAATTGGGCCTGAATTTTCTGCAAGCTTGGCTGGGTCTCATCCGAAAAAATCACTTCAGCAGCTTTTTTCCCCTCTGCCGAACTTGTCCCCTTTACATATACCTTCTTGATGTGCACCGCCGATTCGTGCAGTTTGCGGTGAGGTTCCTCAATGCTGGCAAGGGGTTCTTTCAATTCAGGAACAAGGCTCTCCGCCTGGGCGCGCGCCTTATCGTAATACCATTTACCAAAACCGCACTTGGTATGATCTGTCTCAACTCCCAGTTCGGCAACATGATCATCCACCAGGAAAATACTCACATTTTTCACCCAGTTCAGATGATCTACTTCCCGTTGCAGCAGTTCACTTCGCAGGCTGTTACCATTAATGACTTCGTGACCCTCAGATACCACCGATGACAGACCATGAATCGACCACCCGCTGATTATCAACAGCAGCATGAGAACCGAAACTATTCCTGATGCAATTTTCTGCCAGAGCCTGAGACTACTCCACCACATAGTGCACCTCCGATACGACAGAAATTTAATTCATACCGAAAATTAAACCTTGAAAGCCGCCACCAGCGTGGAGAGATCCTCCGCCTGCCTGGTAAGGCTCTCTGCAGCGCGGGAGAGCTGCTCTACCGAGGAGAGGTTCTCTCGCGTCAGGTCTGAGATGTTCTCCATGGCCTGTACCACCATCTCCCCCCCCTTCTTCTGCTCTGAAGTGGCGTTGGCCACCGACTGGGTCATGGAGGCCATGGAGTTTACTGCAACCACGATCTGCCGCGCTGAGAGGGACTGCTCCTTCGTGGCGATGCTCACCTGCCCCGTGACGTGGTTCATGTTCTCAACTGCCACCCTGATCTGCCTGCTTCCGGCTGCCTGTTCCCTGGTGGCTACGGTAACCTCCTGGGTGATGTGGTTCATCCGCTCCACCGCCAGGCGGATCTGGCGACCGCCAAGGGCCTGCTCGCGGGAAGCGTTGGCTACCACGTCGGTGGCCTGGTTCATCTTCTCGGCGGCACGGATTACCTGGCTGGAGGCGCTGGACTGCTCTGCTGACATCCTGGAGATGTCGGACATGAGGTTGCTGGTCTTTTCGATGCTGGCGACGATGTTTTCGATGGCGCTGCCGGCTACATTGGTCAGCTCCATGGAGGCTTTGGCCTCCTGTGAGGCTATCTCGCCGTACTTCACCGATTCGGCCGTGTCCGCCTGGACCTGACGGATCACCTGGGCGATCTCCTTGGTGGCCACCATGCTCCGCTCCGCCAGCTTACGCACCTCCTCGGCAACAACGGCAAAGCCACGCCCCGCGTCGCCGGCACGGGCCGCCTCGATGGCCGCATTCAGGGCCAGCAGATTGGTCTGGTCGGCGATCTCGTTGATCACCTTGACGATGCCGCCGATCTCCTCGGAGCG
>CALMOE010000156.1 GCA_937871715.1 uncultured Geobacter sp. | reverse complement strand
GCAAATATGCGTGACAACCTGCGCATCATCCCCTCCGTCAGCTGAACATCTCTTTCTCTGAACAGTCTTGTAACATACCAATATCTCAAACAATTAAAATGTCAGCATTGGATTATGTACGATATAGGTATGATTAGAAAAAACTGATAGACTCTCACGGTGAGTATTTACGGGTAACATATACATTGATAATCACTTTTTGTGTGTTATCTAGTAAGGCAATAGTTTCTTACTAGTACCCATAAAGAAACACCTTAATAGCTTGGCAATGGAGGCAATATGAGAGGATGGGTTTATGTAATTACAAACCCTGCCATGCCTGGGTTAGTTAAGGTTGGTTACTCGACCAAAGACCCTAGCATTCGTGCAAAAGAACTAGACCATACTGGATCGCCACTCCCATATGTTGTTGAATATGATGTGATTGTAGAATCTCCATACGATATTGAACAAAAAATTCATATAAAATTAAATAAATACCATGTTGGTAAAGAATGGTTTCGGTGTAAACCAGAAGAGGCTGTAGTTGCAATTCATGAAATGGTTAAGGAAACTGCTTTATTGGAGAATTTCAGGCACGTCAGTCGCGATAATATCAATTCACTTCAACAACATCATTTAGAAGAAGAACGAATAAAAAATAAAAACGAAGAAAGAGATCGTAGGAGTGATAGGTTTGAAGCAGAATTGAGTTACATAACCAATATCAAATATAGATAAACCCCTCCCCCCGCGTTCCCTGGTTCCATTCAGTGTAAAGGCCTATTAATAGCTATAGGCTCTCTCCCATATAAAAACACCATTTAGGGGGGTTCCACGTTCACCACAGGGGGGAGTCTGGAATAGTTCGGCTCCCGAAAAAATTTTTCCGGTAATTTTCTCCTATGATTATGTGAAGGGTGATTATAATAATCAACCACCCTTCATTCGGTGTGGAGGGTCAGTGGCGTGGTTGTTCTGCAACACGGTCAAAGCGTGCGCGCGCGCGCGCGTAACAAGATATGTACCATTGCGTTAAATTTCATCGTGGCCGCTTTATTAATCACATCCGTAAGCCTTTGCGCCAGATCGGAACAAGTCATTACGCCTTAACCTCCCTCGCCGCATCCAGCTTTTCACAAATCCATGACCGGACCAGATTTGCTTTGAGTACGCCCGTGTCAAGCGACATGGCGGACAGCTCCACCATCCGTTCCTTTGGTAACTGGATAATCAATGTTACCTTGTTCATTTTTTAACCTCCTGTTGTTTTTTTGCCGGGATAGTGTCACTAATATTACAGGCTGTCAACGCCAACTTATTGTAATCACTATTGATTTGTCATTCACTCACTATTAGTTATATTAATGATCCGGAATGCTCCCGGCCTGTCGGAGTAAATCACGCATGATTACAGTCTCCTTCCGGCGTAAAGTCTCGTTGCAAACGAACAAGCCCATTCCAGGCATTTATTAATTCTGCCAGTGCTCGTGCTGATGCTGAAAACTGTTCCGGACTGTCAACCAATTCCAACGTGGTGTAGCAATCTTGGATAGTGTTATCGAGATTGCCGAGGTGAGAAATTATCTGTTCAGTTAAATCTTGATTTTCTGTGACCATAAATTACTCCTTAAATTGTTGATTTTGTTTTGGGAGGTTTGGGAGGTTTAAGGGTGTTTTCCGTAAAATTCTCTATATAACCTCTCTCGCGTAGTTTTACAGAAAATGGTCTATATTCTCCCAAACCTCCCATAGTTTAAAATGGAGCATCGGTTTTACTGTTTAGAGAAATTCCCCCCCACTTGGCGTAACTTGACTTTTCCTTGGTAAATCCAGCTTCGGTCAGCATCCGGCCTAACTTCTGAGGGGTGGTACTCTTCCATTTGGAAAATTCAATAAATGAATTCAGGAGATCACCAGCAAGTGATGTGCATTGCTCGCCGGTTGTGCAGCACTCAGTTAGCCACTGTTGAAAAATATCCTCAGATTGCCGATATTCCGCCGTAGCGGCTTTAATTTCATCCGGTGCGGCCAACCCCTTCTGTTGCCATTCCAGACAGCCTTGTACAGCCCATGAAAGAATCCCCGGCAACTCTTCCCGTAATTTTTGCTCCAAATGCGGGTCGCGTTCATCCTCCGGTATTGTCACCTTGAAATTAAGTAAGTGTAATCGTCTCCATATGCCTTGATCTGTACCTCGGATTTGTGGGCGGTGGTTTCCTATAAGCAGGATTTTGTAACTCGGTAAGTAAGTGAAATATTCTTGGTACAAGTGTCTACACGTTACCGGATCGCCGCCTGTGAGTGTCTTTATCTGCGCTTCGGCTAATCTTTCCCCTGAATCGAATTCCGAGACATTTACCAATCGTGCACCGCGCAATGCTGCAACGTCATTCGACGCGCCCCGGTTATCTCTTGCCATGAGTAAATCTGCGGTTGCGGTGCTTGCGAGATCTCCCAGAAGCGCCTTGAGAACGTTTGCAAGGACGGATTTTCCGTTGCAGCCCAAACCATACAAAAACAGTAAAATCTGCTCCCCGGTCTGGCCGGTTAAAGTGTATCCGGCAAAGCGTTTCAGATAATCTATTACCGATTGGTTCCCGTCGAATATCCTGTGCAGAAATTGCAGAAACAACGGGCATGTTGCAGCGGGGTTGTACTCGATGTGTGCCATACGTGTAATCATATCGTCGGCGCGGTGGGGTTGCAGTGTTCCGGCTGCAAGGTCAAGCGTTCCGTTGCTCAAGGTTAGCAACATGGGGTGCCGGTCAAGGTCGGCGGTTGTTAAGATAATCTCAGGGCGGGTTTTTGCTGCGGCCAAGATGGTTTCTTGCCGCTGGTGGCCCTCAATCTTGAGGATCGCTTTCAGCATTTCCTGGCGAGCGGCATAATCCTGTTGCTGCATGGCGCGCTGATAAAGAGCCTCGACCATTTGCCGCACGTAGGGGAATGCACCCCCTGGTGCATCGGTTGTCCATCGGTGTCCATCGAATATCAGCCATTTTCCGGTCTCTTGCCAATATCGCAGTTCACCCTTGAACATCTCCGCGAAAATTGCCGATAAACGGAGATCGGTGAACTGATCGGCAACTGATGAAACTGGCAATGGTCCTGTTGATTCTGGAGGCTCTGGCTTCGGTTTTGGTGGTTTTGGTCTGGCGGGTTTATCTGGCAGCGTGAATGAGTAATCATTTGCCATAAGTCAACACCCCCGCTGCGATTAAACTCTGAATGATTTTAGCCGCCTCCGCCCCAACTGCCTCTGCTGTGATCTGTGCTCTCGCTTTGTGCTCTTCAAGGCGCTCAATTCTTAAGGCGTTTTGTCGAAGGTGCTTAGCCCTCTCCCAACTTCGTGATGTTTCCCAATCTATATCCATCTGCTGCAATTTGTGGAGTGTACCTGAAACAGTCGTCCCAAACTCATCAAGCCAAGCATAAATGTTATGTCCCTTAGAGGTCAGTGCATTAAGGAATTTTTCGTCCGCTGCAAAGAGTGACTTTGCCGTTCCGACAAAAGTTTTTCGCTTCAGAAGGTACGCGTCTAGTTCCGTCCAAATAACTTTGTTGCGCTCCCGTTCTACTTGGTCTTCTGCGCGCCGTCTCTTTCTGCCCTCGATACAGGCCAATTCGAACATCAATTCGAGTTCGGCAGTTTCTCGGCCATGCTCCTTAATCATGTTTGACCAATATGAATTCCGGCAAGCTACTTCATCCAAAGTCGGGTAGGTTGAATTCATGAGCGGCACCCCCTCACAACTGCCGAGGCTTCACGAAACAACCGAGACCGGATATTCAGCAACCGCTTTGCCGGAGCGGTAGCTCCTGATTCATAGGCGGCTATGTCCTGAAAAAGTTCAGGTTTCTGCTCGATCTCGAAAACGGCGCGGTTGTCTCCGTCTGAGGGTTTGGTGGCCGTGACTATATACGCCAGGACCGCTAAAAAGGTGGCTAGGTCAATGCTTGTGGTCTTATAAACTCGTTCACGTGGGTTCATGTTAAGCCCCCTTGCCAGTGTCAGACGTCGACCTTCGGGACTTTGCAGCAAAGTATTCATCCGTGGTGTCGATGGGGTATAGGCACCTTGAGCCTACTTTCAGGAAAACAGGCCCTCCGCCTGCCCAACGCATGCGCCTAAACCAATGGACAGAAAGACCGTAACGCTCTGCCGCTTCTGTTTCGTTTAAATTAACCTTCATGGTAAGCACTCCTTGTAACGAGAATTAACGGTCGCGACTCGTTAGGAGTGACTATGAAGGCATTTAATTATAATTCCGAGCAGTTAAAGGTAAGTTAAATAACGCTAATCATTCTTTAATTCACTGAGGTAGGAAAACATTTCCTGTAAGGCGGGTTTTCTTTTAAGGGATGGTAGGGCGCGGAATTCATCTCCGGTTACACATTTACTGAGAGAATCGCTAATTATGTTTTGGATATGACCTTCTGCTGTATGGATACCAAGCTCGGCCATAAACTCTTCGACTTTTCCATAAGCAACTTTGCTACTCATACCTCTTTGCCTGTATTCGCAATACTTAAATGCTGCAAGGTGATAATTATCTTCGGTTAGAGGATCGCGCTTGTTGCCTCGTCGCTCTTTACGTGGCGGTTTGCCGGATGATAATTCGGCCTCGGCCTCTGCCGCTTCTAGGTCAATCCGTTCTCTGGCGGTTAGTCTCTTATCTGTCATTTTGTGCCATACCAAAATCAATAACCTTGGCACCCACTCCATGCAGCATAAGGCGCTCGATCTCGTTGTTAATAAGCTGCAAAGGCTTCCGTAAATCTTCAATGTCAGTGCCATCGTAATGCTTGCCGCTAATTGAGCTGTCAACGTGGTTTGTCAATCTGTCGGTATCTTCAAACATTTTCAGTTTCCTGCCTGTGGTTATGAATGAGCGCCGGAGGGCATGAATTGTTATATCAAGGCCGGTGGCAAGTCTCAGGGTGTTCGGGTGAAGTGCAACATGCCCTGTTCTTGACTGGCTGCTGACTGCCGGGAAAACAAAGGCATTGTCTGGATCAGCGGTTTCTTTCCTTCTTTCGAATATCTCGTAAGTCTGCCGTGACATGGGGACGTGCAAGGCTCTCCGGTTCTTGGTGTCGGGAATACAGATTGCCTTCTGTTCAAGGTTGACATGCTCCCACTTGAGGCAAGTTACCTCGTTGTTTCTCATGCCGTGGTAAAGGGTTATCAGTAATGCATCCCTGGTGGTGTCGTTGAATTTCTGCAATCCGGTAAAGAACTGCTTAAAGTCGTTACCGTCAAGCTTCTCTTCCCTCTGCCTGACTACTGCAAGAATCTGATTCTTGGATAAGATGCTGAAGGGATTTCGAGTCAACACTGACGGATACTTAATAAGGCCGTAATTGACAACAAGGGTTAAATAGGTGAATGCATCTTTTGCTGCATAAGCGCCCCTGTTTGCTTTGATCTGTTCGTGACGATCAATAATCACGTCCGGTGGAAGTTTCGCAATATCGGCCAATGTCAGTTCCAGCCAAGTAGGGAAATGAAACTCTATCCCCCGGCGATAGCTATTAATGGTTCCTTCTTTCCGTTCTTTGCCGTCCTTCCGCTTCCGCTCCCTGAAACACTCTTCCATTAACTGCCGGAGTGTTGCCGTTGTACCGGTATCCTCTGCCGGTGCTTGCTTCAGTTCCAGACGTGCGCCGGGGACAATATCACCGTCCTTGTCAATACGACCACTCATTATGAGCCGCGCCTGTTCAAGTGTAATCTCACCATAGCGGCCTAGAGTCTTCTTTGCGGTCTTGTAACCCTTCGACTTAGTCGGGTCTTTTACGTCTGCCTTCACGAAGAATGTCTTTGATTGTGTGCCTACACGTAAACCTAGCCCCACTGTCACAGTGTCGAAGTAATTAATCTGGACGCCAGTTTCTTGCGTGAAAGGTATTGCATCAATACTCCGCTTGTCGAACTTCATAACTGGCATATTGCCCCCTGATTTCGTACATAATTTGATTGCGTCGGAATTATGTACGAAATATGTACGAAGTAAAATAAAAAACCCGCTAAATCTGTCTTAAAGATTAGCGGGTATTATGTACGAAGTCAAGCCGTAATGTGCTGTTTTTTATGAATGTTTCTTGCTTATTCTTAAACAGTCAAAAACCCTCTAAAAAGGGGTTATGAGAACATCTCTTTCACTTTATCAAAGAAATTCTTGTTTTGCGGATTGATCTCTTCGCCGCTGATCCTGG
>CALMOE010000155.1 GCA_937871715.1 uncultured Geobacter sp. | reverse complement strand
GGGGCGGGGGGGAGCGGCGGCTGCACCCCTGTCAGTGGGGCCAGTACCGCCCCAGATACCACCACCCAGCGGCGACAGAGGCGTAGAGGAGGAGGCTGCGCCAGTTGGCCGCGACCCGCAGGTCCTGGCGGCTGGGGAGAGCGTTCCCAGCCAGCAGGCAGACCACGGCGTAGAGGATGAGGGTGTTTGCAAGGGTTGCCGGGAACCAGGCGAACCAGTGGCGCCAGAGGAGCCAGGCCAAAGGGATCAGGCCGAGGGGGGCGAGCCCCACCGGCAGGGCGCTCACGGCGGTCACCCGCCGGAAGGAGACCGAGCCGAGGGCCCAGCGGCCGTTGCCACGCTGCCGGGGTACCAGGCTGAAACCGCACGGCCCGGCACGCAGCAGGGTGCCGACCGCCAGGTGGGCCAGCTCGTGGAGCATCACACCCGGCAGCCGGAGTAGGCAGACCGCCGCGATCCCCGCCCCCCTGGCCAAGCGGTGCGCCAGGAGCATGGCGACAGCCAGCAGCATGCCGCAGCCGTGCCACCAGGCGGGGAGCGACCCCTTGGGGAGGAGATCCGCCGGGGTCACTGACCGGGCCTCCCGTGGGGGGAGAAGCTGGGGGTGAAGCGGCCGCCCATCCTAGGGGGTCACCCTTTCCAGGAAGAACCGGAAGCGGTGTTCCAGGAGGTCGAGGCTCTTCTCCAGCAGATGGCCGTCGGCCAGCATCTCCAGCTCCAGGCGGTGCTTGCGGGCATAGTCGATGACCGGCCCGGGGGGGACGATGTCGTCGTCCCAGCCGTGGACGATGACCGTCGGCAGTGCGTCGGGGAGCGGCGGCAGATCGGGGTAGCCCGGAATGCCGATGGCCGGGGCCATGAGGAAGAGGCCGGCCGGCCCGATCCCTGCCGCCGCGGCCAGCGACACGGCCCCACCCATGCTGGAGCCGGCCAGCACGGTGATCCCCTCCTCCTTCGGGGAGTGGTCAAGCAGCATCCTCACCCGCTCCAGCGGGTCGTAGACCCCGCGGTAGTCGATGCTGATGACCGCGAAGCCAAGCTCCTCGGCGACCCTTGCCAGGCGGGTGATCTTGATCCCCCAGGGGCCTGACTCCTTGCCGTGGGAGAAGACGACGGTTTTCCTGGTCGGTGCGTTTGTCATTGGTCCGTTCCTCCGGTGCTTTCCTGACTGGGTTAACAGTGACCCCATCCGGTCACCCATCCTCCCGTAACCTGGCGGCAGTCAGACCCGGTTGCGCTTCAGCTCGTCCAGGGGGTAGAAGGTGCCTCGCCAGCGGATCCCCCCCTGCCAGAGGTTGAGCAGCATGGTGCGCAGCAGGATGACGATGAACATGGCCGCCATCAGCGGGTAGCCGAGGGCGTACCGGGCGGGGAAGCGGTGGAAGCGGATGCTGTCGGCCGCCGCCAGCAGGATGAGCCCTGCCGTCGCCAGGTTGAGCCAGCGGGTCGCTCCGCTCGTCACGAACGGCGCCGCAAAGGGCCAGGTGCTCCCCAGGGCCAGCAGCACCGACCCCAGCAGCACCTGGGAGACCCGGTAGTCGGTGCCGGCAAAGGCGTTCTTCTCCAGCCCCCGGAACACCTCCCCCAGGGACGCGTACCACTCCACCGCCATGAACTCCGGGGCGTAGACCACCCCCTGGCGCAGTCCCGCCCCCTTGAGGATCTTCCCCAGCTTCACGTCGTCGTCCGGCCTGAGGCGGATCGTTTCGTGCCCCCCCACCTGCCGGTAGGCGTCTGCCCACACCAGGTTGAAGGCGCCGATGCCGATGTGGCGGCGGCTCCTGGAGTCGCGGGCCTTCCAGGGGCGGGCGAAGAAGGAGAAGAAGATGACGAAGGCGGCGCCGAACATCCCCAGCAGGTGGGTCGGCATCCGCATGGAGGGGGTGGCGGCCAGGTGGTCGAGGCGGTTTTTCTCCATGTACGCCACGGCGCGGGTGAGGAGCGTCGGCTCCATGACGATGTCGGCATCGGTGAAGAGCAGGATCTCGCCGTCAGCCTGCCGGCTGCCGGTCCAGAGGGCGTGGTTCTTCCCCAGCCACCCCGCCGGCAGGGTATCCAGGTGGATCACCTTCAGGCGGCGGTCCGCCCCTGCCATCCTGTCCAGGATGGTGCCGGTGGCGTCCTCCGAGCGGTCGTCCACCACGATCAGCTGGTAGTCGGGGTACTCCAGCCCCAGGAGCGACTGCAGCGCCTCGCGGATATTGCGCTCCTCGTTGCGGGCGGCCACGATCACCGACACCCGGGGGGGCGCCGGCCCGGCATCGGGCGCCACCTGCCGCAGGGGGTCGATGGTGCGGTTGCCCACCACCAGGTCGAGGGCGGCGATGATCGTCATGGCAAGGGTCGCCGCGGCGAGCCAGAAGAGGATGGTCATGGGGGGATTCTACACCGGAATTGGGGGAGGGGAAACGACAGATTTTGCATCCCGTCCCCGGCAATCCCTCAGTATGGGCGCAGCTGCCTGCCGCCGCCGATGTGCCAGTGGAGGTGCTTGGATGACTGGTACTCCCCCAGGTTGGTGTAGACCCGGGCGCCGCCGCACTGGGCCATGATCTCGCTGGCGATCCTCTTGGCGGTCCGCATCAGCTCCAGGAGCAGCTCGTTGTCCTCCTCCCCCAGGTCGACCAGGGACGCCACGTGCTTTTTGGGGAGGAGCACCACATGGTGCTCCCAGATCGGGTTGGTGTGGCGGAAGGCGAAGAGCAGGTCGTTCTGGCAGTGGACCGGCACCTCCAGCCGACCGGTGAGTATCTGGCCGCAGTAGAAATCGCAGTCGGTCATGTTGGCAATTATCTCCTTTGTTGCCGGCGCGTCGGGCCGGGTCTCGGCAATCCAGTAGGTCTGCTTGTGCAGGGAGCGGGCAAGCTGCGCCAGCCGCCCCTCCGCCGCCGGCCGGTCGGGGTAGCTCCCCACCAGAAAACGGTTGCCGTTGTCGTCCTGTCGCCAGAGTTCGAAGTTCATCGGCGCATTATACCCCAGCCCCCTTGCCCGTGGGAGATTGACACCCTGTCCCACGCCACGGACACTAAGCCGCTACAGAAGACAAAGTCAGATTCTCGTCGCGGCCGCTAAGGCGCTGCGCGAGGCTGCCGTTGAAACCTGTCTCATGCCACGGTCAATCGTTCATCGTGGTTCAAACTTTACGGCAGAAAGGGGCGGCAGTCAAAGCGGTACTGCTTGCGTGCTTGCGCATCCCCTTCTCAAACCACCCGTCGGAACGCCTGGTCCCGCACTGCTGCCCGGTAGTGTCCGCCTCCACGATCTCCTTCACCAGAAGCAGGTGGGCCTGCTCCGGGTTGTCCGGCATGCCCCGGGGGTCACTGCTGCCACTGCTGCAGGGTGGTGCGGATGATTGCGAAATAGTCCGGCTCCCGCACGACCTCCTGATATCCCGGAACCGCTCCCACCCACTTGCCAAGTCGGACGTTGGGTTCCCGGGTGAGATACAGGGTGGGCAATCCCATCAGCGCCGGTCCGTCCATGCCGGCGGTGGTCACGCCGATCTGCCCCACCAGGCCGTGGCGGCAGCGTAGCTCCTCAAACAGCTGCAGCTGAGCCCGGCGCATCTCCGGCCCCTGGAAGAGCGGCTCTTTCCAGCAGAGGGCCAGGTTGACTGCGTTTGGCGGAACAAGGTCAGCGGGAACAGCATCGCCGAAGAAGACGGGTGTGAGCCCGGCATTCACCACCAGTCCGGAAAGCCGACGCAGCTCATGGAAACAGGTGTTGCGCTGGGGATCGTGGTCACCCGTTCGCACCCAGAGCAGCACCTTCTGGTTTGTCTTCCCCCCCACCTTGCCATCGACCCATGACCTTAAGGGAGCCGACGGAGCTTCGTCCCCCAGGAACGCGGTACGAAGGGTGCGCTGTGCTTCCGGCGCGTCGGAGCGAAAAGCGCCGGCGATGATATGGGTCAGATGCTTGGGACTCGCCGGACGGGACCTGTAGGGGCGAAGGGATCCTTCCAACCCGGCAGCGAAAAGGAATCGTCTGGCTTGCAATTCCTGGGCAGCGCCGGGCCTGATCTGGATGGAAAGGCCGGCAAACAGTGCCGCAGCAGTCAGGTACCACCCTTCGCCAAAGGAAAAGCCTGGATCGGCATGGAACGTATAGGCGCGGTTCCGCTCCAGGACGATTTTCCGCGCGGCTGTTGCCGCAACCTCAGCTCTGCGGGCAATCTCTCTCGCTCTGGCCGTATCCAGTAGCCGGGCATAACCTGCGGCCGCCACTGTCGCCTCTTCTGCAGTGCAGGCGATCTCCTCGACACGCTGCCAGCCGTCTTCGCAATCTGCCAGTGTTGGTGCCCGCTGGGAACCGCGCGAGAGCTGCCCGGCGCCATAGCGCGCATCCTCTGCCCGGGCCGCGAACGCCCGGACAAGCACCCACTGGAGCAACGCAACCTCCCGGCTTTCCACCCCGCTCTCCAGCGCGCGTGTGGCCACCAGAATAACCTGCTCCAGCCGGGAGCGATACTCATCGCGCACGCCGGGCAGATGCAGCGTCCCCTGCAGTGCGGTGGCCTCGGCCAGAAGAGTGACGGCCTGCTGCGGGAGCTCCCCGCCATCGGTTTCGTTATGGAGCAGACTTGTCACAGTATCTTCTTCAACCATGTTTTCGGCGGGAGCGGCCCGTCTTTTTCAGCTCCAGCAGACACCTGGCTTCATCCTTCATAATTAATCATTCATCCTTGCCGTTTCGCGCCGGGGGCGCGGGAGAGGGAGGAGAGGAGATTGTGGGAGGGGGTAAAAAAGCGCAACGCTAGTGCACCGGCTGCGCCACCAGCCGAACCCCGAGAGCGTGGCACACCCTGCTGATGGTATCGAAGCGGGGGTAAGCCCCCGGGCGAAGTGCCTTGTACAGCGCTTCTCGTGTCAGCCCGGCAGCCTGGGCGATTTCACTCATCCCGCGAGCGCGCGCCGCCACTCCCAGCGCGTGCGCCAATTCAGCCGCATCCCCCTCTTCGATTACCTGGGTGATATACTCGGCAATATCTTCCTCGGTCCTGAGTTGACGGGCCAGATCGAATTCCGGCAGGCTGTCGACAGTGATGTGTTTCGGCATAAGGTTAGTCCTCCAGCAGATTGGCTCGGAAAATGGCAACGGCAATGTCTTCAGCCTGACTCGACTTGTCACCGCCGCCGAGCATCACAATCAGAATCTCTCCACGCACAACGTAGTACATCCGCCAGCCCGGCCCGAAGAATTCCCGCATCTCGAACACCCCGCTGCCGACCGGTTTCACATCGCCAAGATTGCCGCGTTGCGCCTTATCCAGCCGCCGTGCCAGCCGCAGCCTGGTCATACGGTCCTTGATGCCGTCCAGCCAGGTATCGAATGCAGGGAGTGTTTTGACGGTGTACACGCGATTATTGTAATCGATCGATTACATAAGGGCAAGGAGAAATTCTGCCCGCCTGGATACGAGACCGGTCACTGCAGCCACGTCCGGCGGTGCTCGGCCAAGTACTCGCGGGCCGGCGATTTGTCCGGGTCTGCCGGGGGGATGATGCTGCGGCCGGAGAGGGTCAGCAACAGACCGGGGAAGTTGTGATCGATTCCGATGGAGCGGGGCAGGTCACAGCGGTTGTCAAGGACAGAGATTGCTGTCAGAACTAGCTAACAAGAATTAAATAAACTGTCCCCGGAATTCCCTATTGCAACACCTCCAACCGCTTCCATGAACGTCCACGACTCACCATAAAACCAATCGCCAAGGCCAGCACTAGCACTCCCTCCGCCGAGGAAAATCGCTGCAATCAATGCGAGCAAGATGCGGTTTTTCATGCCTTTCCTTATTCGGTATAACGGGGTGCCCCCATGACCCGCCCGCCCATGTTTTTCGGGCGGTCGGCGTCCATGGGGCTGGTGTACGCCCGGCATGGGCGTGAACTTATGGGGTTCAAGTCCCCTGTACGTAGAATCCAATCCCGCAGGAATGCGGGGCTACAAAAGTACTAGCCGACGGCAAGGGCGTCTCCGCGAGGAGGGGT
>CALMOE010000154.1 GCA_937871715.1 uncultured Geobacter sp. | reverse complement strand
CATCCTCCCCTGCAGTGCAGTCGCCTCCGCCCCCCCGGCCAGCTCTAACCCCGGTTCATCCCCCAGCCGGCGATGGCTGATGGCCAGGTGGCGCAGCTCCTCCTCGGCGGCAAAAGCCTCTTCACCGGCCTGCTCCCGGATGACCGTACCGAGAAGTCTCCCCAGTGAGCGGACATCGCGCCTGAGCGGAGCCTCCCGCACCACCGGGTCATGACTGATCAGTTCTGCCAGCCGCTCAACCTGGTCGTCGCTCTTCCAAAAAAGCTCGCTCTCAGCCATGGCTTCCCCCCTTGCCGCTACTAGGAATATGGCCCACCCTACCCCCTTTGTCAAATGGCGTGCATACAAAAAAGGGGGGGCCTTGACAGGCGCCCCCCTTCGTAAACCAGACCTACGTCTTTGACAGGAATCACTCTTTTTTCATCTCGATCCCCAGCTCGGTGATCTTCTTGCGCAGGGTGTTGCGGTTGATGCCGAGGATACTGGCGGCACGCACCTGGTTCCAGCGGGTCTTCTCCAGGAGGAAGGAGATCAGCGGCCGCTCCACCTGCTCCATCACCATGCTGTAGACATCGCCGCTCTCCAGCTTCTCCACGTTGGCGAAGGAGATGCGCAGCCTCCTGTCCACCAGCGCCTCCAGGGAGAGCTCGTCAAAGCTATCCTGACCTCCTCCAGAGTGGCCGGATATCAGAATGGGGAAATCGTCAATTGTCAGGAGCGGGTCTGAGGAGAGGATCACCGCCCTCTTGATGGAATTCTCCAGCTCGCGCACGTTGCCGGGCCAGCCGTAGTTGGAGAGCCTGGAGAGCAGTATCGGCTCCACCTTCTTCATTGGGATGTCCAGTTCGGAGCAGGTCTTCTGCAGGAAATGGTCTATCAGCAGGGGGATGTCCTCGCGCCTCTCCCTTAAGGGGAGGAGATTGATCGGCACCACGTTGAGACGGTAGTAGAGATCCTCGCGGAAGAGCCTCTGCTGAACCAGCTGGAGGAGCTCCTGGTTGGTGGCGGCAACGATGCGCACGTCCACCTGGATGCTCTGGCTGCCGCCGGTGCGGGTAATCTCCCGCTCCTGAAGCACCCGGAGTATTTTGGCCTGCAGGTCCAGGGGCATGTCGCCGATCTCGTCGAGGAAGATCGTGCCGCCGTTGGCCTGCTCGAACTTCCCGGGCTTGCGCTCCGTCGCCCCGGTGAAGGCCCCTTTTTCGTGGCCAAACAGCTCGCTCTCCAGCAGCTCCTTGGGGATGGCGGCGCAGTTCATGGCGATGAACGGCTTCACCAGGCGGCGGGAGTTGTAGTGGATGGCCCGGGCAATCAGCTCCTTGCCTGTACCCGACTCCCCCTGGACCAGGACGGTCATGTCGCTGGGGGCCACCTTGCCGATGGTCTTGTAGACCTCCCGCATTGGCGGGGAGTTGCCGATGATACCCCGTTCCATGAGGAACTGCTCCTTGAGCTCGTCCCTCAGGGTGGATACCTGCATGGTCATCTCCCTGGCGCGGTTCGCCTTCTCGATGATGGCATCCACCACCTCCAGGTCGAAGGGTTTGGTCAGGTAGTCGTAGGCCCCACGCTTCATCGCCTCGATGGCATTCTTCATCCCCGCCTCGGCGGTCATGATCACCACCAGCAGGTCGGCCTTGACCTCCCTGACCCTCTCCAGAAGATCAAGCCCCGATACCCCGGGCATCTTGATGTCAAGGATAGCCAGGTCGTAGCTCTCGCTGCGGATCAGGCGAAGCGCCTCGTCTCCGTCCCGGGCAAGGTCAACTGCGAACCCCTTCTTGCGCAGCGCCTTGGACAGGACCCAGCGCATGCTCTCTTCATCATCGGCAACCAGAATTCTCTGCATTGACATACCATACCTCGGGATCGTGAATCCAAAAGCCGTTCACTATTCACTATTCACTA
>CALMOE010000153.1 GCA_937871715.1 uncultured Geobacter sp. | reverse complement strand
ATCTACTTAATATTTCAAGTGTTAATCTTGATTAAGTTGTCAGCAGCCCTAGAAATAGTGATTCAAATCTATCATGGATCTAAAAGAATTTAATAGTCTCAGTGTCAGTAGGCATCCATGGGAGACGGCCAGGCTCAAGGCTCTCTCTGAAGTTCTGCATCCTTATCTTTTTAATGATATTAAGGTTCTTGATGTGGGATGCGGTGACGGCTTTATTTCGGAAAACCTTTTTTCCAGGCTACAGGCGAAAGAGGTAACCGCTGTCGACATAAATTTGTCCGATAACCAGTTGCTTCAGTTTAACGAGTCAGGAATCGGTATACGCTATGTGCGCGAACTTCCCGACAACGGGGCATACGATCTCTGCATGCTTCTAGATGTCCTGGAACATGTCGAGAGCGATGCCGCCTTTCTCTTTGGCATAGTCAACAGGTACATGGATCGGAAAAGCAAAATTCTGATAACCGTTCCCGCCTTTCAGGCGATTTATGGACGTCACGATGTCAACTTGGGCCACTTCCGGCGATACAGTCTCCGGGAACTGGAGTCCCTGGTGCAGTCGGGAGGGCTGAGAATTCTTTCTTCTGGCTACCTTTTTGCCTCTCTTCTCTTTCCCAAATATATACTCTGTAACTTGCTGAATGTGGGCGGGTATTCAGAAGGGGTGGGACAGTGGCAGGGTGGAAGGTTTCTGACCGCCATACTTGAAAAGCTTCTAACTCTTGACAATAGCCTGCTAATTGCGTTGTCTCGCTTGGGGGTAAAGATTCCCGGGCTCACTGGATGGGTTCTATGCGAAAAACCGGAATAGTTGTACCCTGTTACAACGAAGCAAAGCGAATTAACCCAGATCTTTTCCTGGTTGCACTCGAGATGGAACCCAATCTGTCATTTCTCTTCGTTGATGACGGCAGTACAGACGATACCTTCTCCATTCTCGAGGCGATCAGGGAAAAGAACCCGGCACAGGTTGATATACTGCAGCTTGAATACAACCGCGGGAAGGCGGAAGCTGTGCGACTTGGTATGCTTAAGGCCATAGATGGCCTTTTCGACAACGTTGGTTACTGGGATGCCGATTTGGCAACGCCGCTGGAGGTCATCTCAGATTACTGCAACCTGCTCGATTCGTCCGATGTGACCGTTGTGCTCGGGTCGCGAGTGCGCCTTCTTGGTAGGAGTATCCAGCGAAATCCGCTCAGGCATTATGTCGGCAGAATTTTCGCCACCTGCGCATCCCTGCTGATTGACATCGTCGTGTATGACACGCAGTGCGGTGCAAAGATATTTAAAAACGTTGAACCATTGCGGAAAGTTTTCTGGAAGCCTTTCAAGGTGAATTGGACTTTTGATGTCGAATTGCTGGCAAGATTCTCAGTAATAACCGGGTATACTCCTTCTCAGGTGTGTTCAAACTGGTATGAATATCCGCTTAACGAGTGGACAGACGTAAAGGGCTCCAAAGTTAAATTTAAAGATTATATTATCGCTGTTCTAGAATTTTGTGTTCTTTTTGTCTGCTTGCGTACTCCTGATCGAAAACGTTATAAAAGTTATCTTCTAGATTCGGATTAGTAATGTAGCAGCTACAGGGGTAGGTATGCTGAGTTCTTGTCGTCATAACAAGGCTGATTATCCCGGATTATTGGGGGCTTTTCTCGCCTCCGGGATATTCCACTGCGTGCTGATCGCCATACTTGCCACAACGGCCATTTATTATCCTCCCATCAATAGCAGTAGCCATCGGTTTGATTTTAATTTCATTTGGGCAAACCTTCTCCCTGGAAGCGAGAGTCCTGTCGAGTCACCGCAGGAAAATACCGTAAGCCCTGCTCCTGAAACTCCAAAAGCTCATACAGGGACGGGTGCCACTCAGGCTGAAGAGATTGAGGAGGTTGATGATGAGTCCGCTCTTGTTCCACCTCTGCAGGATGGAAAAGACGACATTGAAGTGACGACAATCAATGCAAAACATGTGCGAAATGAACCGGCAGAGAAACAGAAAGTTCCTGACGTTCCTGTTGAGTCACAAGGACACACGGCAGTTGCGAAAGCAGAGTCTCTGCCTCCGATCAAATATTCTGAACCCGGGCTTTCTTTGGCCGAGCAGGGCGTTGGCAAGGCAAAGCCATCTGAGAGCGAAGCGGATAACGACTTAGTGGCAAAGATGGAGCTTGAGGCTCTGAAGGTTGAACATGAGAAGAGCCTTCGCTTGGAGGCGGAGAAGGAAGCGGCTTTAAGGGCGCAAGCAGCTGAGGCGTTGCAGAGGGCCGAAGCTGCCAGGAAGGTTGAACTGGAGCGGCAATTACGGGAGAAGGAGGCTAGGGAGAGGGTAGCACTAGAACAACTGGCACGGGAAAAAGCGGCCAGGGAGAGACTTGCGGCAGAACGGCTGGCACTTCAGAAAGAGGCAGAAGCAAAATCCCGCCGGGAACGTGATGCCAGGTTGAAGGCTGAGAGCGAGCAGCTGGAAAGGAGTAAGCTGGCACAGGCACGTACAGCCGAAGGAAATGCCGCAAAACTAAAGGGGGATATTGCCAAGCCGGTTCAACCATCTTTACCCACACTCTCAAGGGAACCTGAGCGGCCGGTTGTCGGAAGTGCTATTGGCACCTTGGCTCCAGCACTGGTCAAAAGCAATATCCCTGACAAGGCCGGAACAGCATCGATACCCACTGGTAGCGCAACAGCCGAACAGCCGCAAAAAAATGAAAAAACGAAGGGTATTTCTCTACCGTCGATCAAGGGGGACATTAAGTTGTCCGTCCACTCGGAAGAGGACCTTTCGATCAAGATTCTTTTTATCGACTATCCCAAGGGCAAACATATCAAGCCCATGTCCAGAGGGGAAGCGAAGGCGGTGCAGAAACTGACCCCTATTCTCATGAGAAGTTCGAAAAGCACTCTTGAGGCGGTGCTGGAGCGGGCGCAGGAAGGCATCTATCTCTTTCTGGTTGAGCCTAAGGGGGGTAGACCTGTTGATGGGAAATTCTCGCTCAAGCTGTTCGATGTTCATGTCAAGCATCTCGCCGGAAGAAAAATTGCAGGAGAGACCGAGGTGGCCAGGCTGATGATGCCTGAAGGAGTTCTCTGGGACGATGACTCATCATTTACCGGCAATATCGAAGATTCGGACAGCGTTACCAAGTTCAATTCCGATACCGGGCTCATATGGAAAGAGTACAGGAAGTAGCTCGCCAGCGGATAGGCTTCCGGGGGTGAAGTGAAAACGGCCCCGGATTGCCCCCCCTGTTAGAAATTCTATGCAGGGGGGGCTGCTTTGTGCTGAAAACAGCTTTTTTGCCAAACACTGCTGTCTCATGTTCATTGGTGAGCATTATCGCTCTTGTCTGGGGCTAATTTTGTGCAAATAGTGTACTTTCATGGTCGGGTGCCACATCTTTGTGTCACGAATTGCTAACTTTCAGGTGTGTATCTGCAGTTTTTTTGATAGGTGGACGTTAATTAGTGTTGACAAAGCTGGTGTGAGCATCTTTTTTATTGAAAAACGTCCACGAGAAAGGTATTTTACCTATTTCGCATCGGATTGACCCCAGCAGTTTGCATTCGTTTCAGCATTCTCCGCAAAACCTTCCCCTCAAACGGATCTGCCGGCAGTCTGCGAGAACCACAGTCATAACAAGGGTTGCAACATGAAAACTATCGGTTTGCCTAAAAAGCAGGGGCTTTATGATCCCCAGTTCGAGCATGACGCCTGCGGTGTTGGCTTTGTCGTCAACATCAAGGGCAACAAGTCCCATGAAATCGTCAAGCAGGCCCTGACGATCCTTACCAACCTCGACCACCGCGGTGCGGTTGGTTGCGAGCCGAACACCGGCGACGGAGCAGGTATTCTTGTCCAGATGCCCGATGCTTTCCTGCGCAAGGTCTGTACCCCTCTGGGAATCGAGCTCCCCGGGTTGGGACAGTATGGCGTCGCCATGGTGTTTACCTCCCCGGAGGCCACGACCCGCAACAGTGCGCGCCATGTCATGGAGCGTATCATCTCCGAAGAGGGGCTGAAGGTCTTCGGCTGGCGCGACGTGCCGACTGACAATACTTCGCTCGGCAACACGGCCAAGGCTGGCGAGCCGAGGGTGCGCCAGTTGTTCATCAAGCGGAGCGACTCCTGTGCGGACGAGCAGGCCTTCAACCGCAAACTGTACATCATCAACCAGCGGGCTATCCACGAGATCCGCGATGCGGGCGTTGACAGCTTCTGGTACGTACCCAGCATCTCTTCCAGAACAATGATCTACAAGGGTATGCTGATGCCGGTGCAGGTTGACCAGTATTATCCCGACCTGCGCGATCCTGACATGGTTTCGGCCCTGGCACTGGTACACTCGCGTTTCTCCACCAACACATTCCCCAGCTGGGACAGGGCTCACCCCTACCATTTCCTCGCCCACAACGGCGAGATCAATACTCTGAGGGGTAATGTCAACTGGATGCATGCCCGCCAGTCCCTCATCGCCAGTGAGCTTTTCGGCGAAGAGATGAAAAAGGCCCTGCCGATCATCAATACCAACGGCTCTGACTCGGCCATGTTCGACAACTGCCTTGAACTCCTGGTCATGGCCGGACGCTCACTCCCACATGCTGTGATGATGATGGTACCGGAGCCGTGGGAGAGCCACGAGAGCATGAGCCCGGAGAAGAGGGCATTCTACGAGTACCACTCCTGCCTGATGGAGCCGTGGGACGGGCCGGCGGCTGTGGCCTTCACCGACGGCAGCTGCATCGGTGCGGTCCTCGATCGCAACGGCCTGCGTCCGTCGCGCTACTACATAACCAGCGACGATCTGGTCATCATGGCCTCCGAGGCAGGCGTTCTCCCCGTAGCACCCGAGAAAGTGCTGAAAAAAGGGCGATTGCAGCCGGGCAAGATGTTCCTTGTTGACACGGTACAGGGGAGGATCATCCCCGACGAGGAGGTCAAGAAGGAGCTGGCATCGGCTAACCCCTACGCCCAGTGGCTGGAGGAGAATCATGTCCTACTTGAGGATCTTCCCGATGCACCCCACGTGCATGAGCCTGATCACAAGACCGTTGTCCAGCGCCAGCAGGCCTTCGGCTACACATATGAGGATCAGCGGGTAATCCTCGGCCCCATGGCCCGCGACGGGGTGCAGCCCCTGGGTTCAATGGGGACAGACACGCCGCTGGCGGTCCTCTCCGAGCAGCCCCAGCTCCTCTACAACTACTTCAAGCAGCTCTTCGCCCAGGTGACCAATCCTCCCATCGACCCGATCCGCGAGGAGATCATCACCTCAACCACCACCCTCATCGGTGCAGAAGGGAACCTGCTAGTTCCAACCGCGGCCAGTGCCCGGATGATCAAGTTGGAGCAGCCGATCCTCAGCAACGAGGATTTTGAGAAGCTGCGCCATATACAGCGCGAAGGTTTCAGGCCGGCCACACTCTCTCTGCTCTTCCAGGCGGCCGACGGCCCCCAGGGGCTGGAGAAAGCCCTCGACCGACTCTTCAGTGAGGCAGACCGGGCTATTGAGGCCGGCAACTCTCTGCTGATCCTTTCTGACCGCGGCGTGGACCGCCAGCATACGGCCATCCCCGCCCTGCTGGCCGTTGCGGGCCTGCACCATCACCTCATCCGCAGCGCCACCCGTACCAGGGTATCCCTGATTCTTGAGTCCGGGGAGCCCCGTGAGGTGCATCACTTCGCTGTTCTCCTCGGCTACGGTGCCAATGCCATCAACCCCTACCTGGCTTTCGAGTCCATGGATGACATGATCCAGCAGGGGATGCTGCCGGGAATCGAACACAAGAAGGCGGTGAAGAATTTCCTGAAGGCGTCCATCAAAGGGGTCGTCAAGACCATGGCCAAGATGGGTATCTCCACGGTTCAGAGCTACCGTGGTGCCCAGATTTTCGAAGCTGTGGGTCTGCACAGCTCGGTAATCGACAAGTACTTCACCTGGACCCCGTCGCGCATCGAGGGGGTTGACCTCACGGGGATTGCCTCCGAGTTGCTGAACCGTCATCGCAAGGCCTACCCGGAGCGGGTGGCCAGCGACCTTACCCTCGATCCGGGTGGGCAGTACCAGTGGCGCAAGGAGGGTGAGGAGCATCTCTTCAACCCCCTTACCATCCAGTCCCTGCAGAAGGCTACCCGTACCGGCGACTTCGAGGAGTTCAAGGTATTCTCCCGCCTTATAGACGAGCAGAGCGAACGCCTCTACACCCTGCGCGGCCTGCTGGACTTCAAGGATTATGTGCCCATCCCCATCGAGGAGGTGGAGCCGATTGAGGCGATCATGAAGCGCTTCAAGACCGGCGCCATGTCCTACGGCTCCATTAGCCAGGAGGCCCACGAGGCTCTGGCCATAGCCATGAACCGCATCGGCGGCCGCTCCAACACAGGTGAGGGTGGCGAGGATCCGGATCGCTTCACCTGGACCAACGAGCTGGGTGACTCCAAGAACAGCGCAATCAAACAGGTTGCCTCCGGACGTTTCGGGGTGACCAGCAACTACCTGACCAATGCCGCTGAGATCCAGATCAAGCTGGCCCAGGGTGCAAAGCCGGGCGAGGGTGGGGAGCTCCCCGGACACAAGGTTTATCCGTGGGTTGCCAAGACCCGTCATACAACTCCGGGCGTAGGCTTGGTCTCGCCGCCGCCGCACCATGACATCTACTCCATCGAGGATCTGGCGGAGCTGATCCATGACCTGAAGAATGCCAACCGCCGCGCCCGCATCAGCGTCAAGCTGGTTTCCGAGGTCGGGGTAGGCACCATCGCCGCAGGTGTTGCCAAGGCCCACGCAGACGTGGTGCTCATCAGCGGTTACGATGGCGGTACCGGCGCATCGCCCCTTTCAAGCATCAAGCATGCAGGTCTCCCCTGGGAGCTCGGTCTCGCCGAGACACACCAGACACTGGTGCTGAACAACCTGCGCAGCAGGATAGTGGTCGAGGTGGACGGACAGCTGAAGACCGGCCGCGACGTGGCCATTGCCGCCCTCCTCGGTGCGGAGGAGTTCGGCTTCGCCACCGCTCCCCTGGTAACACTTGGCTGCGTAATGATGCGGGTATGCCACAGCAATACCTGCCCAGCCGGTGTGGCCACCCAGGATCCGGCACTGAGGGCCAAGTTTGCCGGCAAGCCGGAGTACGTAGTCAACTTCATGCGCTTTGTCGCCATGGAAGTTCGTGAGATCATGGCCCAGCTCGGCTTCCGCACCTTCAACGAGATGGTCGGCCGCGCCAACGTGCTGGAGCCGAAGAAGGCCATTGCTCACTGGAAAGCCAGTGGCCTGGATCTTTCCAATATCCTCTACCGACCTGACGTTGGGATTGATGTGGGTAGGTACTGCACCGAGGCCCAGGACCACGGTCTGGAGAAGTCCATAGATATGACAAAGCTGCTCGATATCTGCAAGTCGGCCATCGAGCGTGGGGAGAGGGTTCGCGCCGAACTCCCGATCACCAACGTCGACCGCGTTGTCGGCACCATAGTTGGCAACGAGATCACCCGAAGCTGTGGGCCGGAAGGGCTCCCTGAGGAGACTGTCAGTCTTCTATTCCATGGCTCGGCAGGGCAGAGCTTCGGCGCCTTCATCCCCAAGGGGATGACCATGGAGCTTTCGGGCGATGCCAACGACTACCTGGGCAAGGGGCTTTCCGGCGGGACCATAGTGGTTTACCCCCCTGCAGGCTCCAACTTCGTGGCAGAGGATAACATCATTGCCGGGAATGTCGCCTTCTACGGTGCCACCAGCGGCACCGCCTACATCCGCGGCATGGCAGGGGAGCGCTTCTGCGTGCGCAACTCCGGTGTCAATGCGGTTGTCGAAGGGGTTGGTGACCACGGCTGCGAGTACATGACCGGCGGTACCGTGGTAGTCCTCGGTTCAACCGGCAGGAACTTCGCCGCGGGGATGAGCGGCGGTGTTGCCTATGTCCTTGACGAGCAGGGTGATTTTGCCGGTCACTGCAACACCCAGATGGTTGCCATGGAGGAGCTCGGCGACAGAGACATAGCAACGCTGAAGGAGATGGTCACCATCCACAGCGAGAGGACCGGGAGCGCCCGCGCCGGGGCTATCCTTGCCGATTGGGAAGGTTTCCTCCCCAAGTTCGTCAAGGTCATGCCAATGGATTACAAGCGTGTGCTGCAGGCCCTGGAGAGGGCCAAGGCAGCTGGTCTCAGTGGCGAAGAGGCAATGGCAGCGGCATTCGAGGAGAACTCCCACGACGCCGCAAGGCTTGGCGGCAGCTAGAGCCGGCCGGGAGCAGTAGCGATTACATCAAGAAAACCTATATAGGAAGCGATTATGGGAAAACCAACCGGATTTATGGAATACAGCCGCGAGATCCCGGCTGACAGGGATCCTCAAGAGCGTATCAGCGACTGGAACGAGTTCCATCTGCACATGTCGGAGGAAAAGCTCCGTATTCAGGGTGCCCGCTGCATGGATTGCGGCATTCCGTTCTGTCACACCGGCACCCTGCTGAGCGGCATGGCTTGCGGATGCCCGATAAATAATCTCATCCCCGAGTGGAATGACCTGGTTTACAGGAACCTGTGGCGTCAGGCCTTGGATCGCCTGCACCGCACCAACAATTTTCCCGAATTCACCGGACGGGTCTGCCCGGCTCCCTGCGAAGGTTCGTGCACCCTGGGGATTAACGAGCCTCCGGTCACCATCAAGAACATCGAGGTCAGCATCGTCGAGAAGGGTTGGGAAGAGGGTTGGATCGCACCTAACCCGCCAGAGGTGAGAACCGGCAAGAGTGTGGCTGTTGTCGGTTCCGGCCCAGCCGGACTCTCGGCAGCTGCCCAGCTTAACAGGGCAGGCCACAGCGTCACCGTATTCGAGAGAGCCGATCTCCCTGGTGGTCTCTTGATGTACGGCATCCCCAACATGAAGCTGGACAAGAGGGAGGTCGTCCTTCGCCGCATCAAGCTGCTTGAGGATGAGGGGGTCATCTTTGTCTGCAATACGGAAGTAGGTACCGCTGCCTACCCGGTTGAGAAGCTGCGCGGCGAGTTTGACGCGGTCGTGCTTGCCACCGGCGCCACCGTACCCCGCGACCTCCCCATCGAGGGGCGCTCGCACAAGGGGATCCACTTCGCCATGGATTTTCTCAGCGCCAACACCAGGGCGGTCCTGACAGGCGTTGACACTGCCATTTCCGCCAAGGGGAAGGACGTGATAATCATCGGCGGCGGTGACACCGGCACCGACTGCGTCGCCACCTCCCTGCGTCACTGCTGCAACTCCGTAACCCAGTTGGAGATCATGCCCCAGTCTCCGGCTGAGAGGGGTGCCGACAACCCCTGGCCTGAGTGGCCGAAGGTGCATAAGGTCGATTACGGCCAGGAAGAGGCTGCGGCCAGGTATGGCGCCGATCCCCGCGTCTACCTGACTACCGCCACCAGCTTCGAGGGGGATGCCGACGGCAACGTCAAATCTGTGCACACCGTGCAGGTCTCCTGGGAGAAGAACGACAAGGGTCAGTTCATCCCCAAGCCGGTTGCCGGCACCGAACAGGTCCGCCCGGCGAGCCTGGTTCTCCTCGCCATGGGCTTCCTCGGCCCGGAGCGTCAGATTCTCGAATCCCTCGGCCTTGAGCTGGATCCGCGCAGCAACATCAAGGCGGATTACGGCCGGTACACCACCAGCATCCCAGGAGTGTTCGCCGCCGGCGACTGCCGCCGCGGCCAGAGCCTGGTGGTATGGGCATTCAACGAGGGGCGCGGCGCCGCTCGGGAGTGCGACCGCTACCTCATGGGAAACACCGAACTCCCCTGATAAGCGGGGCCACCCGTTACTTGCATCGGGTTTGAATGTGAAAGGGGCTTCGCCAACGGCGCAGCCCCTTTTTTATTGAGCCTTTTAGATAAGATGGCAGCAGCAGGCTCATGCCAGCGACTTTCTCGGCTTCATACCCCCAAATCGTGGGATGATCTCATCTTCGCCCCCGTGGCTGTCATCTCCTTGGTGGCCCTCTGGGAGTCGCCTTCCTGAAGTTCAACCCCCATGACCGCATCGCTGATGACGGTTACGGCAAAACCCAGGCGCAGTGCGTCCAGCACGCTCTCCTTTACGCAGTAATCGGTGGCCAGGCCGGCAACGTAAAGATGATTTATCCCCTTTTCCTCCAGGATCTGCTCCAGATCCATCCCCCGTGCATCCATGGCCCTGAAGGCGGAGTAGTCGTTGCGCTCCGGGTCCATCCCCTTGGAGACGATGACAGCATTGGACGGAAGGTGCAGGCTGGGGTGAAACTTTGCCCCGTGGGTCACCTGGATGCAGTGGGGTGGCCAGATGCCGCCGAATTCGCGGAAATGGGAGCTCCTGGCAGGGTGCCAGTCCCTGCTGGCGATGACCGGGATCTTTTTCTCGGCGAATAGTTCAAGGCAGCGGTTGACGACCGGCACGATCTCGTTCCCATGGGGTACTGCCAGGGAGCCGCCCGGGCAGAAGTCATTCTGCAGGTCGATGATGAGAAAGGCGCTGGAGTGTTTCATGATAATTCCTCGCCGATCAGCTTCTCCACGCTCTGCCTCACCTCCTCGTACAGGTCGAGGCGGATCTTCTGCAGGCCGGAGGTTATGGATACCTTGTAAATGTGCGGGTTGACGAACCTCATGCACCCCTGGGGGAGGAGCCTTAACTGCTCTGCCGAGCGGGCCGCCATCTCCATAAGGCTCTCCTTGCGAATATCAAGGCGCTTACCCCCTGCCATCACCTTTTGTCTGAGCTCCAGCAACTTTGCGCCCGAGGGGAGCTTCTTGTGCTGCAGAGGGTTGACAGGATCGAAGACCGTGGATCCTGCCTCAATTTTTTCATCTGCCAGGGCAATGACGTCCTGGATGAAGATGCCGTCTCCCCCCACCGCCCGCAGTAGCCGCTTCCGGTCAGGGAGGGTTGCCTTGGCAAGGTCGCTGGTAATCTTCAGCCGGGGCCTCTCCCCGATGCGCACCAGTTTGTAGACCCCACCCAGTGCTCCGCCACCTTCGCCGGCGCCAGTGGCCAGCCTGGTACCGACCCCATAGATGTCCACTCTCCCCCCCTCGCTGCGGATCGACTCGATCACCAGCTCGTCCAGTTCGTTGGAGGCGACGATCTTTACCCCGGGGAAGCCGGCTTCATCCAGCATTCGCCTTGCCTCGCGGGAGAGGTAGGCCAGGTCCCCAGAGTCGATGCGAATCCCCACCAGTTCGTGTCCCCTTTGACGCAGCTCCCGGGCAACGGTAATGGCATTGGGGAGGCCGCTTCTCAGGGTGTCGTAGGTATCCACCAGGAGGATGGTGCTGTCGGGAAATACCTCGGCGTATTTGCGGAAGGAGGTGAGTTCGTCGGGGAAGGCCATTATCCAGCTGTGGGCATGGGTGCCGCGCACCGGCAGGCCATGTATCATCCCGGCCAGGACGTTGCTGGTGCTGAGCACGCCGCCGATTGCAGCTGCCCTAGCTACGGATAGCCCCCCATCCGGACCGTGGGCTCGGCGCAGGCCGAATTCCAGCACCGTCCCTCCGGCGGCTGCATGGACAATTCTAGCCGCCTTGGTGGCGATCAGGGTCTGGAAGTTGATCATTGTGAGGAGGGCCGTCTCCACGAATTGGGCCTCCGCCAGGCTCCCCTCCACGGTGAGAAGCGGTTCCCCGGCAAAGACCACAGTCCCCTCCGGAGGGGCGGTCACCGAACCGCGAAAACGGAAATCGCGGAGAAAGTCGATGAACCTGGGGGCAAAAATCCCCAGATCCGACAGGTATGCCAGCTCTTCTTCGTTGAAAGCCAGGTTTTCCAGGTAGTCCAGCACCGGATCCAGGCCGGCAAACACTGCATACCCCCCCTGGAACGGATTGTGCCTGTAGAAGAGGTCGAAAGCCGCCTGGGTCTCGTGGATACCCTCTTCCAGATAACCTGCGAGCATGGTCAGCTCGTAGAGGTCTGTCAGCAGTGGGGAGTAACGCTGCATGGTCATGGTCTGCCTCCGGGAGTATGCATGCAAGTATAGCAAATTATCCTCGCATATCTCCGCCCGGAGCCCGTCAGTATGATAATCTTACGGTTGTGGCACGATTATCCGCCGTTTCCGGGGGCATTTCATGCAGAAGGTATCCCTGGCAGAGTTTTGTCACCGTCTAGGCACGGACATGGAGCGCGGGCTATCCGTTGCCGAGGCAGCTGCACGTCTGGGGCGGGAGGGGCCGAACATACTCACCCAGCGCAGGCGGGAGAGTGGGTTGGTCAAGTTCCTTCGCCAGCTGACCAACCTGTTCGCTCTTCTCCTCTGGGCTGGCGCTGGGTTGTCCTTTCTGGCCGAGCGGCTCGCCCCCGGCGAGGGGAATCTGTACATCGGCAGCGCCCTCGTCTGCGTAGTAATCCTGAACGGAATCTTCAGCTACTGGCAGCAGCACAAGGCCGAGCAGATCATGGCCGGCTTCAGCCAGATGCTCCCGGCAAGGGCCAAGGCCATCAGGGACGGGGTACTGGCGGATCTTCCGGCCGCCGAGCTGGTGAGGGGGGATGTCATCTTCCTGGAGGAGGGGGACCGGGTCCCGGCGGATGCCAGGCTCTTCAGGGTCAACGGCCTCAAGGTGGACAACTCCTCCCTGACCGGCGAGTGCGAGCCCCAGCTGCGCAACACCCTCCCCTCCGATCAATCCATCCTGGAGAGCCGCAACCTGGTCTTCTCCGGAACCACGGTCCAGTCCGGTTCCGGCCTCGGCATAGTCTTCGCAGTCGGCATGAAGAGCCAGATAGGGCGCACCGCCGATCTCACCCAGGCAGTTGCCTCAAGAGAGATCCCGATCCGCCGCGAGATTCGCCGTTTCACCCGAATCATCTCGGTGATGGCCGTGGCAATGGGTGTGATCGTCCTCATGGTGGGGATGATCTGGCTGGATAACCCCTTCTGGACCAAACTGATCTTCGCCATAGGGATCATCGTTGCCAATGTGCCGGAGGGGCTCCTCCCCACCGTGACCCTCTGTCTTTCCGTTGCCGCCAGGAGGATGGCGGCGAAGAAGGCGCTGATCAAGAACCTGGAGTCGGTGGAGACCCTGGGGTGTACCACGGTAATCTGCACCGACAAGACCGGTACCCTGACGCAGAACCGGATGAAGGTGACCCGGCTCTTCCTCAACGACTGCATCCACAGTGAGGCCGATGCCCAGTTCGAACGGGAGGAGCTGGAAAAACTCCTCCTGGTGGCGACCCTGTGCAACAACGCACGCTTAAGGGGGGATTCGGAGGAGTGCAGCGGTGATCCGACCGAGGGGGCACTGCTCCTCTATTGCCAGAGATTCCTCGAAATTCAGGCATTCCAGGCAGAGCACCCCCGCCTCTTCGAAGAGCCGTTCACCGCCCGGACCAAAGTGATGGTCACGGTCAACCGGGTGCGGGGGGGGACGGTCGCCTGCCTCAAGGGGGCGCCGGACGTGGCTATCTCCCTCTGTAGCCAGATCCTGGTGAACGGCGAGACAATCCCCCTGACGGCGGAGCATCGCAGCGCCTATCTCTCGGCTTACGAGGAGTTTGCCCGCAAGGGGGAGCGGGTCCTCCTCTTCGCCTGGCAGGAGCTCCCCCCCCGCGACGCCTGGAGCGAGGCGGACCTCCCCGTGGGGGGGTATGTCTTCATCGGCCTGGTCAGCATGGTCGATCCGCCGCGCCCCGAGGTCCCGGCCGCGGTGCGGGCAGTGCGCGACGCCGGCATCCGGGTGGTGATGATCACCGGCGACTACCAGTCAACCGCGGTCGCCATCGGCAGGCAGGTGGGGATTGTCACCAGCGAGACGCCGGTGGTCATCACCGGTGAGCAGCTCGCCGGGATGTCCGACGGCCGGCTCGACTGGGACCTGGAGGCTCCGGAGGTGATCTTTGCCCGCACCTCCCCGGAGCAGAAGCTGCGCATCGTCCAGGCACTGCAGCGGCGCGGCGAGGTGGTGGCGGTGACCGGGGACGGGGTGAACGACGCCCCGGCCCTGAAACAGGCGGACATCGGCGTCGCCATGGGTGCTTCTGGAACGGACGTGGCCAGGGAGGCGGCGGACATGCTCCTTCTGGACGACAACTTCGCCACCATCGTGCCGGCGGTCATGGAAGGGCGGACGATCTTCGACAACCTGAAGAAATCCATCGGCTACACCATCACCCACGCGGTGCCCGAGGTGGCTCCGTTTTTCGCCCTCATCCTCCTCGGCATCCCCCTGCCGCTTACGGTACTCCTCATCCTCAGCATCGATCTCGGCACCGACCTGCTCCCCGCCGTCTCCCTGGCGTACGAGCCGCCGGAGCGGGACATCATGAGCATCCCCCCCCGCTCGCGGCGGGAGCGTCTGGTAAGTTTCAGGCTGCTCTTTCTCACCTACGGTATATACGGGGTCATCGAGGCTGCGGCCGGTTTCTACGCCTATTTTTCCGTGCTGCACGGCGGCGGCTGGCGTTATGGCAGCTACCTGCCAGCGGATGACCCCCTCTATCTGCGGGGGATCTCGGCATTCTTCGCCGCAATCGTCACCTGCCAGATAGCCAACCTCCTCCTGAGCAGGACCCACCGCCAGTCCCTGCTGCGCCAGGGGCTCTGCAGCAATCGCTGGCTGCTGGCTGCCATCCTGGCGGAGCTGCTCCTGGCCCTGGCCATCATCTACCTTGCACCTCTCCATCCCATATTTGGCAATGCCCCCCTCTCCCTTGGGGAGCTCTGTCTTGCCTGGCCCTTTGCCGCGGGAATGCTCCTTCTGGATGAGATGCGGCGCTGGCTGATTAGGCGTGGTGTCCGCTGGGTCATCAGCCTTACAGGGGGGTGAGCAGGTGAGATATCATTTGACACTCTGGATGGAGAGGGTAGGATTATAATGATAATTTTCTTTGCACCGGTTTTCCCGATGCTTTCTGCCGAAATCCCGGAGACAACCCCATGCAGCTACTTGCCGAACTATTCCCCCTGCTTGCCTATACCCTGGTGACCTTGGTGCTCATCGGCGGGCTGATGGCTGCCGCCCGCTGGCTGGGGGCAAGAAACAGTAATGACAACAAGGAGCTCCCCTACGAATCGGGGATCGTGCCGAGCGGCAGCGCCAGATTGGCCATGCCGGTACCGTTCTATCTGATCGCCATCTTCTTCATCGTCTTCGACGTGGAGAGCGCCTTCATCTTCACCTGGGCTGTGGCCTGGGACAGGCTTGGGCTTGCCGGACTGCTGCACATCACCTTCTTCATAGTCACTCTGCTCCTGGGTCTGGGGTGGATATGGCTGAAAGGGGGGCTGGAGTGGGGACCGACAAGGCAGGATCGAGGAGCGAGGTCCGAGGAAGTAATAGGATCGGTGATCAATGATCGAGGATCGATAAAAACGGCAAGTTACGAAGCACAGGGATAAGGGTTTTAAACCTCGCTCCTCGTACCTCGTACCTGTTGATTCATCGATCCTTTTCGTGCAAGGACTGACATGACGGAAGAAACAACCCCCGACAACATACTCCTTACCAACCTGGACGACCTGATCAACTGGGGGCGGGCCAACTCCCTCTGGCCCATGTTCTTCGGGCTCTCCTGCTGCTTCGTGGAGATGATGACCTCCTTCACCTCCCGCTACGACGTCTCCCGCTTCGGCGCCGAGGTGCTCCGCGGCACGCCCAGGGAGGCTGACCTGATGGTCATCGCCGGCACGGTCTTCAAGAAGATGGCCCCATCGATTCTGCGCCTCTACGAGCAGATGGCCGAGCCCAGGTGGGTGATCTCCATGGGTAGCTGCGCCAACTCCGGCGGCATGTACGACGTCTACAGCGTGGTGCAGGGGGTCAACCAGATCATCCCGGTGGATGTCTATGTTCCCGGGTGCCCCCCCAGGCCCGAGGCTTTCATGCAGGGGCTGATGCTCCTCCAGGAGAAGATCCGCAAGGAGGAGCGTCCTGCCAGGCCCGTGCTCCATCTCCAAGGCGGTAGCCAGGGGACGACCAGGCCGCTGCTGGTGGACGGGGTGAGCAAGAGCCGGGACCCCCGTGGCCCGGGGATGGCGGGGATACCCGTACGCGGGGTTTCGGTCGGCCACCCGAAGGCCTGGCTGCCGCGCTCGGATGATATGTGGAGGCAGCCGGCGCCGCGGCACGACTACCCTGATTTCGGCCTGTCCGGCGAGCTGGAGGGACTCTTCCCTGGGATGGTCGAGCTGGACCGTGGGGCGACCGACATGCTCACCTACCGGGTTGCGCCGCAGCTCCTCCCCGATCTGCTGCGTCACCTGAAGGGGAGGGGGGGCTCCAGTTTCCAGCGCCTGGAGGACATCGCCGCGGTGGACAACTCCTGCCGCCGGGAGAGGGAGAAGTTCGCCGACTTCACCGTCAACTATCACCTCCTCAGTTTCGACACGCCGGGGCGCCTGCGACTCAAGGTGGATGCCTGCGGAGTCCGTCCAGAGGTTGGCAGTGCCACCTCGGTCTTCCCGGCAGCGGCCTGGTACGAGCGGGAGGTGTACGACATGTTCGGCATCCGTTTCAGCGGCCACGAGCCCCTGAGACGGATCCTCATGCCCCACGACTGGGAGGGGCACCCCCTGCGCAAGGAGCACCCTTTCCGGGCGACGGAGATGGCTCCATATACCATCGATGACGCCAGGCGGCACCAGGCACTACCTGCGAGCGACTTTTTCGACCGTACCGGCGATGATACCATGGTCCTTAACCTGGGGCCCCAGCACCCCGGTACCCACGGCGTCATCCGCTGCATCCTCAAGCTGGAGGGGGAGGAGGTAGTCGATCTGGACCTGGATATCGGCTATCACCACCGTGGGGCGGAGAAGATTGCCGAGCGCCAGCACTGGCACCAGTTCATCCCTTACACTGACCGGATCGACTACCTTGCCGGGGTGCAGAACAACCTGGCCTATGTCAATTCGGTGGAACAACTCTGCGGCATAACCGTCCCGGAGCGGGCCGTGGTGACCAGGGTGATGCTGGCCGAGCTGTTCCGCATCGCCAGCCATCTGGTCTGGCTCGGCACGTTTGCCGCCGACGTTGGGGCCATGACCCCGGTTTTCTATACGTTCACCGACCGTGAGAAGATCTTTGACATCGTCGAGTTGATCACCGGTGGCCGGATGCACCCGGCCTGGCTGCGCATCGGCGGCATGGCAGACGACCTTCCGGAGGGGTGGGACGTTGCCGTGGGGAACCTGCTGGATTGGCTGCCGCCACGTCTAAGGGAGTACCACGACCTCCTGGACAGGAACCCGGTCTTCCTCGCCCGACTGAAAGGGGTAGGGGAGATATCGAGGGAGGATGCCATTGAGTGGGGGCTTTCCGGCCCCAACCTGCGGGCCTGCGGGGTGGAGTGGGACCTGCGCAGGAAGATCCCCTACTGCGGCTACGACCGATTCGAGTTCGACATCCCCACAGCCGTGGGGGGGGACTGCTGGGCACGCTACCTGGTGAGGATGGAGGAGATCAACCAGTCCCTGCGGATCGTCAAGCAGTGCCTTAACAGTATGCCTGCAGGGCGCTGGATCTGCGATGATTACCGCTTCGTTATCCCCCCTAAGCGGGATGCGCTTCAGGACATCGAATCACTGATCCACCACTTCGTCAACGTAACCCGCGGCATCTCTCCGCCGCCCGGGGAGAACTACAGCGCGATCGAGGCACCCAAGGGGGAGTGCGGCTACTTCGTCATCTCCGAAGGACTGAGCATCCCCTACAGGGTGCGTATCAGGACCCCCAGCTTCCCCCATATGCAGGCACTCCCCCTCATGAGCCGCGGCTGGCTGGTGGCCGATTTTCTTGCCATCCTGGGCTCCGTGGATTTCGTCCTGGCGGACCTGGACCGGTAAGGATGGGTATGTGGGCGCGGCGACTTCGGGTTCTGTTGGGGAGGATTTACTGGTGGGTAGCGATCTATCTCCTCATGGTCCTCTTCGTCCTCGGCAGGAGAGTGGAGTTTCCGGATTTATGGTGAGTTTAAGCAGGGGATGAAGGGATGATACCAGAAGCATTGAAAAACGAGCTTAAGGCAAGGGTGGCAGCGGCGGTCACCAACCGCGAGGCGGCGGTGGACGTGATGAAGCGTCTGCAGGCCCACTACGGTTGGCTGACTGACGAGGGGGTTCATGAGTCTGCCGAAATTCTGGGCATGACGACCCTGCAGGTGGAGGAGTTGGCCACCTTCTACGAGATGATCTACCGCCGGCCTGTGGGAAGGAGGGTGATTCACGTCTGCGACTCCATCTCCTGCTGGGCCATGGGTGGAGAGTCGCTCATGGCCCACATGGCCGGCCATCTTGGTATCGGAGTCGGTGAGACCACGTCGGACGGCGTGTTCACCCTCTTGCCATGCTGCTGTCTCGGCAACTGCGGCGAGGCGCCGACCATGATGATCGGCGACACTCTCTACGGCAGGCTAGACTCGGCAAGGGCCGGTCAGCTCCTTGAGGAGGAGCGGGCCGCGGTCATGGGAGAGATGGAGGGGGGGAGATGAGAGTTGCCAACTTTTTCTGCATTGCCATGGCATCGCTGTTCATTGTTGCAACCTGCGGACAGGCTTCTGGCGGGAAGATAGACGGCAAGGCCGAGTTCGACATTCACTGCTCAGGATGCCACCCTGACGGTGGCAACGCCATCAACCCGGCCAAGACCCTGCAGAAGATGAACCGCGAGGCCAACGGGTTGAAGGGGGCCAGGGACATTGTGAGGAAGATGCGTAAGCCAGGCCCGGGGATGAAAAGCTTCAACAGGAAAGAGTTGTCTGACGCAAAAGCCAAGGCAATTGCCGACTATATCATCAAAACGTTCAAGTAACAGGCGTAAGGCTAAGCGCTGATGGTTAAGGGGAAAACCTTTAGCCTTCAGCCTTATGCCATAAGCCGGATCCATCTATGGAACAGGTTCTCTTTCGACATAACCGCCCCGGCAGGTGCGTCACCATCTCCGAGTACCGCGCAGGGGGGGGCTTTCTCCCCTTGGAGAAGGCTCTCCGGGAGATGTCACCCGACCAGGTGCAGCAGCGTGTGATCGACTCCGGCTTGCGTGGACGGGGAGGGGCCGGCTTCCCCACCGGCAAGAAGTGGTCCTTCGTCCCCCGCGACCTCCCCGGACCCCGCTGGCTTATCTGCAACTGCGACGAGATGGAGCCCGGTACCTACAAGGATCGGGTCCTCCTTGAGGCCAACCCCTATCTGCTAGTGGAGGGGATGATTCTCGCCTGCTATGCCCTGGGGGTGGAACACTCCTTCATCTTCATCCGCCGCGGTTACGAGACTGCCGCGACCAACCTGGCGCGGGCCATTGCCGAGGCAAGGGGGGCAGGTCTCCTTGGGGAGAACATCTTAGCCAGCGGTTTCTCCTGCGATATTGACGTGCACCTCTCCGCCGGTCGTTACATCTGCGGCGAGGAGACCGCCCTGATGAACGCCCTTGAGGGGCGGCGGGCCAACCCCAGGGCAAAACCCCCTTTCCCGGCGATCAAGGGGCTATGGGGGGGGGCGACGGTTGTGAACAACGTGGAGAGCCTCGCCAACATCCCTTTCATCATCGCCGAAGGGGCCGACCGCTTCAGGTCCTTGGCCCGCATTCCCGAGGCGTCGGGAATGAAGCTCTTCTGCGTCAGCGGCCATGTGAGGTCGCCTGGGTGCCACGAGCTCCCCCTGGGCATCCCCTTAAGCGAGATCATCGACGACGCTTGCGGCGGCATGCGGGAGGGGAGCAGTTTCAAGGCCTGTCTTCCGGGAGGAGCCTCGACCCCTTACTTTACCCCTGAGCATCTCTCCGTACCCATGGATTTCGACGCCGTCGCCAGGGCCGGTTCCCGCCTCGGCACAGGTGGCGTAGTGGTCTTCGATCAGAATACCTGCATGGTGAGGGCGACCCTCAACCTGGTCCGTTTCTATGCCCGGGAGTCATGCGGCTGGTGTACCCCCTGCCGCGAGGGGCTACCCTACGTGGTCCGGCTCCTGGAGGAGATCGAGGCGGGGAGGGGGAGCCTGGAGCAGGTGGCGCTCCTGCAGGAGCACGTGCGGCTCCTCAACCATGCCTTCTGCGCCCTGGCCCCCGGGGCCATGGGGCCGGTGGACGGGTTGTTGCGCCACTTCGAGGAGGAGGTGGTGGAGCATGTCATCAGGGGGCGCTGCCCGTTCAACTGATCCACCTCTCCCTGACCTTTTACTGCAAGGGGGGGGATGGGACATAATCTCAACAAGGCTCATAAATGCCCAAACTGATTATAGACGACATAGCGGTTGAAGCCGCGGAAGGGGTATCGGTGCTGGAGGCGGCTAAGTCCGTCGGCATCACCATCCCCCACTTCTGCTGGCACCCTGCCCTGGGGAGGGCCGGTGCCTGCCGCGTCTGTGCCGTGAAGCTCCTGGACGGCCCGGTTAAGGGGATCCAGATGTCCTGCATGCTGCCGGCGCAGGAGGGGATGGTGGTCTCCACCACCGACCCGGAGGCTGTTGCCCTGCGCCGCCAGGTGATCGAGTGGCTGATGATCAACCACCCCCACGACTGCCCGGTGTGCGACGAGGGGGGGGAGTGCCAGCTGCAGGACTTCACCATAGCCTGCGGCCACGGCACTCGCCGTTTCGTCGGGCCGAAACGGACCCATGTCAACCAGGAGCTGGGTCCGTATATCTCCCACGAGATGAACCGCTGCATCCAGTGCTATCGCTGCGTCCGCTTCTACCAGGAGTATGCCGGGGGGAGCGACTTCGGGGTCATGGGTAGCGCCGGGAAGGTTTACTACGGCCGTTTCGAAAGCGGTCAGCTGGAATCCCCCTTTAGCGGCAACCTGGTGGACATCTGCCCCACCGGGGTGTTCACCGACAAGACCGCCCGCTTCCGCGCCCGCTACTGGGACTACGACATGGCGCCGTCGGTCTGCCCCGGCTGCTCAGTTGGGTGCAACATAACCCCGGTGGCCCGCTACCGGGAGCTTCTGAAGATCGTGGCCAGGCGAAACGACATGGTGAACGGCTGGTTCATCTGCGATCGTGGCCGCTTCGCACCCAAGGGGGTGAACGCCCCGTCCAGGCCGCGCACCTCCTTGGTCGACGGGGTGAAAACCGGCCGGGAGGAGGCCATGGATGCCCTGCTGCGTCGTCTTGGTGAGGTGGCGGAGCTCTACGGCGAGGGGAGCATTGCCGTGGTCGGCTCGACCCGCCTATCCCAGGAGGGGGCCACTCTCCTCCCCCTGCTGGCGGAAAGTATCTCTGCCGGGGCTCTCAGCTACGGCCTCTCCGCCGCGGAGAGCCGGGCATCCAGCGGGGCAATCTCCATGCTGACCCTTGAGAACGGCGCCTCCATTGCCGACGTGGAGAATGCGGACTGCATCGCCATCTACGAGAGCGACCTGAGGGAGGAGGGGCCGATGCTCCTCCTGGCGGTTCGCCAGGCATGGCGCCGCGGGGCACCGGTCCTGCTGGTCGGGGAGAATTCCCCCCTGGAGCAGGTAAGGGGCGTGGGTATCGAGGCGGTGCAGCTGCACTACATGGAAGAGGCCCCCCTGGCAATATTCGAAAGGCCGGTGGTGATAGCCGGCATGCGCCACGGCGACCCGCGGGTCATGGCCGTGCTCGACCGGAGCGGGGCCAGGGTTGCCTGCCTCTTCCCCGGACCCAACGGCCACGGGGCTGCGCTCCTCTGTGCCGAGCATGGCGGTATCCCTCTGGAGGAGGCCCTGGCGAAAGGGAAGGTGAAGGGTCTGGTGGCCGTGGAGGCAGACATCCCGGCTGAGCTCCTTGCCGGCGTCCCGTTCGTGGCTTCACTCGACTGGAGGGAGACGGCGGCCGTGCAGGCGGCTTCCGTCGTCATCCCCACTGCGGCCTGGGTGGAGTGCGACGGAACCTATGTAAACTTCGAAGGGCGGGCCCAGCGTTTCTCCAGGGTGATGAAGCCGGGCCTCCCCATAAAAGAGCTGGATCCGGCCTGTCATCCGCCGAGGATTCACCAGGGCGATCCTCCCGGCGGAGATATCCTCCCTTCCTGGCAGGTGATGATCGAGATGATCCGCCTCGCCGGGGAGAAGGTGCCGGACGGGCCCTTCTCCGGTTCCTGGGCTAACCTGACCTCACTCGATCCTGAAGGGGAGGGGGAGGTAATACGTGGCAGGTGCAGACGTGATTCCTGATCCCATGGAGATAACCCTGGTCATAGCCAAGATCGGCCTGGTACTGCTTGTCATCCTCACCCTGGCCGCCTACCTGGTATTCGCCGAGCGGCGGATTCTTGCCTGGATCCAGGACCGCAAGGGGCCCAACCGGGTCGGACCCTTCGGCCTGCTCCAGCCCCTTGCCGACCTGATCAAGCTCCTCACCAAGGAGGATTTCTGCCCCCCTGCCGGGGACCGGTGGCTCTTCTTCCTGGCGCCGGCAATGGCAGCCATCCCGGCCATCATGACCTTCGCCATAGTCCCCTTCGGCGCGCCCGTTCGCATCTTCGGCCGCGATCTCCCCATGCAGGTGGCCGATCTGCACGTGGGGCTGCTCCTCTTCATGGCCCTCTCCTCCATCGCCGTCTACGGTGTCGCCCTGGGGGGGTGGGCCTCCAACTCCAAGTACGCCCTGCTGGGGAGCCTGCGCGGCCTGGCCCAGCTCATCTCCTACGAGCTATCCATGGGGCTCTCCCTCGTGCCGACGGTCATGCTGGCCCGCTCCTTCCGCCTCTCCGACATAGTCGCCGCCCAGGAAGGGGGGTGGTTCATCCTCTACCAGCCCATGGCCTTCGCCATCTTTCTAGTGAGCATCCTGGCTGAGTGCAAGCGGATCCCCTTCGACCTCCCCGAGGCGGAGGGGGAGCTGGTGGCCGGCTTCCACACCGAGTATTCGGGGATGCGCTTCGGTCTGTTCTTCGTTGGGGAGTACATCAATATCCTGGTCCTCGGCGGCTTGGCGGCCACCTTCTTTCTCGGTGGCTGGCAAGGGCCGCTCCTCCCCGGTCTGCTCTGGTTCTGGGGGAAGGTGCTGGCCTTCGCCTTCCTCTTCATCTGGATCCGAGGCACCCTGCCCCGCCTGCGCTACGACCAGTTGATGCACCTGGGGTGGAAGGTGCTGACCCCCATGGCCCTGGTGAACATTCTGGCCACCGCCTGGTGGCTCTACCTTGCAGGAAGCTCCCCCCTTTGAAAAAGGGGGGCAGGGGGGATTTACCCTGGCATAAAAGCAAATCCCCCTCAATCCCCCTTTGTTAAAGGGGGAAGGAATAATGATGAGAGTTATTGACGACATGACGGCAATCCTCACCGGCCTCTGGACCACCTGGAAGCATATCCTGCGCCGGCCGGTGACCATTCAGTACCCGGAGGAGAAGCGCATTCCATCCCCCCGCTACAGGGCGAGGATCATCCTAACCCGCGATCCGGACGGGGGGGAGCGCTGCGTCGCCTGCTACCTCTGCTCGGCCGCCTGCCCGGTGGACTGCATCTCCATGCAGGCTGAGGAGGGCGAGGGGGGGAGGCGCCGGGCCGCGTGGTTTCGCATCAACTTCTCCCGCTGCATCTTCTGCGGATTCTGCGCCGAGGCCTGCCCCACCATGGCGATCCAGATGACCCCCGACTACGAGATCTGCAGGCGGGACGTCATGGATCTGGTCTTCGAGAAGGAGGATCTCCTGGTGGAGCACTGCGGCAAGGATCCTGAGTACAATTTCTACCGTCACGCCGGCATCGGCGTGACCCAGCCAAGGGGGGAAGGGGAAGGGGAAAAGCCCACAGTGGATGTGCGAGGACTCATGCCTTGACACGAGGCATGGGGTAACGGAGCTAAAATTCAGGAGAAACATGGCAGCTACTCTCTTCTACATCTTGGCCACGGTCATGGTGATTGCCACCATCCTGGCGATCACCGGCAGGCATCCGGTGCACGCCATCGTCTACCTGGTCACCTCCTTCTTCGCCCTGGCGGGGATCTTCTACCTCCTCCTCGCCCCGCTGGTGGCCATGTTCGAGGTGATCATCTACGCCGGCGCGGTCATGGTCCTCTTTATGTTCGTCATCATGATGCTCGACCTGGGGCATCCCGAAAGAGGGGGGAGGCCGGCGCTGGGGCAGTGGTTGCCTGCGCTGCTCCTCGGCGCCACTGTCCTGGCAACCATATCGTACGCCGCGGCCGGCTTTGCCGGAGATAAGCTTCCCGCCATGCTGCCTGGGGTGAAAGAGTTCGCCGTTACTCTCTTCAGCCGCTACGGCGTGGCCATCGAGGTCATCTCCCTGCAGCTCCTCTTCGCCGTGGTCGGCGCCCTCTACCTGGGGAGGCGTCGATGATCGTCCCCTTCGAGCACGTCATCGCCCTCGCCGGGATCATCTTCTCCCTAGGACTGGTCTGCGTCCTTGCCTGGCGGAGCAATATCATCATGCTCCTGATCGGCATGGAGATCATGCTCAATTCTGCCATGCTCGTCTTCGTCGCCGGCTCGGCCCGCTGGGGCGGTTTGGACGGCCAGCTCTTCGCCCTGATGATCATGGCAATGACCTCGGCGGAGGTCTCCCTCGCCCTGGCCCTGGTGGTCTACCTTCACAGGAGGCGCAGCACAGTCGACGTGGACGAGTTCAGGGAGCTTGGTGAGCCATGAAGATTCTCATCGAACTGATAATTCTCCTCCCTTTAGCCGGGGCGGTGGCCAACCTCCTGGCCGGCCGGCAGCTACCCCGCAGGTGGAGCGAGACCATGGCCTGCGCCGCCGTCTGGGGGAGCTGCGCCGCCACAATTGCCGCTGCCGCTGCCTACTCCTCGCCGCTAACGGTCAACGTGGCCACCTGGTTGATGGACTTCGACCTTGTGGCCCCCATGACCCTGCGCCTGGACCCCATCTCCCTCTCCCTGGTGCTGATGGTCACCTTCGTCTGCGGCCTGATCCATCTCTACAGCGTCCCCTACATGGCCAGGGAGCCGGGCCATGTCCGCTACTTCGCCCTGCTCAACCTGTTCGTAGCCGCCATGCTCCTTCTTCTCCTGGCGGAGAACCTGCCCCTGCTCTACATGGGGTGGGAGGGGGTCGGTTTCTGCTCCTACGGCCTCATCGGCTACTGGTACCGGGATGAGAGAAATGCCACGGCCGCCCGCAAGGCGTTCATCGTCACCCGCATCGGCGACGTCGGCCTGGGGGTGGCCATAATCTGGCTCTACGAGCTGTTCAGCACTACCTCCATAACCGTCATCAACGATTCGGCCTTCCTCATGCCTCTCATGGTAATCACCCCCATCGGCCTGCTTCTCCTTGTCGGCGCCATGGGGAAGTCGGCCCAGCTCCCCCTCATGGTCTGGCTCCCCGATGCCATGGCCGGCCCCACGCCGGTCTCTGCCATGATTCACGCCGCCACCATGGTGACCGCCGGGGTCTACCTCCTCATGCGCCTCTTCCCCCTGGTCTCCCTGTCGCCGCAGGTTATGGGGGCAATAGCCGTCACCGGCGCCCTTAGCGCCTTCTACGGCGCCAGCTGCGCCGTTGCCCAGCGAGACCTGAAACGGGTGCTGGCCTACTCGACCATCAGCCAAATCGGTTTCATGATGCTGGGCGTCGGAGCAGGGGCGGTGGTAGCTGCCACCTTCCACCTCATAGTCCACGCCTTTTTCAAGGCGCTTCTTTTCCTCGCCGCAGGCTGCGTAATAACCGCCATGCACCACGAGCAGGATATCTACCGCATGGGGGGGCTCTCCCGTTCACTGCCATCGGTTCACCGCCTCTTCCTGGCCGGAGGGCTATGCCTGGCCGGCTTCCCCTTCAGCGGCGGATTCTTCAGCAAGGATGCCATTCTCGGCGCGGTATGGGAGAGGGGAGGGGGGCTATACCCATGCCTCTACCTTCTCGGACTGGCCACCGCCTTCCTCACCGCCTACTACACTTTCCGCATGATTTTCCTGGTTTTCGGCGGCCACGGTCCGGTACCCCACCCCCTGCATAGACTGATGATCATCCCCCTGGTCCCCCTGGCGCTCCTCGGCCTCGCTGGCGGTCTGCTCAATCTCCCCCACTACCTGGGGGAGGGGCTCATCGGCGGCTTCCTCGCCTCCGGCGGGGTCAGGGTCGAGCATGCTTCGGCCTCCACCGAACTCCTCCTGCAGGGGGTTGCGGCGGTGACGGCCATCGCCGGCATTCTCCTGGCATGGCGGCGCTACAGCGGGGAGAACCGGACCGTGCGTATTGCCGAAGCAGAGCAGCCTGCAATGGGCCTGTCAGCCTTCCTTCTCGGCGGCTGGTACGTGGACCGACTCTACGCCTTTCTCTTCGTCCGCCCCTTCGTCCGCCTCTCGGCCTTCCTCTGGCAGCGGGTCGACGCCGGGATGATCGATGACTCCCTCGACCGGATGGCCGAGTGGCTGGGGAGGGGGGGAGTCCAGCTGGGGAGGTGGAGCAGCGGCCGGGTGTCGCTCTACCTTATCTTCCTGGCCATGGCGGCCGCCATCCTCATGGGGTGGCTGGCGATGGCAGGCGCAGGAGGGGGGTAGCCGTGGAGCGGCCGAGAGTTGTGGTGGTAAATGACCTGATGCAGCAGGGGTACAGTTACACCCTGTCCGAACCGATGGGGGAGAACTTCCACCCGGAGTTCAGGCCCCAACTCACCCCAGGGGAGCTCTTGAGCATGGGGGTGTTCGGCGGCAAGTACATGACCGATTGCCGGGAGGAGTTCCCTGCCGACTGGTTCGAGAACGCCAGGCTCTGCCACGAGCGTCATCTGGCCGAGCTCAACTTCTTCGGGGTGAATGCCTCCAAGCCCCTCTCCTACTGGCGTGCCAGGGGGTGGATCTACCACGAGGATCCGAGGGGGTGGTTCCAGTGGTACTGCCGCTACCACATGGGGCGCCGCTGTGCCGACGACCAGCGCCAGATTAGGCGCTGGATTGCTGTGCGCCGGCACATTGCCCAGCTGCAGAAGAACTGCCCCACTGGGGTATGGAGCTGCCGGCCGCGACAGCGCCAGGCGCTGCTCCACTGGGCATACGACAGCCGGAAACTCTGAAAGCGTAATTAACCGGGAAAATCAGGATGATGAAAAGACCATGACCCATGCAACTCCCCACATACTGACCCTGCTCCTCTTCCTCCCCATGGTCGGCGGGCTGCTGCTCCTGCCGCTCTGGCGGCGGCCGGCGACTGCCCGGTGGATTGCCATGGCAGTCGGGACGGCGGAGCTGCTGCTGACCTCTGCCTGCTTCCCCCTGGCTGGCAGGGTGGGGGAGGGTGGCTTCTTCCTGCAACTGGACCTCCCCTGGATAGAGCAGCTCGGCATCCGCTTCACCCTGGGGATGGACGGCATCAGCCTCCTCATGGCGGTCCTGACCTCCCTGGTGACCCTGGTGGCTATCCTTGTGTCCTGGCGGGCGATCAATGATCGTGCGGCGCTCCACTACCTGCTGATCCTCGTCATGGAATCGGGGATCATGGGGGTCTTCCTCTCCCTCGACCTCTTCCTCTTCTACCTCTTCTGGGAGGTGATGCTCATCCCCATGTTCTTCCTCATCGGCATCTGGGGGCACGGCCGCCGCGTCTACTCGGCGGTCAAGTTCTTTCTCTTCACCCTGGCCGGGTCCCTGCTGATGCTCCTGGCGATCATCGGCGTCTACCTCCTCCACGGCAGCCAGAGCGGGCTCTTTACCTTCGCCCTGGCCGAACTGGTGAAGACCCAGGTCCCCGAGTGGGCCGGTCTCTGGCTATACGGGGCATTCCTCCTTGCCTTTGCCGTCAAGTTCCCCCTCTTCCCCCTGCATACCTGGCTTCCGGATGCCCACACCGATGCCCCCACCGCGGGGAGCGTCCTTCTGGCCGGCCTCCTCCTCAAGACCGGCGCCTACGGCCTGATTCGCTTCGGCAACCCGATCTTCCCCGAGGCTGCCCGGGCCTTCACCCCGCTACTCATGCTCCTCGGCGTAACCGGCATCCTCTACGCCTCGTGGATCGCTTTCGCCCAGGAGGACATGAAGCGGATGGTGGCCTACTCCAGCATCGGTCACATGGGGTTCGTCGCCCTCGGCATCGCCGCCGCCACGCCTGTCTCCCTCTCCGGCGCCCTGATGGTCATGGTCAACCACGGGGTTACCACCTCGGCCCTCTTCGCCCTGGTGGGGATGCTGGACGAGCGGGTCCACACCAGGGAGATCGCCGCCTTCGGTGGCCTGTGGGGGAAGGTGCCGCGCCTATCCTTCTGCTTCCTCTTCTTCGCCATGGCTTCTGCCGGGTTGCCGGGGCTGAACAACTTCGTCGGCGAGTTCCTCGTTCTCGCCGGAAGTTTCAAGGCTGCCCACCTGGCGACGGTCCTCGCCTTCATAGGGGTGATACTACCCCTGGTCTACTCAGTCCGCCTGCTGCAGGAACTCCTCTTCCAGGAGGAGCGGGGCCCTCTGGCTCTGGTTGACCTCACCATGCGGGAGGGGGGGGTCCTGGCGCTTCTGGCGATTCTCGACCTATATCTTGGTCTTCACCCGGCGCCGCTCCTCGACCTCCTTCACCTGCCGGTGGCCTTACTCACGGGGGTGACGCCATGAACGTGGCCGATATCTGGATTCTCATCCCCATCCTCATCCCGGCGGCCGGCGCCCTACTGGCCCTGCTCCTCGGGGCGATCTTCCCCGGCCGCACCGCCGTCCAGGTGTCAGTCGCAGCCCTGGTGGCAACTGCGCTCTGGTCCATGCAGGTCCCCCCACAGGCTGCTTCGCCCCAACTCGGCCTCGTCGCCACCCCCCTTGCCAGGCTGTTCAGCGCCATTTTCAGCCTGCTCGGAGCCGGGGCTCTGCTACTCTCTGTCCCATATAACGAGGCGAGGGGGCTTCGCGGGGAGGAGTATCCGGCAACCATCCTCTTTGCCGTTTTCGGCATGGTGACCCTGGCTTCTGCTGGCAACCTCCTGGTACTCTTTCTTGGCCTGGAGGCGATGACCTTCGCCTTCTACATCCTGGTGGCCATGGATCTGGGGCGGGAGAGCTCGGCCGAGGCGGGGCTCAAGTACCTTCTCCCCGGCGCCCTGTCGGCTGCCTTCATCGCCTTCGCCATCTCCCTCTTCTATGCCGCCGGAGGCTCACTCGACCCTGCAGTGGCATTCGCCCGGGGGGGGAGCTCCCCGCTGATGCTGGCCGGCTGGGGGCTGCTTCTCGCCGGAATGGCCTTCAAGATGTCCTTGGTGCCGGCCCACCTCTGGACCCCGGATGTCTACCAGGGGGCGCCGACGCCGGTGGCCGCCATCCTCTCCGGATGCTCCAAGGGGGCGGCCATCCTCGCCCTAATCATACTCCTCCCCATGGCCAGCAAAGGTGGCGCCCTGGCAGGGCCATTGGGTGTGCTTGCCCTCCTCTCCATGGTCGTTGGCAACCTGGCAGCACTGCTGCAGAGCCGGGTGAAGAGGATGCTGGCCTATTCGTCGGTCGGGCAGATGGGCTACGTGGCCCTGGCCCTCTGCAGCGGCGTCAGCGGCGGTTACCGGGCTGCCGCCTACTACGCAGTCGCCTACGGCATCATCAGTCTGGCGGCTTTCGGCGCCCTGGCCGCCATGGAGCGCCCCGGCAGGGGTGAGCTCCTGGACGAGCTTGGTGGGGCCGGTAGGTCGAGACCCATGGCCGCCTCCGTCCTTGCCCTGGCTCTCTTCGCCCTGGCCGGCATCCCCCCCACGGCCGGATTTACCGGCAAGTTCCTCATTTTTGCCGCCGCCATCAGGGGGGGGGAGCTCACCCTGGCGGTCATCGGCATACTCTGTGCCGCGGTATCCGCCTTCTACTACCTGCGAGTGGTGGTGGTCCTCTTCATGCGCGAACCGACCGGCGAGGAGTTCCCTTCGCTGAATCCCGCGGTATCCATCGTGCTGGCCATTGCCTCGGCCGGCATCCTCATTCTCGGCCTCTTCCCCTCCAAGCTACTGGCTCTTTTCGCCGGGGCGCTCCCCTGATCCATACCTCCTGTCACACCTCCTTGCATTGGGTTCCGGCTGCGCTATAGTTCAAGGAGTCCGTGCGGCAGACCGTAGCCAGCATTGCCGCAAAAAGGAGCGTCAATCATGAGGTGCTTACTCTGGTTTCGCAGCATAGCCCTGTGCATTATCCTCTCCCTGGCCATCCCCATGCAAGCCCTCTCCCAGGGGAAGGGTGGGGAGCAGCCCAGGGGCGAGGCGCAGGAGAAGAGGTATTCCCAGGAAGAGCTGGCCCAGCTCCTGGCACCCATCGCCCTCTACCCGGACGAGCTCATCTCCCAGGTGCTCATGGCCTCCACCTACCCCCTGGAGATAGTTGCCGCCGACCGCTGGCTGGAGGAGAACAAGGGGCTCGACAAGGAGGAAATGGCCAGAAGGCTGGAGGAGCAGAAGTGGGACGCGAGCGTTAAGTCCCTGGTAAACTTCCCCTCGGTCCTCGCCATGATGAGCCAGAAACTGGAGATAACCGCCAAGCTGGGGGACGCCTTCCTCGCCCAGGAGGGGGAGGTGATGGACACCATCCAGATGCTGCGCAAAAGGGCCGTGGACTCCGGTAACCTGAAGAGCTCAAAGGAGCAGAAGGTGGTGGTGGAAGAGGAGGTCGTCTATATAGAGCCGGCTGTGCGTGAGGTGATATATGTGCCGGTCTACGACCCCCTGGTGGTCTACGGCCCCTGGCTCTACCCGGCCTTCCCGCCGTTCCCTTACTTCTTCCTGGCACCGGCTCCATACGTCTACTTCTCCTTCGCCCCCCCATTCTACATCGGGTTCTCCTGGTGGTACGCCTGGGGTGGCTGCAACTGGCGGCACAGAGCGCTGTACATCGACATCGACCGCCATTATTACGTGCACAACAGGTACATCGACCGCACCAGGTATGTGCGCCACTATGAGCGCCAGGGGGTAATCGACCGGGACGGCCGGGGTAGGTGGCGCCACGATCCGGTCCACCGCCGCGGGGTGGCTTACCGGGATGTGAGGAGTGCCGAGCGTTTCGGACAGTCCCCGGCGAGGATAATGAAGAGCCGTGACGCAAGGGGCTTCGGCGACACCCGGCCAGGGAGAAGAGAGCTTCCGTCCGTGGCACCAAGGGGGGATCGCAAGGGGAGGGATGCTCTTCCCGGTGAGCAGCGCCGGAGCACTCCCCGTGGACGGGAGGGGGCCTTCAGCGGCGGCTTCCGTGACGGAGCCGGGGCCAGGTCGGCCAGTGAGCGGGGGCGTAGCAGCCGTGGCATCTCCATTAACCAGGGGAAACGCCCAGAGGGGATGAAGAGGCTGGAAGAGGGTGGCTCCAGGGGGGGCGGCGGACGCCGCTAGGGTGGCTGCGCAGCTTACTAAGGTGACGGAGGGATAATATGGTTTTCCGTGAAAATATGAAAATTTGGCCCGCGATTCTTCTTTTTTTTCTCATGGCGGCCCTGCCTCAGCTGGCCGGTGCCTCAGTAGGCGCCAAGAGCTTCTCCTCCCCGGAAAAGGGGGTGGCTGCCCTGGTCAGTGCAGTGAAAAGCCACAAGCCCGGGAAGATTGTCGCCGTCCTCGGCCCGGATTCCGACTCACTGGTATCCTCAGGGGACGAAGTGGCGGACCGCTCCGACCGGGAAAAATTCCTGGAGATGTACGCTGCCGGCCACGCCATCGACAGGCCGGTTGAGGGGCGGGCGGTGCTCCTCCTCGGCGCGGAGAGGTACCCCTTCCCCTTTCCCCTGGTGAAGAGGGGGAAGGGGTGGTCCTTTGACACGGCTGAGGGTAGGGAGGAGATCATAAGTCGGCGCATCGGCAAAAACGAGCTGAGCGCCATTCAGGTGGCCCGGGCCTATGTGGATGCCCAGCGGGAGTACATCGCCCGCGACCGGGACAGGGACGGCATCAACTCCTACGCCCTCCGCTTCAGGAGTTCCCCCGGGAAGAGGGACGGCCTCTACTGGGAGAGTGCCGAGGGGGAGGAGAGCCCACTCGGGCCCCTTGTTGCCCAGGCCGGCCATGAGGGGTATGTCGGTGATACTCTCCTCTCTCCGTACCACGGCTACCTCTTCAGGATTCTCACTTCCCAGGGGGATGGGGCTGACGGCGGCGCCTTCGACTACATCGTCAATAACCGGATGGTCCTGGGTTTTGCCCTCATAGCCTACCCGGCCCAGTATGGCGCCTCCGGTATCATGACCTTCATGGTCAACCAGGGGGGGGTGGTATACGAGAAGGACCTGGGGCTCCAGACCTCCTCTGTTGTCGAGGCTATGAGATCGTTCTCCCCCGACGGTAGCTGGAGGAAGCTGCCGTAGGGGTGAGCCAATCATCTTCTTTTCATGGACAGGGGCGGTTCCCCTGTGCTATGGGGATTGATGCTTGATTTGCAAATTATAATCGGGGGTATGTTCATGTTTTCCAGGTTTGCTGTGGCCACTTTTATGGCAGTGATGGCGCTTCTTTCCGGTTGCGTCTCCTCGGGTACCTACCAGCTTAAGGAGCAGGAGTCCCTGCAACTGGGCAAAAACCTGGAGGAGTCCCGGGCCGCTTACGCCTCTTTGGAGAAGAAGCTTGCCGCCGTGGAATCTGAAAGGGGTGAGCTGGAGTCCTCCCTGAAGAAGCAGAAAGGGGAGCTGTCCGACTCCTCAGCCAGGGGGGAAAAGCTGGCATCCGAGTTGGCCGAGGCAAGGGGGGAGGCGGAGAAGCTCACCCGGCAAAGTGCCGAGCAGGCCGAGAAGCTGAAGAAGCTGGCCGTGGAGTTCTTCGAGCTCAAGGGGGAGAAGGAGAAGCTCTACCTGGCCAACCAGGGGCTCTCCGTGGATGTGAGCCGCCTCAGCGCCGAGAATGCCGAGTTGAAAAGCAGTAACGACAGGCTCTCCGCTGCTGTCAGGCCGGAGAACCTGGTGAGGACAGTCGGGGAGCAGTTCGGCATCCTGCAGGGGAGGATCGAGTCCCTGGGGGTAGAGAACGCCAACCTGAAGCAGACCATCCTGGATATGCGCAAGGGGAGCAAGCTCCCCCCGCCGCCGCAGGCAGCACCCGCGGCCAGAGAGGAGAAACCGGCGAAGTCAGCCCCTGCCGTGGATGCTCCCCTGGCCAATGAGCCTAGCCAGGAGTCGGCCATGCCAGCCGCAGGGGTTAAGGTGCCGCCTTTGGCTCCAGCTGCAGTGCCGACTGAAACCGCTCCGGCCGCTGCAGCACCCCACTAATCCACCCCCACGTTCCTGATCCCCTCCGGCTTCCAGGCCGGGGAGATGACGTGGCTCCCCTTCTCCTGCTGGTCCAGCAGGCTGGCGTACATTACGGTGAAGTCGCCGTGGCGGTTGTTGACCCTGTCCATGGCCTCGGTCACCTTGAGGGAGGTCCGCTCCTCGTGGAACAGGGGGAGTTGCTCCCCGGCGGGGCGGAGGGTTGAGATGCGCACCCCCAGAAGGCGCACCGCCTGGGTCAGCTCCAGTGAGTCCAGGATGGCCGTGGCCGCCAGGTAGATATCCTTGCTGCTGCTTAGGGGGGCGGGTTGGATCTCCTGCTTCTCGAAGGTGGTGAAGTCGGCGTAGCGGATGGTGAGGTGGACGGTCTTGCCCGCCACCCCGTAGCGCCTGGCCCGCCGTCCTACCATCTCGGCCAGCTGGAGGAGCACCTTGAGGATGTCGCCCCGCAGCGTCAGATCTTTTTTCAGGGTGGTGGAGTGGCCGACGCTCTTCACCTCCGCCGCTTCCTCCTCAGCCACTACCGGGCTGTCGTCGATCCCCCGCCCCATCAGCTGCAGTCTCTTCCCCACCACGCCGAACTTCTTCTCCAGAAGGCCCGCGTCGTAGCGTCCCAACTCACCGCAGCTCCTGATTCCCAGCATGAGGAGGTGGCGCTCCATCTTCCGGCCGATGCCGCAGAGCTCCTTCACCGGCAGCTGCTCCAGTGTCTGGGCGATCCTGTCGGGGGGGATGATGGTCAGGCCGTCGGGCTTCTGCATGTCGCTGGCCAGCTTGGCCAGGAGCTTGTTGGGGGCGATGCCGATGGAGCAGGTGATGCCGTGCTCCTCCCTGATGCGGGCCTTGATCGTGGCGCAGATCCGCTCCACGCCGCCGAAGAGCCTGACGGAACCGGTGATGTCGAGGAACGCCTCGTCGATGGAGAATACCTCCACCAGGGGGGTGTAATCCCTCAGGATGTCGATGATGCGCGAGGAGACCCAGGTGTAGATGCGGTTCCGGGCAGGGACGAGGATCAGTTCCGGGCAGTTCTGCCGAGCCTCCCAGAGGGTCATGCCGGTCTTCACCCCGTGGGCCCGCGCCTCGTAGGAGGCTGTGAGGATGACTGTGCGGCTGCTGCTGCCGCTTACGGCGATGGGCTTCCCCCTAAGGGCGGGGTTGGCCTGCTGCTCCACGGAGGCGAAGAAGGCGTTCATGTCGATGTGGAGGATGATCCGATCCATCAGAGGGGTTCCGTTCGCCCCAGTTTCCAGACCGCGTCTTTCATGTTGTAGACCAGTTCGTAGAGGGCGCAGTCGTCGCTGACCTGGAAATGGAGCAGGGGGGTCTCCCCCCTGCGCTCCAGCCAGCTGGTGGTGACCTCCCGGATGACGTGCTTGCGGCGGTTCAGGTCGAACCAGACCGGCCTGAGCTTCCTGCCTGGGCCGAAGACCACTGCGACACGTATCTCCTGTTGGAGGTGGGGCATAAGTTTCATTCGAGGGGGCGGTAGATCCCCACCACCTTGCCGATGATGGTGATTTCGCCCCCTTCGCCGCTGACGATGATCGGCGGGTAGTTGGGGTTTTCCGGCTGCAGGCGGATGGCGCCTGGCTCCCGGTAGAAGCGCTTCAGGGTCGCTTCGCCGTCCACCATGGCGACGACGATGTCCCGGTTTCCCGCAACCGCCTGGGGGCGGATCAGTGCCAGGTCCCCCTCTCGGATGGAGGCGTTGATCATGGAGTCCCCCTTTACCCTGAGGAAGAAGGTGCCGCCGGAGCGGGCCACATGGCGGTCTATGGAGTAGTACTCCTCGATCTCCTCCAGGGGTGGGGTGGGGTGGCCGGCGCGGACGGTGCCGACTATCGGGAGTCGCACCGCCGGCTCATCTCCCTCCGTTTCCGGCCGGTTAAGTCTTATCCCCCGGGAGCTGCCGCCGGAGCGGGTGATGAGCCCCTTTCGCTCCAGGGCGTCCAGGTGCCTCTGGATGCCGAAGACGTTCTTCACCCCCAGGGCTGCGGCGATCTCCCGCAGGGAGGGGGGGTAGCCGCACTTTTCCAGGTGGTTGGCGATGATCTTCAGGACCTGCTGCTGGCGTGGGGTGGGGTCGTGCATGGGGCTGCTCCAGGCATAGTGTTTTTTTGTACACTATATCTGCCGTGTTTCTCTTGTCAAGGGTTCAGTTGCAAGCCTTAAAATGAAAATGCTGCGCCATTGCCGCGGCGGGGTAGTATAATATAAACATGAAAAAGACGGAAATCCCCCTTTGCGGGAGAAGGAGGTGTGCCATGAGAGGCCGTGACGCAATGAAGATGGTTAGTGAGGGGCGGGGCAAGGAGCACGTCTTCATCAAATGGTGGCGTAAGGAGAATGATTTCCTCGATTATGACCTGATCGATAGGTTCATGCGCAATACCAGCGACGGCGAGGAGATCGGCGGGGTCGAACTCCTGACCATGGATGAGATGTGGGGCGAAGCAAAGAGGGTCATCGGCAACCGCATCACCCTTATGCACGAGGGGGTGCACGACCGGATCCGTTGGATGCACAAGGTTAAAAACGAGATGCGCACCGACTACTGCGCCTACTCGCCGGCGGCGCTGCTGGCGATATTCGATGTGGAGACCCACGGAAATCCGGTCGGCGCCTGACATGGCCGAGCCGGAACAAGCTGGCTGCAATGGGGATGGCCTGCGCAAGCAGGCTTTTCTCTGTCCGCCCCATTGGCGAGGATATTTGCATGGGGGGCGGTAATTGAGGCGGAAGTATGGTTTAATTGAAAACAGCCATGGCAAAAGCAAGCAAAGGGAAAATAACCGGCCATACCCTAGCCCGTAACATCTTTCGCCTGGCACGCTTCGGCGAGGAGGAGGAGGTCTTCGCCAACCTTGCCAGGATGCTGAAGCGGTCGGTGAAGAGCCGCTGGGCTGTGGTCTACAGGCTGGAGAGGGAGAGCATGAGCTTCTCCCCGGCGCGCTGCTGCGGCCTGCCGGCGGCATGGGAGAGGCGGTTCCGCGCCATCCCCCTCATGCCGGAAAAACAGCCGCTTCTGCGGCGAATCCTATCCAAGCGCCGCCACCTGCTGGTCAGTGACCCCGCGGATTCCGAGCTCTTCTCCCCCATCTTCCGCCGCCTGCTCCGCCCCTTCACCCTCCTGGCCGTACCGATGCTGGTCGGCCAGCAGCTGAGCGGGGTGGTTTTCGTCGCCCGGCCGCGCAAGCTGGGGCCGTTTGCCAAGGAAGAGATCACCACGGTGAGGGAGCTGGTGGCCCAGGCCGCCCTGGTGGCCAGCCATATCCGCCTCCTGGACGAATCCCTGGAGATGGCCCTGGAGCTTGCCAAGGGGATCGACATCATCCTCATGCTGGACGACATAAACAAGGCCATCTCCTCATCCTTGAGCAGGGAGCGGATCATCGCCACCGCCCTCGACCGGATCGAGGGGGTGGTGCAGTGCGACCTGCAAGGGGTGGTGGAGCTTCGCGGCGAGGATCTGGTGGTTCTCGCCTGCCGCAGCAACGGCATCCCCATGCCGGGGTCGCTGGCTGCCGGAAGCCTCCTCAGGGAGAGCGGCATCATCAGAAGGGCGGCGGTCAGCGGCGAGAGCCAGTATCACCAGGACATGAGCCTGGGGGGGAGACTCACCCCCATGGGGGGGGAACTGGCGGCCTCGGGGATCAGGTCGCTTCTGGCCGTCCCACTCATGGGGAAGGATGGTGCGCTGGGGGTCCTGCTCCTGGGGGACCGCAAAGCCGAGCGTTTCCGTAGCGAGGAGGGGTTCGCCATCGAGAAGATAGCCTCCCAGATGGCGGTGGCCATGGAGAACGCCCGTCTCTACAGTGACATGCGCCAGCTCTTCTTCAATACCATCGCCTCCCTGGCCAATGCCATCGACGCCAAGTCCCCCTGGACAAAGGGGCATTCGGAGAGGGTGATGCGGGTGGCGGCCGGCATCGCCGCTGAACTGGGGCTGCCGGACGATGAGGTGGAGAGGGTTCGTCTGGCCGGCCTGCTCCATGATATCGGCAAGATCGGCATCATGGAGGCTCTCCTGGAGAAGCCCGAGGAGCTGGATGAGGAGGAGTTTCCCCCCATACGCCTTCACCCGGAGAAGGGGGTGGCGATCCTGGAACCGATCGCCCAGCTGCGTCATGTGCTGCCGGCAATTCTCCATCACCACGAGTTCTACGACGGCAGCGGCTACCCCCACGGCCTTGCCGGCGGAGACATCCCCCTGGAGGCACGGATCATTGCCGTGGCAGACTCCTTTGACGCCATGGTTGCGGACCGCCCCTACCGCAAGGGGCTGAGCATCGGCGAGGCGGTGGAGGAGCTGGTGCGCTGTTCCGGGAGCCAGTTCGACCCGGAGATCGTCGACTGCCTTCGCTGCAGGCTGGCAAGGCTGGCAAACGACCCATCCCTGGGTGGGGGAGAGTGCTTTGACAGTGGGGCGACGGTTTAGAGTGAGGGATACGTGGAGGATTTGTGGAGTCTGACAGGATAAAGTGGAACAGCCGATTCGCCTCCCAGGACTCTTTCCTGGGGCGCGGGCCATCACCTTTCCTGGAGCGGGAGATGGGGCGGATCAAGCAGCTCCTTTCCGGGAGGAGGGCGCTGGACATCGCCTGCGGCGAGGGGAGAAACTCTATCTTCCTCGCCGGCCAAGGCTTCCGGGTGACCGGGATCGACATCTCTGAGGTGGGGCTGGCAAAGGCCGCTTGCCGGGCGGCGGCGGAGGGTGTGGAGGTGGAGTTCGTACGCGCCGACCTGGAGAGGTTCCGCCCGGCAGGGAGGTACGACCTGGTGATCAACTTCAACTTCCTCCTGCGCCAGTTGATCCCGCTGGAGGTCGGGCTCCTCTCCCCCGGCGGGATCATCCTCTTCGACTCAATCCTGGCGATCCCGGCCATGCCGCCGCCGAGCAACCCAGATTTCTATCTGCAGCCAGGAGAGCTGTTCTCCCTCTTCTCCCCCTATGACGGAGAGATTCTCTTTCACGAGGAGTCGCAGTTGGGGGAGATGCCCACCGCACGGCTGATGTTTCGTAACTCAGGGGGCAACTAGCGTCGGCGCTGCTTGAGAAGGGCCGCGACCTCCTGCTCTATGGAGTGGCCGTCTATCCTTCCCCGCTGCAACAAAGCTCCCCAGCTGCTTTTGCCGCTCCTCACCTCCAGGAACAGCTTCTGCGCCGGCAGCCTCAACTTGCCGGCGATGAGGATGGCGATGATCACCTCCTGGTTGGTCGCACCCCCCCTGCGCAGCTCCGCCAGTTCCCCTTCGCCGATGAGCTGCCGGCGAAGCACGATCTCGTCCACCACCGCCCCTGCCAGGCGGGCACTGCCAGACCTTGCCTGTAGTGCCGCTGCCACTCGGCCCCCAAGGTTACTTGCGTTCAGGCCGTAGGGGGATATTAGCTCCTTCCAGTTATCCTTCCCCTGCTTTTTCTGCAGCAGAGTCTCGGCCCCTACCCCGGCAGAGGGGGCTACCCACCAGGCGATCCACATGTCGTCGGAGGAGGCTCCCCCCTGCTTCTTCATCACCACGGTACCCTTGTCCACGGCGAACAGCTGGGCGAAGAATGAGTTCTGGGTTGTCGCCAGGAAATAGGGGTCTGCCAGGGTAGGCTGGGCCGGATCATAATTGCGATCCCTGAAGCAGTGGCAGGTGATGGCCGGCATGGCCATCGCCTGCAGGGGTGGGGCGAGTAGGACGGCCAAGATGACCAGGGCGCGGCTGAATGTCTTTTCGATCATGGAATATTCTCTCCTGGGGTGGGCTGGCAGGCGTAGCGGACTATTTCATCAATTACGATTATAACCGCATCTCCCGCCTTCACCTTGACCTGGGTCAAGAGCGGCATCCGCGACCTTGTTGACACCTTTGGCCTGCATGGGCTAAAAGTGTTGACATGAAGCGCTTTCTCCTCCCATATCTCATCTGCCCCGCCTGCCTCCCCAGGGAACACCTCCTTGATGCCCTGGTGGAGTCGGAGGCTGATGGGGACATCCTGACTGGCCAGCTCTCCTGTCCCCGCTGCAGGCGGCGCTTCCCGGTGCGCGACGGCGTCGCCAACCTGCTCCCGGATCCGGACTCCACCCCCTCCGGCGGCCAGTGGCGCTACGAGGAGGGGGGGATGGCTGACCGCTACCTCTGGAGCCATTACGCCGAGCTGTGCGGAGCCGTGGCCAACGGTGCGGCCAATGAAGCCTGGGAGGGGCTGCTTGCCGGTGGCCATGGCCCATCCCTGGATGCCGGCTGTGCCGTGGGGAGGCTGACCTTTGCCATGGCTGGGCGGAGCGACTGGGCAGTGGGGTGCGACCTCTCCACCGTTTTCATCAAGGCAGCCAGGCGCCTGGCTCGGGAGCGGCAGATCACCTTCTCGCTCCCACTGGAGGGGGACCTGGTGGAGAACTTCAGTGTCAGCCTGCCCCAGGGTTGGCGCAGCGACAACATCGAGTTCGTCGTCGCCGATGCCCTGCGTCTCCCCTTTGCCAGGGATACCTTCCGCCAGGCTGCCTCCCTCAACCTGCTGGACCGGGTGGCATACCCCCTGGCTCACCTGTATGAAATGAACCGGGTAGCCCGCAGTGAGGGGGCATCCTTCCTCTTCGCCTCCCCTTTTTCCTGGACCGCCAGCGCCTCCCCGGAAGAGCGCTGGCTGGGGGGGAAGAGCAGCGGCGACTATCCCGGAAGGGGGGCGGAGAACGTCCGTTCCCTGCTTCAGGGGAGGGGGGGAGTCATTGCACCCCCCTGGCGGATAGCCGCGTCGGGGTGTGTGGAGTGGCGGATGCGTTCCCATTCCAACCACCACGAGCTTATCAGTAGCCAGTACCTGCTCGCCTCACGCTGAGGGGGAAGACGCCGCGCCGGTTGCGGCTGGGAGATAAATGAAAAAGAGAGAGAAACGGGATTACGGCAAGGAGCCGCTCAACCTGCTGGAGGCGGAGATAGCAATTGCCGCGCTCCACTCAACCGGGGAGTTCACCGTGCTGCGCCGTCTGAACCTGGAGAGGGACAGCCGCCTGAGCGGCAAACCGCTCAAGGGGGGGAGGATCGGCCTCTGTCTGGACACGGAGACTACCGGCCTTGAGCACGGCCGGGACAGGATAATCGAACTGGGGATCGTAGCCTTCGAGTACGATCCGGAAAGCGGGGAGATCAGACGCATTGTCGATCGCTACAACGGCTTCGAGGACCCGGGTGAGCCCTTGTCGCAGGTGGTCAGGGAGGTAACCGGCATAAGCGACGAGATGCTTGCCGGCAAGCGGCTGGACGACGCCAAGGTGCTGGAGCTGGCGGGAAGGGCATCGTTGGTGATCGCCCACAATGCCGCCTTCGACCGGAAGTTCGTCGAGGCCAGGTACCCGGAGTTTGCCGCCATCCCCTGGGGGTGCAGCGTCTCCCAGATCGACTGGCAGGGGGAGAGGATCGGCTCCCGCACCCTTGAGTACCTGCTCTACAAGTGCGGCGGCTACTGCATCAATGCCCACCGGGCCCTGGACGATGCCGAAGGGCTCCTGGGGCTGCTCCTCTGCCGCCTGCCGGTTTCGGAGCGGCCGGTTTTCGCCGAGCTCCTGAAAAACGCCTTTGCCGTTACGTCGAGGGTCTGTGCGATAAATGCCCCCTTCGATCGGAAGGATCTGCTCAAGCAGCGCGGTTACCGCTGGTACGATGGTGCCAGGGGGGGGAGCAAGGGGTGGTGGGTAAGCGTCTCCAGCGAACAGGAGGCTGAGGAGCTGGCCTACCTGGCGAGGGAGGTCTACCCGTCGGGTAACACGTCCAGCGTGGATATCGAGCGAATAGACCCCCTGGCAAGGTTTTCCGTCCGGGAGGGGTAGGGAGAAAGTTTGCGACGCCGACCGGCGCCGTCAGATCCTTCAGCCGCCTCCAGAACAGCCTGAGTGGCTGCTGGCAGCGGCCTTGGCGGCAAATGAGGAGAACTCCCTCTTCACCTCTGTTGAGCCGCAGGCAGGGCAGGGGGGAGCATCCTCCGCCGCACTCTTCTGCAGTTTTTCAAACGGTTTGCCGCAGGCCAGGCAGAGGTATTCGAATATCGGCATGGCGAACTCCTTCTTATATTCAGTTTGTTGAATATGTTAGCCCTTAATATTCTACCTGTCAACGGCCACATTGAAGGGGGAGAGGGGACGTGTCCCGGATGGTAAAAACGCCGTGGAGCCAGAAAAGGCTCCACGGCGTTTTTTTGTCTTGGGTGATACTGGGGGCTGCTCTTACTTAACGTCCAGGAGTTCCACCTCGAAGATGAGGGTGGCGTTGGGTGGCACTGCCCTGCCGGCGCCGCGGGCGCCGTAGGCCAGCTCCGGCGGGCAGACCAGCTGGGCCTTGCCTCCGACCTTCATCTTCTGTACCCCTTCGGTCCAGCAGGGGATAACCCCTGTGAGGGGGAACTTGATGGACTGGTTGCGCTTGTAGGAGCTGTCGAACTCCGTGCCGTTGGTGAGGGTGCCGCGGTAGTTGACCTCCACGACGCTGCTGGCCGTGGGGGATTTGCCGCTCCCCTCCTTGAGGGCACGGTAGACCATGCCAGAGGCAGTCTTGACCGCCCCTTTCTCCTTGGCGGCCTTGTCGATGGCCTCGTTGGCCATGGCAATGGCAGGAATCATTAGGGTTGTGGCGATTGCTGCAGTGATAAGACGCTTCATCTCTTCTCCTTGCAAGGTTGGATTTTGCTGCAACGGGTGGCATGGTAGCACCTGGAAATTCCCTCCGTCAATGCCCCTTTCGCCTTGTCAGAGCGAAACGCCGACGAAATGGCATACCACGCAGAAGCCGACTGCCATTCTCCCCCAGCGCTCGCTGGCTGAACCGCCGTGGACAGTGTGGCATGCCTGGCACATGTAGCCGTTGCTCAGGTAGTTGAAAGGCTGGAATACTCCCATGGTGACCATGGCCGTATTGTGGCACTCGAAGCAGATGTGCGCCTTGATCCTGACCAGCATGGCCGATTTCCCATTATGTCCCGAGTGGCAGTCGAGGCAGCCGATCTGCTTCGCCTCCCCCTCGAAGGCTACTCCGGCGAAGAGAGCGTGCCTGCTGTGGGGGTTTATCGCCCTGCTGCCGAAGAGCTCCTGGCTGTAGTGGCATTTGCCACAGATGGTGTTCTGCTCTGTTTTGCTCATCTTGGCAATGCTTGCCGGCCTGGCCTGGGGGTTGGCGGCGTGGGGGGCGAGGTCGCCGTGGCAGGCGCCGCACTCATGCAGCTCCTTTACCGGTATCTTTGCCATCCGCTCCATGTCGGCGTGGTTTGTCCCCTTCCAAGTCTCGTACTGCCGGGGGTGGCAGGTTTGGCAGGTGGAGGATGGGGGCACCTGCTCCTTCGGCTTGTAGGATTCAATGGGCTGGGTTTTCCATGTCCCGGCACAGCCGGCAAGCAAGAGAAAAGCGAAGAGGGCGATGATCGGTCCGGTTACGCTGCGGCTCATGGCGTGCCTCCTTATGGCGCGGGGTAGAATGTTATCAGTAACTTACTATAGCGTAAAAATGTGTAAGCTCAAGGTAGCGCTGGGATCAATAGCTGCCATGTATGGCGTGGGACGGGTTCTTCCCCTGCTGCGCAGTCATAGGGGTGCAGGTTTTTTTGCAGTGTAAAATTTCTTTACACATCCTGCCAGGTCCCGTCAATGGCTGTCTTGCGGGGTGTCTACCGCCAGGTTGTAAAATTTCTTTACACTTTTCGCCAAACAGTCTCCTCGTGCACCTCTGTACCTCTGACAATGAAAGCCGTTTTGTTCCGGCCTGTTACAGGAATTTTTTTGAGGCCTCCTTGTGGCATGGAATCTGCTTTTTCAGAGCAGGAGGTCGCAGGTCATGGGCAGGATTCATTATCGTTTGAATGAACTCGGCTCCAGTTTGAAGGCTTTGCCACGGGAGACTCAATTGCCCGGCCGGATACTCATCGTCGATGAGGGCACGTGAGGCCTGTATGGACAGTAGACGGGAAAACCATGATTGGACAGTGGAATTATAAGAGTTATTTTTTCGTAACACCGATATTATTCGGATGGGGCACTAGGAACTATAATTTTACAACCCCTGAAAAATAGAATTGGGTCGTGATGGTGGGAAAATTTTCACCTTTGACGTACTGCCTGTCACTGCTCGGGCGGACAAAGCCCTGGCGCTGCAGGTCAGTTCTTCTGCGACCTGTGGCTAAGCTGTTCCGTGCTTGTCCCCTCGGCCATGAGCTCACGCACTGCCGCATTGCCGATGACCTGCAGTTCGCTGCAGGCGGTTAAAAGTAAGAGGGTGAATCCTAATAACAGGTAGCGCACCATGGGACTCTCCGTTGCCACGGTCTCTAACATACCGCATAAAATTAAAGTGAAATAATAAATACAGTATAATAAATCGGATGGCAACACTTTTTTCTGGAGATTTATGGCCTCTGGCTCCCTGGTCGGATTCACCTCTTCTTGCTGAACATCACTTTTCCCTCCTTGATGGATGAATATAACTATAGGCGTGAATTAATATTAATTTGCTTAACGGTCAAGTTTCCCCTGCCGATAAGGCTTGTACGTTCCTTATACCGTTTGCCTGGAGCAGGTCGCTTCGCACTCTCGGTAGGCGGGCCATTAAAGCGAAAGGAGTACTAGGCATGGGGAGAAAATTGGCGATATTACTTTTTGCGGGTGTTACACCGCTGCTGCTGAACGGCTGCAGTGGCAGTTCGAGCAGCGGCAACCAGGGATCAACCGCGGTCTCTGCCGCCGTTGCCAAGGGGAACAGTTCGGTGGTGGCGGACAAGGTCAGTGTCCTTGATGCCAGTGAAGGGGGGAGTGCGGGGAAGGTGACCGCCAAGCGCCTGGCGCTGCTGACAAGCGAATTCCCGACGACCGCCGACTGGAACAAGGACAAGACGAACGCCTATGTGCAGGACCGCTCTACCGAGGTCTTCAATAATGTCAACGAGATCCTCTGTATGGTCGGTCAGACGGGTTATGTGGCCATGGCCAGTATTGACGGTGTGCACCGCCCCTACAAGGCCCTGATCGACAAGAATCTCTGCAATGGGGGGGACAGTGCCAGCAAGGCAGGGGACAGCACCAAGGGGGATACGTCCAGTTCGGCACCCGATTATCGCGAATGGATAGTCGACTCCATAATCAACAGCGCCGGCAAGCTGGAAACAAGATTCTGGATTCATGAGAAGGCGGAGGGGGATGGCCCGGGAGGTCAGGCAAAGGTCATCAATGCCAAACTAGTGGTAAGCAAGACCAAGGACGAGGCGCCACCTTACGGGATCTTCCGCATAGACTTCAAGGCGTTCAGCGACGATGCGGACAGGGTCCCTCTGTTCAAGGGGCTGCTGGAAACAGTGCAGGACCCGGCAAGCGGCCTGGTTACCCTCCGCTTCGCCGATGCCGAGGAGAGCGGTCTTTTTTCAGAGGCTGCCGCGGTTTACAAGTCGAGCGAAACCAGCGGTTACGGCAGAGTGAGTCAGACCGAGTCTTTCGGCGGAACCCCCAAGTCCTATGACGCAAAAATTGCCTTCAATGCCGACTTCTTCCGCAGGACCGCCATCGGTGGGGGGGAGGACAGCTGTTTCGATCGCAGAAACTTCGAACAGTCCGCCTGGCGTTACGGGCTTTACGACTTCACCAGCGGCAACCGGTTCACCGTCAGGTCCGGGATACCGTTCAACACCAACGCGGACGGAGTCAGCGGCTCCTACGGCTGGATCGGCTACTGGGGGATCTGGAGCAATGGGCTCACCATCGCAAACGGGCAGCAGGTCTACAGCAAGGATTTTTCCTCGGGGAGCGTTGATGCTTACGTACTCAACAGCTATCCGGGAAAGCTGAAGAAACATACCAAGAACATGACCAATCTTGACGCCATCAGGAATATCCCATTTGAGGGGTACTTTGAAGGCCAGCCACCTAGCCAGACCATGTTCCGCATTATCTGGGACGGCAGCAGGTTGCTGAAGGTCGCCTCAGCACCCCAGGTGATGGGGCCGCCGGTCTGGACCGATATAAGTGACCAGGGTTTGGCGATAGACACGACACAGCTTCAGTTCGGAGAGCTGAACTTCTGGTCCCAGGCCCTGGGTGGACAGGTCAGGGTAAAGCTGGAAAGCTGTGCGCCTAGCATGGGCGATCCGGGGAAGATCAGCTGTGACGCTCCGGTAGGGTCCACCGAGGTGGTATTCTATGCCGAGGATATCATTTATCCAGGGGACCCTGTTCTCTCCAAGACCCTAAAGTGTTTCGACAACTGCCCCAGCGCCCCCACCAGCCAGGGGATGGAGTATGACGCCTACGGCCAGCCGACCACCAAGCCGCAGAACTTCTCACCCGGATTCGCGGGCTACGATTACTCCATGGATTCTACGGCAATGGTGCTGATGGATGGGGCCAATCCGGCCAAGCTGACCGCAGCCGGGGAGACGAATACCTGGGGGTTTAGCAGCGGCGCCCTGCTGGACGCCACCGCTCTGGACGCGGATTCGGGCAAGACCTATGGCGAGTTGCTCGCCTGCGACTGGAATCCGGCCCAGACCTGTGGCTGGAAGGCATGGGGGCTGCCCGTATTCTACACATGGGAAACAGGCCCAAACGACTGGAACAAGCTGGCATCTATCAGGAAGTCGTCTGACAACAGCTACGTGACCTTCGACCCGCCGGTCAAGGTGGAGTATACGCATTCCCAGTCCGATCCAACTGCCAAGGATTACAAGTACGATGGAGCCAAGTTCTTCCTGGATTATAACGGTTTCGGCCAGTTGAACGGCATCCCCGGAAAATGCATCGATACGACCACCGGCCAGGAGGTCATGGATTGCAGCGGCGCCAATAAGCGTTATGTTCCGGAGTTTTCCATACCCTCTGGGAGCACTGTGCAGAGCGGTTCCACCACCTACTATGTAAAGGCCCTGGACATAGAGCAGCGGATGGTCAAGAAAGATGCGGGAATCTGTACCACGGCGGGGGTGACTGCTCCAACCTCGACCATAACTCTCCCTGACGTTGCCAGTGAGGCAAGGGATCCGGCCATCGGCAGCGAACCGGCTTCAGTTGAGGTCAAAGTGATCGGTGGTATTGTCCAGTAGCTGGAGCTTCATCTTCTTCGCCGAGTTTATCGGGTGGCGGTGTCACGGCACCGCCACCATTTTTTGCCGAGTGCATAGAGAACAGTGGTGGCCAGGTTTGCGAGATCTGCCGTAGTTACTCTTCTCGGTTGAGTTTCATCTCCTCTATTACCTTGCCCATCCAAGGCATTTTCAAGTCGCCGGCAAACATTACCACTTTACCGACTCTCTATAGTTAGTGTATGAATGATTTGCATAGAAACTAATTTGTGTGTTCGGGGGCGTGCATGAATGCTGATCCTTGCGTGGAGAGCATCATCAACAACATAAGGCGGGTATTCCAGGCATTCAACGACTACTCCAAACGGGCGAACATGGAGACCGGCCTGACCGGCCCCCAGCTCTGGGCGATCAAGATGATCTCCGAGAACGGGCCATTGAGGGTCAGTGACCTGGCCTCCCTGTTGTTTGTCCGCCCCGGCACGGTGGTCGGCATTCTCGACCGCCTGGAAAAGAAGGGGCTGGTCTCCAGGGTCCGCTCGCAGCAGGACCGCAGGGAGGTCATGATCGAGCTCTCCCCCACGGGGAGGGAGCTGGTCTCGACTGCGCCGGGGGTTATCCAGGGGAGCCTGGTCCGTGGGCTGGAGACCATGGCGAAGGAGGATCTGCAGGCCATAGATGCGAGCATGACAAGACTCGTCGCCATCCTCGGCGTGCAGCACGTTTCGCCGCTGCTTATACGAGGTCATGCGGATATTGTCAGAGGTAAGGGCGAACTCCCTGAGTGTTGAGTTTGCCTTAGTCGTAGGGAAGTGCTGAAGGGGGCGGGGATGTCTGAATACAATATCGGAGCAAAGATAAGGAAGCTGCGTCACGACAGGAGGTTGACGCTGCAGAAGGTGTCTACGGATATCGGGGTGTCCACCGCCCTGATTTCCCAGATTGAAAACGGCCACATTTCACCACCCATAGCTACCCTGACGAGGATCGCCAGGTACTTTGACGTGAAGATGGTGGATTTCTTCGCCGAAACCGAGGAGCCTTGCCGTTTCGAGGTCGTCCGTGCAGCTACCAACAGGATGCAGATGGGCGTTTCGGCCGATGTGGCGGAGAAGCTGGCTGTGGAGATATTTGCCAACAGCCGTTTTGCAAAGAAGCTGGCGCCGATGATCGTCGATATCTCTGGAGCGTGCCGGGATGACAAGGGTCACAGCCATGGCGGCGAGGAGTTCATCTTCGTCATGGCCGGCAAGGTTGCGATCTGCTACGGTGACCAGAGCGTCGTGCTGGAGAGCGGCGACTGCATCTATTTCGACGCAGAGACCAACCACTCCCTCTGTTCGTCGGACGGCACCCCTGTCAAGCTTCTCTCCATCCTCTCCAGGCCGGGGTGAGAACTGCCTGTGGCTGCTAAATCAGTTGGGGGAACTGAAACGCTTTCTTTGCCTGGCGACATACGGATGGGTATCGTTCTGAATGCTTGATCTCTTTCGCGAAGAGGAATATATTGCTTCCGTTCATATCGGTGTTTGCTTTCAGCCGTTGCCTGTCAATCTATGTGAAATGGACAGGCTGGAGGGTGCATGGAGTCCGCAAGGTCCAAGGTCCTGGTGGTAGATGACGAGCAGGCAAACCTCATTCTGCTCAACACAATCTTGCGTGGCAGCCATGAGATACTCCTGGCAAGCAGCGGTTTAGAAGCCCTCTCCATCCTGGGAAGTGAGCTTCCCGACATCATCCTCCTGGATGTGATGATGCCGGAGATGAGCGGTTTCGACCTCTGTCGCATCCTCAAGGGGGACGAGCGCTACGGGGAGATCCCTGTCATCTTCATAACATCCCTGAGCGGCGGCGAAAGCGAGCTGCAGGGGCTCCAGCTCGGGGCGGTTGATTACATCTGCAAGCCGTTCAACATCGCCCATGTCAGGCTGCGGCTAAGGAACCAGCTGGAGCTCAAGCTGCGCAACGAACAGCTCAAGGAGCAGCGAGCCGCGCTGGAGGCGAGGACGTTTGAGCTGGAGAGCGCCATCAAGCGGATCAAGCACCTTGAGGGGCTCATCCCCATCTGCATGTACTGCAAGAAGATACGCAACGACAGGCAGCTATGGCAGAACCTGGAGGAGTACATCTGCGAGCATACCGACGCCTCCTTCACCCACGGCATGTGCCCTGATTGTCTCGACCGCTGCATGGCAGGTCTACAGGCCATGTTCGAAGGGGGGGACTCCCAGGGCAGCGGTCATATCCCTGCATAAACGCGGCACTCGCCGCGACAAATTACCATCCTTCCACTGCTTGAAGCCTGGCCTCCATGCTTCTCCATCCCACCTCACCATAGTTAAAGCCGCTCCTCATCATCCATGCTGTTGCGCTCACCCCCACGTCTGTTAGAATTTTCTGGTAGTTATAATTCGAGAATGGGGGTAACCCATGGCAATCAATATCCAGGTGATATTCTACAGCATGTACGGCCATGTCTACACCATGGCCGAGGCTGTTGCCGCCGGCGCTCGCAGTGTGGAGGGGAGCAGTGTTGAGCTGCTGCAGGTTCCGGAGCTGATCCCGGACGGGGTGCTGGAGCAGTACGGCGCCAAGGCGGCCAGGGCCGCCTTCGCCCATGTGCCGATCGCCACGGTGGAGAGGTTGGCAGAGGCGGACGGGATCATCTTCGGCACGCCGACCCGCTTCGGCAACATGGTGGCCCAGATGCGCAACTTCCTCGACCAGACCGGCAAGCTCTGGATGAAGGGGGCCCTGGTGGGTAAGGTGGGGAGCGTCTTCGCCAGCACCGGCACCCAGCACGGCGGCCAGGAGACGACCATCACCAGCTTCCACTCCACCCTGCTGCACCACGGCATGATCGTCGTCGGCGTCCCCTACACCGAGCAGCGACTGCTCAATATGGACGAGATAACCGGCGGCACCCCCTACGGGGCGACGACCCTGGCCGGGCCCGACGGTTCACGCCGGCCTTCTGAGAACGAACTGGCAATCGCCCGCTACCAGGGGGCGCATGTGGCGAAGATCGCGGCTAAGCTCAAGGGGTAATCTCAACAGGAGCGAAAGGGGGGTGTCATGGGATCGAAGGGGCGCGAAATAATCGGCATGGATGTGGACGAGCTTCTCGGCTTGCTGCGCAGGGCGTTCTGCGACGAATGGCTGGCCTACCACCAGTACTGGCTCGGTGCCAAGCTGGTGAAGGGGCCGATGAAGGACGCGGTCGGCGCGGAGCTGTTGCAGCACGCCACCGAGGAGCTCCTCCATGCCGACATGGTTGCCATGCGCATCATCCAGCTGGGGGGGACACCGGTCACCAAGCCGGCCGAGTGGTACATCCATACCAACTGCGGCTACGAGGCGCCGGACGACCCGTTCGTCAAGACCCTGCTGGAGCAGAACATCAAGGGGGAGCGCTGCGCCATCGGTGTCTACAAGAAACTGCTGGACATCACCAGGGACAAGGATCCGGTGACCTACAACATGGTCCTCACCATTTTGCAGCAGGAGGTGGAGCACGAGGAGGACCTGCAGGCTCTGCTGGAGGACTACGAGCTGCTGGTGCGGGCCATGAAGGAGTAGGGGGGATTTGAATCGACTCAGTTTCCCATTGGGGGCGGCAATGCCTTGGTGGAGAGTCTCCTGTGGGGAGCTGACGAAATCCCCCGGTATTTAATGCCATTGGTGAGGTAAACAGTCCGGCTATCGCTCTAAACGCTCTGGTAAGTGGGGCGGGCAGGTAGGAGGCTATCCTATATGACCAAGATGGAGGCGGCCAACCATGCCCGTTACCCCTCTGGATCCCATAGGGGATGGCATACGGTCCCGGTTGCAGTCATCTGCCGTGATCTGGATACAACCACTGACGGCCTGTCGAGCGTCGAGGCTGCCAGTCGCCTGGAGCAGTTCGGCCCGAACGAGCTGCAGTCATCCGGCCGGGTCTCGGCCTGGAGCCTTCTGCTGCAGCAGTTCAAGAACCTTCTCATAGTAATCCTGCTGATTTCATCCCTCCTCTCCGTTTTTCTCGGGCACGGCTACGAAGCCATTGCCATTGCCGTAATCGTCCTTTTTGCGGTAGCTCTGGGCTTCATCCAGGAGTATCGGGCAGAACTGGCCATTGAGGCCCTGCGGCGCATGGCTGCCCCGGCTGCGACGGTACTTCGCGACAACAGGGAGATCCATCTTCCTGCCCGGGAGATTGTTCCCGGTGATCTCCTCCTTCTCGTTGCCGGCAACAGGGTGCCGGCTGACGCGAGGATAGTGCAGAGCGTCAACCTGCAGATCGATGAGGCTCCCCTGACCGGGGAGTCGGTTGCCGTGGCAAAACAGTCCGATCCTCTGACCGGCAGTGATGTGGCGCTGGGGGACCGGACTAACATGGGGTATGCGGGCACGGTCGTAACCTACGGCCGGGGGCGCGCCGTGGTAGTTGCAACTGGGATGGAGACGGAATTCGGCAAAATCGCCCTCCTTATGCAGAGCGTGGAGAGAGGCAGAACCCCCCTGCAGGAGAACCTGGACAGGGTTGGCAGTGCTCTGGCCAGGTCCGCAGGCGTTGTGGTGGCGCTGATTGCCATCCTCGGCCTGTTCCGCGGCCAGCCCCTGGTTGATATGATAATTTTCGGCATTGCCCTTGCCGTTGCAGTGGTTCCGGAGGCACTGCCGGCTGTCGTAACCATATCCCTTGCCATCGGGGTGCAGCGCCTCGTCAGGCGTAATGCGTTGATGCGCCGCCTGCAGGCGGTGGAAACATTGGGGAGCGTCTCGGTAATCTGCAGCGACAAGACCGGAACGCTGACAAGGGATGAGATGACAGTCCGCACCATTGCCGTTGGCGGAGAGATGATAAGTGTCTCCGGGGGAGGCTATGCTCCCGAGGGTGAGTTTCTGGTTGACGGCAAAATTATTGCACCGACCTCCCACCTCTTATTGCTGATGCAAGCCGCCCTCCTTTCATCGGATGCTGAGCTGGTCAGGCAGGAGTCCCAGGATGTCTGGGAGATAAAGGGGGATCCCACCGAAGGGGCACTGGTTGTGGCCGCCGCCAAGGCTGGATTGGAAAAGGGGGAGGTTGAGGGGCTCTTCCCCCGCATAGCCGAGATACCATTCTCCTCCGAGTCCAAGAGGATGACGACGCTCCACAGCATGGGGGGTGGGGTGACGGCCTACGCCAAGGGGGCCCCGGAGGTTATCCTCGATGCGTGCGTCAAGGAGTACTCATCCCAGGGGGAGCTCTACCTGGATGCCGAAGGCCGGGAGCGGATCCTGGAGACCGCCCGCCGCATGGCAGGGGATGGGGAGCGGGTGCTGGCGGTCGCCACCAGGGGAGATGCTTCGCCGGAAAATGCTGAGCGGGAGATGACGTTCCTCGGTCTTTTCGGCATGATAGACCCACCGCGGAAAGAGGCCTGGGAGGCGGTCCGGAAATGCAGGGCCGCCGGGATAAACCCCATAATGATTACCGGAGACCATCCCTTGACAGCCCGTTCAGTTGCTCGGGAGCTGGGGATTCTGACCGGGGGGCGGGTGATAACCGGCGGGGAGCTGGCAGCCCTCGATGATGCGGCCCTGGAGCAATCCGTCGAAACGATTCAGGTTTATGCCCGCGTCTCCCCTGCTGACAAGTTGCGCGTCGTCACGGCCCTGCAGAACAGGGGGCACATCGTCGCCATGACCGGTGACGGGGTGAACGATGCGCCTGCCCTGAAAAAGGCCGACATCGGCATCGCCATGGGTATCAGCGGTACGGATGTGACCCGGGAGGCGGCGGACATGACCCTCACTGACGACAATTTCGCCTCGATCGTTGCTGCCGTGGAGGAGGGGAGAGGGATCTTCGACAACATCAAGAAATACCTGATGTACCTCCTCTCGGCCAACTGCGGTGAAATAGGGCTGATGGCCCTTGCCACCCTGATCTGGTTGCCGCTCCCCTTGAGCGCCGTGCAGATACTCTATGTCAACCTGGCCACCGACGGCTTGCCTGCCCTGGCCCTGGCGGTCGACCCTCCGGAGCCGGACCTCATGCAGAGAAGGCCCCGGGATCCGCGCAGCGGCATATTCTCCCGTCCGGTGTTAATCCTCATCCTGGCAGGTGGGATCTGGTCCGCGCTGGTCAACCTGCTCCTCTTTGTCTGGGCAATGTCTGCAGACCAGAGGCTGGAGTATGCCATGACCATGGTCTTCGTGAACCTGGTGATGATCCAGTTCTGCAAGGCGTACAGTTTCCGCTCGGAGAGGAATTCCGTTTTCAAGCGGCCATGGTCGAACCACTGGCTGAATGTCGCCATTGTCTGGGAGCTCGTACTGCTGCTGCTGATCCTCAACCTCCCATTCCTGCGCACGATTTTCGGCATTGTCCATCTCACCCTTGCAGACCTGGCAGTGGGACTCTCCGTGGCATTCTCGATTGTACCTGTTCTGGAGATCTTTAAATGGCTGCTGCGGCGAGGTTTTCTGAAATAGGGGTGAACATTCACCCTTGACAGAGTTTTTTTTATAAGAGATAACGGAATGAACGTTCATTCAGTTTGGTGGAGAGAGAGATGAGCAGGCCTGACAAGAGAGACGAAATAGTGCGTGCTGCCATGGAGCTTATCGCCGAGCACGGTTTCCACGGCGCACCCATGGCAATGGTGGCTGAAAGGGCCGGGGTTGCAGCCGGGACCATCTATCGATATTTCGAGAACAAGGATGTGCTCATCTGCGATACCTATGCCCAGCTGGAGGAGCAGATCCTGGGGGCCATCATGGCCGGATATCCGGAGGGTCGCCCGATCAGGGAGTGCTACCTGCACATCTGCAGCAGGCTGGTGCATTACTTCCTCTCCTCACCGATGGAATTCCGCTTTCTTGAGCAGTTTCACAACTCCCCCTACGGCGTTGCCCATCGCCGCGACAAGCTTTTCGGCAACAAGGAGAAGAGCATTGTCATGACTGTGTTCGAGGAGGGGCAAGGTCAGCAGATCATCAAGGATCTGCCGTTGCCGATCCTCTGCGCCCTCACCTTCGGGCCGTTGGCCGATGCCTGCCGGGATCACATCCTGCAGTTCATCGCCCTGGATGAAGCGTTGATTGACCGTATTGCCGAGGCGTGCTGGGATGCTGTCCGGCGCTAGCCGGCTCTGCCCACCCACAGGATAATCAGAATGAATAATCATTCGCAAATAGCAACGAGGTGCACCATGCAAAAAGGGATAGCAAGAGGGGTGTTGGTGGGGGTAGGGCTCTTTACGGCGCTGGTCGCCGGCTGCGGCAAGAAGGAGGCGGCCAAGCCGCCTCAGGCAGGCCCGCCCGAAGTGGGGGTCATGACCGTGCAGCCCGAGCGGGTGGCCGTCACCACCGAGCTCCCGGGGCGAACTTCCGCCTGTCTGGTGGCCGAGGTCAGGCCGCAGGTGAGCGGCATCATCCAGAAGCGGCTCTTCACCGAGGGGAGCGACGTGAAGGCGGGGCAGCTACTCTACCAGATAGATCCGGCAACCTACCAGGCGTCCCTCGCCAGCGCCAGGGCGGCGGAGGCGAGGGCCGACGCCAATCTCCTCCCGGCAAGGCTCAAAGAGGAGCGTTACCGGGAGCTGGTGAAGAGCAGGGCGGTGAGCCAGCAGGATTACGACAACGCCTTCGCCGGGTTGAAACTGGCCGAGGCCGAGCTGGCTGCAGCAAAGGCGGCGGTGGAGACGGCGAGGATCAACCTGGCCTATACCAGGGTTACCGCCCCCATCTCCGGCAGGATCGGCAAATCCTCCCTGACCACCGGCGCCCTGGTGACGGCAAACCAGAGTGCCGCGCTGGCCACGATTCAGCAGATGGATTCCGTGTACGTGGATGTCACCCAGTCCAGCGCCGAAATCCTTCGCCTGCAGCAGAGCTTCGCCAGCGGTCAGCTGCAGCGGGGTGCTGCGGCCAGGGCGAAGGTGAGGCTGATCTTGGAGAACGGCGCACCTTACCCGTTGGAAGGAACCCTGAAGTTTTCCGACGTCACGGTTGATCCGGCCACCGGTTCCGTGACCCTTCGCTGTCTTTTCCCAAATCCGAAGCAGGTTCTGCTCCCCGGCATGTTCGTCCGCGCCGTTCTCCAGGAGGGGGTGAAGGAGCAGGCGATCCTCGTCCCCCAGAGGGGGGTGACCCGCAATCCGTCCGGTAATGCGATAGTCATGGTGGTGGGTGCCGAGGAGAAGGTGGAGTCGAGGATAATCAAGGCCGAGCGGACCATAGGCGACAGCTGGCTGGTTGTAGACGGGCTCAAGCCAGGAGAGCGGGTCATCCTCGAGGGGGTACAGAAGGGGAGGCCAGGGACGCAGGTCAAGGCGGTCCCCTTCGGCAGCAAAGCGGCGGATAGCGCACCGGCCGGCGCGGCTGCAAAGCCCGGTGAGAAAAAGCAGTAGGCCGGCTCGGTCTCGCTTAGCCCAGACAGCGCAACATCAAGGAGCTTCATCATGTCCCGATTTTTCATAAACAGGCCGATCTTTGCCTGGGTAATTGCCATCCTGGTCATGCTTGGCGGCCTTCTGGCGATCAAGGGCCTACCAGTGTCCCAGTACCCGCGCATCGCCCCTCCGCAGATCACCATCAACGCCACCTACCCAGGTGCTTCCGCCCAGACGGTGCAGGACACGGTCACCCAGGTGATCGAGCAGAAGCTGAACGGCATCGACGACCTGATCTACATGTCGTCCACCAGCGACTCGGCCGGCGTGGTCTCCATAAACCTGACCTTCAAGGCCGGCACCGATCCGAACGTGGCCCAGGTGCAGGTGCAGAACAAGCTGCAGCTCGCCACCCCGCTCCTCCCCCAGGTGGTGCAGCGACAGGGGATCCAGGTGGTCAAGTCCACCCGAAATTTCCTCATGATCGTCGGCCTGGTCTCGGAAGACGGCTCCATGAGCCGCTACGACCTGACCGACTACCTGGTATCCAATGTCCAGGATATCGTCAGCCGGCTCGAAGGGGTGGGCGAGGTGACGATCTTCGGCTCCCAGAACGCCATGCGTATCTGGCTGGATCCGGCCAAGCTGAACAGCTACCACCTGACGACTAGCGAGGTTATTGCCGCCCTGCAGGCCCAGAACGCCCAGGTCTCTGCCGGCCAGTTCGGCGGTGCGCCGTCCATCCAGGGGCAGCAGCTGAACGCCACCATCAATGCCCGTTCCCTGCTGCAGACGCCGGAGCAGTTCAATGACATCGTCCTCAGAACCAACGGCGACGGCTCAACTGTGCGGCTCAAGGATGTGGCAGAGATCAGGATCGGCACCGAAAACTACGAAATCCTCTCCTATTACAACGGCAAGCCCCTGGGGGGGATGGCCATCCGCCTGGCCGCCGGCGCCAACGCCCTGGATACCGGGGAGCGGGTCAAGGCGAAGATGGCCGAGCTCTCCAGATATTTTCCGCCTGGGATGAAGGTCGTCTACCCCTACGACACCACCCCCTTCGTGAAGATATCCATCGAGGAGGTGGTGCAGACCCTGGTGGAGGCGGTGCTGCTGGTCTTCATCATCATGTTCCTCTTCCTGCAGAATTTCCGCGCCACTTTGATACCCACCATTGCCGTGCCGGTGGTCCTCCTCGGGACCATGGGGGTTCTGGCCGCTTGCGGCTTCTCCATCAACACCCTGACCATGTTCGCCCTGGTGCTTGTCATCGGCCTGCTGGTGGACGACGCCATCGTCGTCGTCGAAAACGTGGAGAGGATCATGACCGAGGAGGGGCTCTCCCCCCATGACGCCACGATAAAGTCCATGGGGCAGATCACCAGCGCCCTCTGGGGGATCGCCACGGTCCTTTCGGCGGTATTCCTCCCCATGGCCTTCTTCAGCGGCTCCACCGGGGTCATCTACCGCCAGTTCTCCATAACCATAATCTCGGCCATGATCCTCTCCGTGCTGGTGGCCCAGATCCTGACCCCTGCCCTCTGCGCCACCATCCTCAGGCCGGTCGGCAAGGGGGAGCACTTCGGCGAGAGCGGCCCCTTAAGCTGGTTCTTCCGCCGCTTCAACAAGGCGTTCGACTTCTGCCGCGGCAAGTACGAAGGGATCGTCGGCCGCTCCTTCGGCAAGCCGGTGCGTTACCTGCTGGTCTATGCCGTCATCGTCATCGCCATGGGGTGGTTTTTCCTCCATCTACCCACCTCCTTCCTCCCCGACGAGGACCAGGGGTTCCTCATCTGCCAGGTGCAGCTCCCCGCCGGAGCCACCCAGGAGCGGACCATCCAGGTGATACGCCAGCTGGAGCAGCATTTCCTGGAAAAGGAGAAGAAGACCGTAGATGGGATCATCACCGTTGCCGGGTTCAGCTTCGCCGGCCGCGGTCAGAACATGGGGCTCGCCTGGGTCAAGTTGAAGGACTGGAACCAGAGGAAGAGTCCGGAACTTAAGGCAAAGGCCGTGGCGAAGCGCGCCATGGGGGCCTTCTCGAAAATCCGCGACGGCCTGGCCTTCGCCTTCTCGCCGCCGGCGGTTCTGGAGCTGGGGGTGGCTAACGGTTTCGACCTGCAGCTGCAGGATCGCGGCGGATTGGGGCACGAGAAGCTGATGGAGGCCAGGAACCAGCTCCTTGGCATGGCCATGAAAAACCCCAGGCTCGTTGCGGTTCGCCCCAACGGCCAGGATGACTCCCCCCAGTTCAAGCTGGATATCGATGATGTGCGGGCAGGAGCACTGGGGGTATCCCTTGCCGACGTCAACAGCGTGCTGGCAACAGCCTGGGGTGGGTCCTACGTCAACGACTTCATCCAGAACGGCAGGGTGAAGAAGGTTTATCTCCAGTCCGCCCCCCTCCACCGGATGGTGCCGGAGGATATCAACCGCTGGTACGTGAGGAACAACAAGGGGGAGATGGTCCCGTTCTCCGCCTTTGCCAAGGCCCGTTGGCAGTACGGCTCACCACGGCTGGAGCGCTACAACGGCATACCGTCCGTTGAGATCCTGGGGCAGGCCGCCCCGGGGGTGAGCACCGGCGAGGCGATGGCCGAGATGGAGAAGATGGCGGCCCAGTTGACACCGGGTATCGGCTTCGAATGGACCGGGCTGTCATACGAGGAGAAGAACGCCGGAGCCCAGGCCCCGGCCCTGTACGCCATCTCCCTGCTGGTGGTCTTCCTCGCCGTGGCGGCCCTCTACGAAAGCTGGACCATCCCCTTCGTCAACCTGCTCATGCTCCCCCTGGGGCTGGTGGGGGCGGTGACGGCGGTCAAGCTGCGCATGCTCCCCAACGACGTCTACCTGCAGATCGGCCTGCTGACAACTGTGGGGCTCTCCACCAAGAACGCCATCCTCATCATCCAGTTTATCAAGGACCAGCTCCACCAAGGCCACGACCTTGTGGATGCCACCCTGGCGGCGGTGAAGATAAGGCTCCGACCGGTCATCATGACCTCCCTGGCGTTCTTCTTCGGCACTCTCCCCCTGGCCCTTACCAAGGGTGCCGGGGCGGCGGCCCAGAACGCCATCGGTACCGCCGTAACCGGCGGACTCTTGTCGGCAACCTTCATCGACCTGCTCTTCATCCCCTTCTTCTTCGTCATGGTGTCACGTCTCTTCGGCAGGAAGAGGTACAAGGCCCATGAAGGGGGAGCTGTCGCAGCCAACACCGGGGAGGTGAAGTGATATGAAACGCCCATTGCTACCCATCGTCATCTTGACCCTTGGCCTTGGAGGTTGTGCATCCATGGCCCCGAAGTACGAACGTCCGGCTTCTCCTGTGCCGGCCGCCCTGACGTCATCCGCGGCACTGCAACCAGCGGCTCCCCCCGCTCCGGCGGCGAAGCCAATGGCCGACATCCCCTGGCGCGACTTCTTCGTCGACCCCCGGCTGCAGAAGCTGATCGAACTGGCCCTTGAGAGCAACCGCGACCTGAGGATCGCCGCCCTGAACATTGAGCGTTTCCGCGCCCTTTACGATATCAGGCGCTCCGACCTATTCCCCAGGGTGGACGCCTCCGCAAGCGCGACCATCCAGAGGGTCCCCGAGGATCTCACCTCCTCCGGCAAGGCAAGCAACACCGCCCAGTATCTCGTCGGCCTGGGGATCAGCTCCTACGAGGTCGACCTGTTCGGCCGGGTTGCCAGCCTAAAAGAGCAGGCCCTGGAGCAGTACCTTGCCACGGAGCAGGCTCGGCGCAGCGTGCAGATCTCCCTGATCTCCCAGGTCGCCGCAGCCTATCTCACCCTGGCGGCTGACAGGGAGAGGCTGCAGCTTGCCAGGGAGACTCAAGTCAACCAGCAGGAATCGTACAGGCTCACCAAAAACCGCTTCGAGGCAGGGATCTCCTCTGCCCTTGATCTCAACCAGGCGCAGAGCAGCGTCGATGCCGCCAGGGTGGATATTGCCAGATACACCACCCTGGTCGCCCAGGACGAGAACGCCCTGAGCCTGGTGGTAGGCTCCACTCTCCCCCCGGGGCTGCTGCCCACTTCCCTCTCCACGAGCGCCACGGCACTGAAGGATGTCCAACCAGGAGTGTCGTCGGACGTTCTTCTCGGTCGCCCGGATATCCTCCAGGCCGAGGGGGAGCTGAAAAGTGCCAATGCCAACATCGGCGCGGCCCGGGCCGCGTTCTTCCCCCGCATAACCCTGGTCTCGGCCGTGGGGGTGGGGAGCGACGAGCTGACCGGGCTTTTCAAGGCAGGCTCCTTCGCCTGGAGCTTTGCCCCGCGCATCACCCTCCCCATCTTCGACGCCGGCAGCAACAGGGCGAATCTGGCAGTCGCCGAGGCGGACAGGAACCTGGCTGTTGCCAGATACGAGAAATCCATTCAGATTGCTTTCCGTGAAGTGGCCGATGCCCTGGCCCAGAGGGGGACAATCGACGAGCAGTTGGCTGCCCAAAGCTCCCTGGTCGATGCCGCTACCGAGAGCCACAGGCTCTCCGTGGCCCGCTACGACAAGGGGGTGGACAGCTATCTGCAGGTGCTGGATGCCCAGCGCTCCCTCTATGCCGCCCAGCAGGGGGTGATCGGGGTCAGGCTCGCCCGCCTGGCCAACCAGGTGACCCTTTACAGGGTGCTGGGAGGAGGGACGAAGTGACGGGACCACCCCCCGGGTGACCCGTGACATTCGGTTAAACGGTTGATGTTTCAGCAAAAAAAAGCCCCCGCGAAATGCGGGGGCTTTTTTTGCTGGTAGCCCGTCAACGTAGCTGACGGGCTAAATACTGCACCCTTCCTTGCAATGGGAAACAGGGCGAATACGGAATTTCTCGGTCCACATCTGCGTAATCTCCTTTCCATCGTGGTCTGGTCAACAGGTACATTCACTCTACAACGGGGAGAGGGGGCGCGTCAACAATAAAAAGACCAATACGGTCCTATTGGTCACTGCTTTTTGATTAAAGCTTATTGGCTTGACAATCCGATTTGTAAATTGTTAAAAAATAAGCTCTTTTTATTGATATGACAGGAGGAGACCAGGGAGACGGGGGATGGAACTTGTTTTCGAAAAAACTGAGCAGAAGGATGTTTCTGCAATCGGCGCTGGCAGGTGCACTGGCCATCGGTGCCGGTGAGAAGTCGCTTGCCAGGCTGATACCCACTGACAAGGGCTCCTTGACCCTTTTCAACACCCATACCCAGGAGCGGATCAGCGTCGATTTCAGAAAAAACGACGGCAGCTACGACATAGACGCCCTTAATGGGGTAAACTGGATACTGAGATGTCACTTCAGCAACCAGCAGACGGTCATGGACGTCAACACCATCGAATACCTGAACCTGCTGGACAACAGGCTGGGGGGGGGGAACGAGATCCATATCATCTCCGGCTACCGTTCTCCGGCCTACAACAGGTTCCTGGCAAGCAGCGGCCGTCACGTGGCCAGGCATAGCCTGCACATGTCCGGCAAGGCCATTGACATCGCCATCCCCGGTATCGACCTGCCGACTGTCAGGCGCACGGCGGTTGCCCTGAAGCTCGGCGGCGTCGGTTATTATCCCGGGGCTGGGTTCGTCCATATCGACTCGGGGAAATTCAGAACATGGTGAGATAATGTATCTCCGCCCAGCCCTCTTCCTGCTCCTGTTCGTCACGCTTACACTACCTCCGGCAGCAAGGGGGGAGTCGCGGAAGATACTGAATCTCTGCGGTATCAGCTACCCCAGCGATGAGAGGGTTGACTGGGAGTGCCACCGCCTGAGGAGAGGTGAGACTCCGGAGAAGCTCTTCGGCGACCTCTGGCCCGACCTGCTCCGCTTCAATCGCATCGACCGCCGTCACCTCTACCCGGGGGTCTCCATCAAGATACCGAGGAACCCCCGGGATATCGCCGGATTCTCCCCGCTCCCAGACTTCTACGAAGATGCCGCCCGGGAGGAGAAGTTCATCCTGGTGGACCTCTCCGAGCAGTTCCTCGCCGCCTACGAGTACGGCAGGAAGGTCCTCTCCTTCCCAATTGCTTCCGGCAACAGCAAGTTCCGCACCCCCACCGGCGACTTCAGGGTTTCCGCCTTCAGCCGCCGCCACAAGTCCTCCCTCTACAAGATCGAAAAGACCAACATCCCCTATCCGATGCACTACGGCCTGCGCTTCTTCGTCAACAGGCACGAGGTCTCCTTCTGGATGCATGGCCGGGATCTCCCCGGTTTCCCCGCCTCCCACGGCTGCATAGGTCTCTACGATGAGGAGATGCAGCGCAAATACTACCGCTTCTCCAAAGGTGGCAAGCTCCAGGATTCCCGCACCCTCTACGAATGGGTCGTCGGCCCGGCAGGGGAGAAGGACGACTTCTCCCTGCTGAAAAGCGGTCCCAGGGTGCGCATCGTCGGTGACTCTCCGCTGTAGGCGCTCACCCCTTCGCCATTACCGGCTTCCAGACCATGAATCCAGCCACAGGCTACCTGCCTGTGGCTTTTTTTGTCCGGACCCCCCAGTCGGGAAAATGTCGCAAAGCCTGCTAGAATTAGCTCTGATGCATCCCCATAACAGTCAAAGGAGATATGCCATGAAACGTCTGCTAGCCGCGATAGGTGCCATGATTGTCCTGCTCATGCCGGTTATTGCCTGTGCCTCCACCTGGAAGATAGATCCCGAGCATTCCCACATCGGCTTCAAGGTCAGGCACCTGATGGTCTCCAACGTCAGGGGGAACTTCGAGAAGTTTTCCGGCAAGGTGGAGATGAACGACACGGATATCGCCAGATCCAGGGTCGAGGTCTCCATCGAGACCGGCTCCATCAACACCGGGGTGGAGAAGCGGGACGAGCACCTGCGCAGCCCCGACTTCTTCGACGTGGCAAAACATCCGCTCATGACCTTCGTCTCCAGGAAGGTGGCCCCGGGGGCCAACGGCAGGCTGAAAATCAGCGGGGATCTGACCATCCACGGCATCACCAGGGAGGTGGTGCTGGATGTGGAGCCGATCTCGCCGGAGAGCAGGGACCCGTGGGGTAACATCCGCCGCGGCACGACGGCGAGCGCGACGATCAACCGCAAGGATTTCGGCCTGACCTGGAACAAGGCCCTGGAGACCGGTGGGGTAGTGGTCGGCGACGAAGTCACCATCACCCTGGAGGTGGAGCTGATCAAGTCCGTGGATAAGTGAGCCGGTTCAAGGGGGGGGGCATGGACGATATCTTGAAACAGCTGCTGGAGTGTGCCCCGGACGCCATCCTCGCCGCGGATCGGGGGGGGATCATCCGCTACTGGAACCGCGGCGCGCTGATGCGCGACGTAACCGACCGCTGGCAGAGGGAGAAGGAGCTGCAGGGGCGGCTTGCCGACTGCCAGGCCAGGCTGGGGGGGGAGGCCGGCGGATGAACCCTCCAGGTCACTGGACTGGCGTGCTCCAAGGCGGGTTCCTGCTGCTGGCGCTCCTTGCCCCTGCCGGCTGGGGAGCCGAATCCTACCGTTGCACCCCCACCCCCTGGGCCGAGATCGGCCCCTTCTACCGACCCGGCGCTCCAGTGCGCAGCAGCATCGGCAAGGGGTACGAGCTGAGCGGCACCGTCCGCTCGGCCAGGGACTGCTCCCCCGTAGCCAATGCCCGCATCGAGGTGTGGCAGGTCGGGCCAGATGGCCGCTACGACGATGATCACCGGGCCACCATCTACTCCGGCGCAGATGGCCGCTACCGCCTGCAGACAAGCTTACCGCCACCCTACGGCGGCGGCAGGCCCCACATCCATTTCGTCGTCGACGCCAGGGGGTATGACGGAGTCATAACCCAGCACTACCCGCTGAAGGGGGCCAAAAGAGCCGGCTTCGACCTGGTGCTGCTCCCCGAAACGGCCGCAAGCGGCAGCCGGGGGAGGGACCCCCTGGGGCGGCCGAGATAGGCCTGCAGGAGGGCTGGGTGCAAATCCTCCGAAGCTGCTAAACTTCTCGGTTGAACATGTGCCATTACTAATCAGTCAGATGCTACTGCCAGCTTGGAAGCTTTTAGAGGAAAGGAGAGGGTGGATGGTTACCAACGGCAGGAAACAGTCACTGGACGTGCCGGAGGACACACCTCTGCTCTGGGTTCTGCGGGAACAGCTGCAGCTGATGGGGACCAAGTACGGTTGTGGTGCAGGTCTCTGCGGAGCATGCACGGTGCTCGTGGATGGCGAGGCCAAAAGAGCCTGCAGTACCGCGGTCGGAGAGGTGGCCGTCCCTGGGGTGAGGCAGGTGGCAGTGGTGGAGGCCGGTGTGGCGGTGGTGGCCGACGGTTTCTGGCAGGCCACGAAGGGGCGCGAGCAGTTGCAGGTGATCTGGGATGAGGGGGAGGGGGCGAGTGTCTCGACCGCGGCAATGGCAAAGGAGTACGCCCGCCTGGCAGCCACCCCCGGCATGGCAGCCCGCAAAGATGGTGACGCCCCGGTCGTCCTGGCCCGCGCCGACAAGCGCTTTGAGGCTGAGTACCAGGTACCCTGCCTGGCCCACGCCCCCATGGAGCCCCTCAACTGTTTCGTTGACCTGAAAAAGGATAGCTGTCTGATCCGCACCGTCAGCGGCGTGGTGGTAGCCCTCTGCGATTATCCGCTCATCTCCCCAGCCCCTCCCATCGGAGGGAGGGGAGCCTTTAATCCCCTCTCCCCAGGTGGGAGAGGGCTAGGGAGAGGGGGGGATGCGGGGATCGCAAGAACCTAATCGGATAGCGTTGATCCAGGGGGTGACTTTATGGGGATATTGCAGGAGTTCAGGGAGTTCGCCGTCAAGGGGAATGTGGTCGACATGGCGGTGGGTATCATCATCGGCGCGGCATTCGGCAAGATCGTCACCTCCTTTGTCGGCGACGTGATCATGCCGCCGGTCGGCGTGCTGGTGGGGGGGGTGGACTTCTCCGATCTCTCCTTCGTCCTTAGGGAGGCGGTGGAGAAGAAGCCGGCGGTGGTCATCTCCTACGGCAAGTTCCTGCAGACGATCATCGACTTCACCATCATCGCCTCGGCGGTGTTCGTCATGGTGAAGGTGGTCAATACCCTGAAGAAGAAGGAGGCGGCCGCGCCGCCACCGCCGGCAGCACCATCCGCCGAGTCCCTGCTCCTGTCCGAGATCAGGGACATCCTCAAGGAGAGGAAGTGACCTGGCCGGAAGGCCTCCGACCGCGGCGTCTCTGATGCCAGCACAGGCCTAATCACCTGTTGACAGCGCCATCCGGGCGTATTAATGTGAGGGCACTTTTATGTGATGGGATGAATGATGGCGATGGAGACATAAGTGTGACAGCATTGAAGCCGCTTTACCCGAACACCGGTGAAAGCGGCTTCTTGCGTTCCGGCGGGGAGCGGATTATTAAATCGCATCCAGGCCTGCAAACGAATAAAAATGTGCGGATTTGCCATCCGCAAGCATCTTCACCTGAACATAGCGAGGAGCACTAAACATGAAACACTCTATTCCGGCAGCTATCATGCTGCTGGCGATCTGCCTCGGGGGGTGCGCGGGGAGCCTTCCGCCGCACGAGGCGTTGAACCAGGCGGTGACAAAGAGTTTCCAGTCATCAGGCTACAATTACAGGACGCAGACCAGGATTGCCAACCTGGTCATTCCTCCGCAAGAGGGGAGCGAAGAAAAGGACAAAAAGAGCCGGATGAATCTCGCGGCCGGTTTGGAGGTCATCCGGGGGTTTTCCGTCAGGGCTGACGGGGCGATCGACTCTAACACAAAGAGGTCCGAGGTGCTGTATGACTTCCATTATGACAAGGACAACGTGGAGGTCTCGATCAGGCTGCCGGTAATGGTGGATTACAACACTCAGACGATCTACGTGGGGAGTTCGATATTCACTACGGTCCTGGAGGTGGTCAAGCCGCTGCCTGCTTCAATGAGAGGGAAACTTATCCGGGTAAACATCGGCGATCTGCTGAAGGAGGGCGCGGCAGCCAAGCCAGAGCTTGCCACTCTTATCGGCATTGATCGCTTCAGTCCGGACGGTTTCGACCAGATGAACGGTGCCATCAAGGCTGCGGTCCAAAGGGGAGTAGCCCGGCTAAACGATGCCGGTTTCAGCGATCAGCCCCTCTCCGGGGAGGACCGGAAAGCTGGCATCAAGAGGCGCATCCGCATGCAATTGGGGCAAGGGGAGTCGCTCCCCTTTCTGCTGGGGTTAGCCGACGACATTGCCCGGGAGCTGCTGCAGATCAAAGCCATTACCAAGGAGGCGTACGATGCCGTGCATGCACTTGCCGACAGGCAGCAGCCTGCCGGCGAGATTGAAAAGATCCCTCTGACGGTGACTGTCGATGCAGGAATAGACCCGGATGGGCTTGTGAGCTACATGGAGGGCCGGTTGAGTGTTGTCGAAGGGGCTGAGGGGTATCGGCTTGAGCTGGAAAATGTCAGCTCCTTCACCAATTACGGTTCGCCGCGTTTCACCATGGTGCCGGAGAGCAGCGGGGTGGTGGATTTAAAGGAAATTTTGCAAGCTCTTTCGCCCGCTGCAGCAGATGATCAGGATGACGAGTCCCCGGATGAGGATGACGTCGCCCCGGAGCACAGCGGAGCGGACGGAGTGCTAGCGACGTGAGTTTGTGCTCGATTGAAAGAAAGGCATAAGGAAAACATAAGAAATAAGAAAAGCATAAGGGTCAAATCGACACTCTTGATAAAGTAAAATGTGTA
>CALMOE010000152.1 GCA_937871715.1 uncultured Geobacter sp. | reverse complement strand
CTCGACAGGTTCGAAAAGCATCGGCGCGAGCATGAGGATCAACAGCAGCAGCTCGACAAAATGATGAAAGATCTGTTGGCATTGAGGGAGAGGCAGTCCTCCATCGCCAAGCACTTCATTGAGACGATAGTCTTGCCTCGCATGGAAGATCTGAAACGATATTTCAATAATGCCAAGGTTGAGGTTCTGCATACAGATGCTTTCTATCAGTGCGTCTGCGAGTTTGCCCATACCCCCCGCTTCCCTGCAACAGTCAAGCTGGGCATCTCTCTTCTTCCTGGCAATGACGAGTATCTCACCGCACGTTATGACTTGAACATACTTCCGGTTTTGATGGAATATAGACGAAACAACGAGGAGCGTTTTCCCCTAAGGGGTGGTGATGAGTCCCTCGCAGCTTGGGTTGAGGAGATGATCATTGAATTCGTCGATGCCTACCTTCGATTGGAAACTCACCCTCTCTATCAGAAGGACAATTACGTTCTCGATATTATCTGTGGGATGCGCATCCCCTCGACTGCCGCAACAAGCAGCGTAGAACGGCACGGTCGGACCTATTACTTCTGTTCCGAGCATTGCAAGGAGGCTTTCGTCAAGGGGGAGAACGTCTCCGGAATGAGTTGATTTTGCCCGCGGCAGTTTAATCAGCAGCCAGATCCATATCATGCCTGTCCTCTGTGCAGGGGAGAAGGGGAAACCGTTCTCCCCTTTTCATTATGTCCGTGATTGCCAGTTTCTGGAAAGGTTCCGCTTGCCGGAGAGGAAAGTACTGGTTATTCTGCTTTACTGCGGATATTATCCTGATTTCATAATGGTTTGGAATTTGACCGGCTCTTGAAGGTTGATCGCCTCTAAACGACACTCTGAATGAAACTGCATAGATACAAGTCAATTGCTGTCGTCTTCCTGTTTATCCTCTTTCTGGTGCGCGGCCTTGCCCATGCCGGCGAGTTGGTGGAGTCAGCTGGAGACTTTGCCACTCTGCTCTTGCCGGCAACCGCCGCTGTCTCCACCCTGTTTCTGAATGATATGGAGGGGGGGGGAGAGTTGGCAAAGAGCACCGCTCTCTCCCTCGGGGTTACGCTCGGCCTTAAGTATGCGGTTAATGAAACACGCCCTGACGGCGATGACCACTCCTTCCCCTCAGGTCATGCGGCGATCTCTTTTTCTGCAGCGGAGTTCATAAGAAAGCGATACGGGCTCGGGTACGGTCTGCCCGCATATGCGGCAGCAACCTTCGTGGGTTACAGCAGGATCGAGGCGAAGCGCCACTACTTCCATGACGTCCTTGCCGGTGCGGCCATCGGCATTGGCAGCTCTTATCTATTCACCACTCTATCCGACAATCTGAAGGTCAGCGGCGAGGCCGGTCCCGGCTATGCCGGCCTTCGGGTTGCCGGTTCATGGTAGGGTAAAGGAATTCAATTGTTGATCTAATGAATGGGAAACGAGGGGGGGCAGTATGCATGACGGGCATAAAATAGTTTCCATAGAAACCCTTCGCGACCGGCTGCGGGATTTTGCCCTGGAGCGGGATTGGGACCAGTTCCACACTCCGAAGAACCTCTCCATGGCCCTGATCGCCGAGGCGGCCGAGCTCGTGGAGCACTTTCAGTGGGTCGAGGGGGAGAAGAGTCACCTGCTGGAGGATAAGGTAAGGCCTTCGGTGGAGGAGGAGCTGGCCGACATCTTCATCTATCTGGTGCGGATCGCCGACAAGCTGGGTATCGACCTGTATGCTGCGGCGGAGCGGAAGATAGCCATCAATGCCCGCAAGTACCCGGCGGAGAGGGTGCGGGGTAGTGCCAGGAAATATACTGAATACGAGGGAGATGATGCGTAAGATGAAGGCAACAGCTGTTTTCCTGGCGGCAATCCATGCGCTTCTTGCCGTCCCTGCCGCATTCGGCAACAGTGATCATGATCTCTGTCTGCAGGAGGAGAAGCGTCTTCGCTCCGAGCAGGCCGATCTCTGCAGCAGCATGGGATATCTCTTCAATCCGAGCGCATGCATCAATGCCCGCAAGGCCCTGATTCGCCATGAAAACGGCAAGTGCCGCCAGGCCGTAGCCGGGGAGATGGATAAACAGGGGAAAGCAGTGATAAAACCTCCGGCTGAGTCACCTCTGCACGGAGATGGAGATACCTCCACTACTGCGGTTATTGCTGCAGCTGTTCAGGCAAAAGAATCTTCCGTATCTGCTGAAATGGATTCTATGCGGCGCGATATCGAAGAGATGAAGGCCGAACTACGCCTGCTCCGGCAGGAGATCGAGCGTCTGCAGGGTAAAAAGTAATTTTCCGTACTTTGTGCAGCCTTTGTCCCATGGCTGACCGCCATGTAATAATGCCCTTCACGTTTCGTGTCCAAAAAACATTTGATGTCCGGTTGAATTCATAGTTTCTGCTGCTATGCAGAACTTTCTGGAATTGGCATGAGAATGTCTGTATAAATGCCGACATCATCAATCACCAGAGGAGGTTTCATGTCAGAGTTTGCCAATGTTACCGTTGTTCGCGAGGCTAACATCTATTTCGACGGTGGGGTAGTCAGCCATACAGTCCTCTTTGCCGATGGCAGCAAGAAGACACTCGGGGTCATGCAGCCGGGTGAGTATCAGTTTTCCACGGGTAAGGCGGAGATAATGGAGATACTTTCCGGGGAGCTGGAGCTGCTTCTTCCGGGAAGCAGCGAATGGCAGTCGGTCAAAGGGGGGGAGGCCTTCGATGTCCCGGCCAACTCCAGCTTCACCATGAGGGTCAAGGTCGTTTCGGATTACTGCTGCTCGTTTGTCGACTAGTCGATGGAGCAAGTAACCGGAAGGTTCGCCCCTTCGCCAACCGGCCCCCTGCATCTCGGCTCCCTGGTTGCCGCACTGGGGAGCTATCTCTTCGCTCGCAGCTCAGGTGGCCGTTGGCTGCTGCGCATGGATGATCTGGACACCCCAAGGGTAGTGCCTGGAGTGGCCGACGACATGCTGCGCACCCTGGAGATCCTGGGTTTTTCCTGGGACGGCCAGGTGGTTTGGCAGAGCCGGAGGGTGGATGCCTATGCCGCCGCACTGAACGAGTTGCAACTGCTGGGCATGGTATACCCATGCGGCTGCTCCCGTGCCGAGATAGCCCGATTAGCCAGCGCTCCCCACGGCTTGGCCGACGAGCTGGCCTATCCCGGGACATGCCGCAGCGGCCTCCCTCAGGGCAAGGAGCCTCGCGCACTGCGCATCCGCGTCCCCCTGGATGAGATAGAGTTTGTCGATGGGATCGTGGGGCCATGCAGGCAGCGACTACAGGAGGTCTGCGGAGATTTCGTAGTCAGGCGGTCCGACGGACTCTTTGCCTATCATCTGGCTACCGTTGTCGATGACGCTGCATCAGGGGTGAACCAGGTGGTACGAGGAGCGGATCTGCTCCCGTCCACTCCTCGTCAGATTTTCCTGCAGAGAGTTCTCGGTCTTCCCGTCCCCGATTATTGCCACCTTCCGCTCGTAACCGGCCCCGGCGGAGGCAAGCTTAGCAAGCGCGACTCCGCCGTCTCCCTGGCACAGGGACGTGACCTGAAGCGCGAGGGGGGGGCTCTCCTGTTGAATGCGCTCCGCTTCCTCGGTCAGCCACTACCGGAACTGCCGCAGCATGCCCCTGTTTCCGAAATTCTCGATGCTGCGGTTGATTGCTTCCGCAAGGAGCTGATTCACTCAGCCAATGGACCCTTTCCGCTATGAAGGAGCAGGAATGAAAATCCTTGTCACCAATGACGACGGCATAAATGCCCCGGGGATCATGGCTCTGGCAGCTGCTCTTGAGAGGATAGGGAATGTCGCCGTGGTGGCCCCCGACAGGGAGCGGAGCGCCGTCTCCCACGCATTGACCCTCCACCATCCATTGCGCGCCGAGTGTCTGGCTCCGGGACGCTATTCCGTGGACGGCACACCGACTGACTGTGTAAACTTGGGGATCCACAGTCTGCTGGATTTCCATCCCGACCTGGTCGTCTCCGGCATCAATCGCGGTGCCAACCTGGGTGATGACGTCACATACTCCGGCACCGTGGCCGCGGCCATGGAGGCCACCCTCATGGGGATACCGGCATTCGCAGTCTCACTTGCCTGCCGGGACAACAACGGCGGGTACGGAGCTGCCGCAGAATTCGCTGCCAGGCTCGCTCTCCTGGTGGCAGCAAACGGACTTCCAAGGGATACTTTCCTCAATGTCAATGTGCCGGACATCCCTGGTAATCAGATAAAAAGACCCCTGGTTACCATCCAGGGGAGGCGGAAGTACGAGGGGACAGTTGTCGACAAGGTAGACCCTCGCGGTAGAGGTTATTACTGGATCGGCACCGCGGATCTGGATTTCCATGACATCGAAGGGAGCGACTTTGCCGCTGTAAGCAGGGGACATATTTCCGTCACCCCGCTTCACCTCGACCTGACAAACCACAGTTCAATAGCCATGCTTAAAGGGTGGGATATCTGCTAATTGTGGACTTGTGTCGACGACTTTGCTATAAGATTTCAACTTCGCAACTGACGGACGTTTAATGAATTTTGACATAGCCAGAAAAAAGATGGTTGAAACCCAGATTGTTGCCAGGGGAGTGAAGGACCGCCGGGTGATCGAGGCCATGCTCAAGGTTCCTCGCCACCTCTTCGTGCAGGAGGCGATGGCAGCCCAGGCCTACGGAGACAATTCCCTCCCAATTGGTGAGAAGCAGACAATCTCCCAGCCCTATACCGTAGCCCTCATGTCTGAAATGCTTCAGCTGACCGGTAGCGAGAGTGTTCTGGAGATAGGCACCGGGTCAGGCTACCAGGCCGCTATACTGGCTTCTCTTGCCAGGCGAGTCTATACCATCGAGAGAATCCCGGCCCTTGCCGCCAAGGCACGCAGGCTCTTCGATGCTCTCGCTCTAACCAACATATCAATGAAAATAGACGACGGCACGGTCGGATGGGCTTCGGAGGCACTTTTTGATGCCATAATCGTTACCGCAGGCGCACCTGATATCCCTTCCGCCCTGCTGGATCAGCTCGTTGTCGGTGGCTGCCTTGTGATACCGGTGGGTGACAAGCAGGATCAGGTGTTGTACCGTGTCAGAAAGCTTGAGGATGGGACCGTTGCGCGTGAGAAATCCATTCCATGCCGGTTCGTGAAGCTCATCGGACGGGAAGGGTGGAGTGAGGATCAGTAACCATATCGGGGTGACGACATGATAGACGATGAACTCAATGATGTGATGCCTGGCATGAACGGGGAGGACTCCCTGGATGACAGTATGCTTGAGCCTGATCAGGAGGCTCTGGTGGCCGAAGAGGCACTGGAGCCTGATGCCGAAGAGCTGAAAAGTTCTGAAGAGGAGGAGCACTTCGATGATGCAATCAAGCTCTACCTGCGGGACATCCAGAAGACAAAGCTCCTTACTGCGGAGGACGAGCGTGAGCTGGCCGTAAGGATCGCTGCAGGTGACAAGGCTGCCAGGGACAGGATGATAGAGTCCAACCTGCGTCTGGTTGTGAAGATAGCGAAGCGCTACATAAATCGCGGTCTCCCTTTTCTAGACCTGATAGAGGAGGGGAATCTGGGTTTGATAAAGGCTGTGGAGCGCTTCAAGATCTCCAAGGAGTGCCGCTTTTCCACCTATGCAACCTGGTGGATCAGGCAGTCCATCGAGCGGGCTCTGGTGAATCAGTCCCGCACCATACGCCTGCCAGTGCATGTTTCCGATGACATCAACAAGATGTTGCGCATCTCCCGGGAGCTCATGCAGAAGCTCAACCGTGAGCCTGTAGTCAAGGAGATTGCTGCCAGCATGGGGGTCGATCAGGCCTATGTAAGGCGACTCATGCAGCTCCTGAAGAAAACCTATTCGATCGAGCGCCCCATGGGTGAAAACAACGATTACTTCCTCTTGGACACCATCGAGGATGCCTCTGCAGTCTCACCATCCGAACAGCTTGAAAATGTCGACAGGTATGAGCATGTTTCGGAATGGTTCGAATCATTGTCGGAAAACGAAAAGAGCATTTTGACCCTTCGTTTCGGCCTCAATGATACTGAATCCCAGACACTGGACACCATCGGCAAGCAGTTTGGCGTTACGCGCGAGAGAATAAGGCAGATCGAGGCCAAGACAATTGAAAAGCTGCGCAAGGTAGGCGAAAGCGTGGAGAGATTTTAGCAGGTCAACAAGGAGGAGATGATGTTGCAGGAGTTGAAGGATATTATCAGGGATGTAAGCGATTTCCCCAAGAAGGGGATTGTTTTCAAGGACATCACGACTCTCTTGGCTGACGCCAAGTCCTATCAGCAGATGATCGATCTCATGGCTCTCAGGTACATCGGCAAGAAGATCGATAAGGTCGTCGGGGTGGAGGCGCGCGGTTTCATTATCGGAGCCGCCTTGGCATATAAGCTCGGTGCAGGGGTTGTGCTGGTGAGGAAGCCGGGGAAACTCCCCTCAGCAACCTTCAAGAAGACCTATGACCTTGAGTACGGTACGGATTCCCTGGAGATCCACACCGATGCCATCAAACCCGGAGAGAATATTCTTATCGCCGATGATGTCCTTGCCACAGGCGGCACCATGGGGGCAGTTGTGGAGATGGTGCAGAGCATGGGGGGCAATATTTACGAGTGTTGTTTCATGGCTGAGTTGGAGTTCCTTGGTGGCAGAAGCAAGCTTCCGGATGGGAAGGTCTACTCCCTGCTCAAGTTCTAGGTCGCCGGATTGCCAGTAGTCAGCCGTTTGCGCTGCTCATATAGCATTGCAAAAACCTTTAGTTTGTAGTATAAACAAAATTCTTGTCTCCGTAGCTCAGCAGGATAGAGCACTTCCCTCCTAAGGAAGGGGTCGGACGTTCGAATCGTCTCGGGGACGCCA
>CALMOE010000151.1 GCA_937871715.1 uncultured Geobacter sp. | reverse complement strand
ACGCCGGCGCTACCCGGATCAGGTGTTAGGGGTTCGAGGTCTCCCTCATCTCAGCCCGTGAGAGCTCCCCCAGCAGATGACGATTTCGAAAGGTTAGAGCATAAACACCGGATCGTCAATCATTTTTCGCCCTGTCAGGGGGGGAGGAGCCGGGTGATGGCTTCGATTATTTCCGCCTGCTCCTTGGGATGGAGATCGTAGTAGAATGGCAGGCGAACCAGTCGTTCGCTGATTCTTTCGGTTACCGGGCAGTCCCCTAGTTGGCCGCCGAACCGCACACCCATCGGTGAGGCGTGCAGCGGCAGGTAGTGAAAGACACTGAGTATCCCCAGTTTTTTAAGTCCGGCGATCAGCCGATCCCGCTCATTAGTGGTGGGGAGCAGCAGGTAGAAGAGGTGGTAGGCCTGCTGGCAGTGGGAGGGTACGTGGGGAAGCGCGACCCCGGTTGCGGCACCCCAGCCGGCCAGCCCGTCCCGGTAAGTCTCCCAGATCTTCTTGCGGCGGGACTGGATGTCGTCGGCCCCCTCCAACTGGGCCAGCAGGAAGGCGGCCAGCAGGTCGGAGGGGAGGTAGCTGGAGCCGAGATCGACCCAGGTATACTTGTCAACCTGCCCCCGGAAGAAGCGACTCCGGTTGGTCCCCTTTTCGCGAATAATTTCAGCCCTCTCGATGAGTTGGGGGTTATTGATCAGCAGCGCACCCCCTTCACCGCAGTGCAGGTTCTTGGTTTCGTGGAAGCTCTGTGTGGCAATCTCCCCGAATGTGCCTAGCAGTCTCCCCCGGTAGCGGCCGAACAGCCCGTGGGCATTGTCCTCCACCACGGTAATGCCGTGCTCAGCGGCCACTGTCATGATGGTGTCCATTTCGCAACCGACACCGCCGTAGTGAACCGGAACGATTGCCCTGGTGCGGGGGGTGATCAGATTGGGGAGGATCGTCTCGTCCATGTTGAGGGTGTCTGCCCTGATGTCGCAGAAAACCGGTTTCGCCCCACGGAGGACGAAGGCATTGACTGTTGAGACAAAGGTGAAGGATGGGACGATCACCTCGTCTCCCGGAGTGATGTCGAGGAGAATGGCCGCCATCTCCAGGGCATGGGTACAGGAGGTTGTGAGGAGAGATCTTGGTACGCCGAGAGACGACTCCAGGATCTGGTGACATTTTTTTGTGAATGGTCCGTCGCCGGAGATATGTCCGTTTCTGACCGCTTCGTCCATATAGTGGTGTTCTTTACCGGTAAGAAACGGTTTGTTGAATGGAATATGCATGGCTACCAATACCTTTCGGTCTGGAGAAATTCCGCTAGATAGAAGAGTATGCCGCTAAGCAAGTGCATCGCCAGGGCAGAGTGGCAAATAAGTCTTTTCAGTCGGTTGTCAGATGATTTCATTGTGCCATTGGCAAGCAGGAAGCGGACTGAGTAGACGAAGAGGATGAAAAGCGTAATTTGGGCGCTCCAGGTGAAATTCCCCTGCATCATGCGGGGGCCTGACTCCGCCAGAAGATAGGTGTAACCGGTGCCAATGGCAAATGCGATCCAGGCCAACTGGAGCGGTAGATCACCCCTGGCTTCCCGGTAATAGCAGGACACCAGGGTAAGGGGGAACAAGAGTGAGAGGCAGAATTTGGTGGTAAGCCAGGAGGAGAAGTTTTGCATCACCGCCAAAGGGGCAAGGATGACGGCACTGCTCCCCTGATAGACCCCCGGCAACTGGGCGGCGCTGTAGGTCAGTTGATACTGCGCGGCCAACACCAGCAGGGCAGGTATTATGAACCCGGCCAAAAACATGGGCCAGTCTGGGTGATGGTGGCGTAGTCGCAGCAGTATCAGAAGGGCCAGAGCCGGCAGGATGCAGATGGTAAAGCTCGGTTTTGTCAGGGCGCAGGCAACCGTTATCAGCACGCAGGCGATCAATTGGTATCTTGGTCTAGGCGAGCTCCGCTGCAGAGTTGCAACTGCTTGAGCAAAGGAGAGCAAGGCCAACGGTTTAAGCAGGAGAATGGTCGGGTTATGGAAGACGTTGGTACTTAGGTATCCAAGGTAGAGGTGCTGATCAAACGGGAAGAGAAGGGCAGGTGGGGCGACGACGAGTAGTACCATGGTCAGTGGGGCGGCGCCCCGAGCACCCTCAACGGCTAACAACCGGTAGATGAACCATGCCGCAGCCGCGATCCCCGACGCCAGCAGAGTGATTGTTGCCATTCGGATGGTCAGCGGTGTAGTTACGGCGAGCAGGGCAACGGCCAACTGGAGTATAAGGTGGGGGGTGGTGATGCTGCCGCTCTGGCGTAACTGCTCGGACAGCTCCATATGAATCCGGTAGTCATAGCCTGTTTCACTCATCCTAACAAGGATGGGGAGGTAGAGGAGGGCGGCTAGCAGGGGGATGGCCAGGTGGGCCACTCTTGACTTGGGTGAAATTGGACTTAGGGACATCTGTTCCTCTTGTAGCTAGAAGTCGTTGGCCATTTGCCACTGCCATCGGGCCTGGATATGGCTGGTAAGCTGCTCCTTTGCCAAGGCGTAACGGTCGATGATTGCCTGGTTTTCCGGGGCATGGCGTATAAGCACCAAGGCAACTTCGTCCAGGTAAACCAGCTCCCAGCTGCTGTCACCCAGCAGCTGCAGCAGCAGCGGGTAAGCTTGCAGGCTGATGGCGTCGGTACCAGGTATGATCATGAAATTGATGGAGTAACGGTCCAGCAGGGCCTTCCACTCCCGGCCCGCCAGAATTTGGTTATGCACGGGGAGCAGGTCCACCACCAGGGTACGACCGTCGATGAATACCGGATAGCGGCTGTAGCACATCAGGTATCCCCCCCATCCGATGTAATTGAACATGTTGCCGCTGGGGTTGGCTTCACGCAGGAATTGGCAGGCCTTGGCCGGAAACGCCCGCTCCTCCCTGAATTTGAGTACGTTGCCGTAGTTGGCGGTACCGATCAGCAGCAGCAGTAGCAGTAGCGGTATGAAACGAAACAATCTAGAGTTTTGCCATTGTGGGGCGTAGTGGCAAAGCAGGGGGGTGGCGAACATGAAGAAGGGGACATAGCGGGTGGCGGTAAGTGACAGGCCGGCAAGCGCCCAGAGGAGCAGCAGGTGTGGAGTGGCCAGTCGGCGCCAGTTGTTAGCCAGAACAAGGATGGTGACTACCACTGTTCCCCAGTAGGCGTAATCCAGCACTCCGTGCTGGCGAGCCAGCCGGATAGGGGAGGTGAACTCTGCTACCTGGCTGGTATAGCTGCCAGCCAGAGCGAAAAACTCCTGGAAGGCTCCAAGCCCGTTGGGGTTTAATAGGGGGGCAAGCAGTCCTCCCGCCAGTATCGCCATGATGGGGAGACGTTGTCGGTGCCCCTGACGAAAGTCGTCCACCAAGATGCCGATGGCAGCCAGTCCGATAACAACCATGCCGAGAATGAAAGAGCCGTGGCAGTTTCCCCAGATGAACATTGTAAGTGGAATGAATAGTGCCGGCCAACGGAGCTGGTTTCCCGGGGAAGCAGTGCGCAGTCGTTCCAACAGGGCGAGGAGGAGCGGCATCAGCAGGTATGCAAACAGCTGGGGACGCTCGTTGGAGTAGTTGCGCAGCACGCTGCCTACTGCCAGTACTACGAGCAAGGGGGTGGATGCGCTTGTGGTGAGTCTGCGGCCGAACCGATAGAGTCCGATCAGGATGCCGGTATAGGCGATGGCGCGCAACAGCACCATTCCCGCCGGGCCGGCCAACTTCCATAGTCCGTAAAAGATTAGTTGTCCCAGCCAGTACTGCTTTAGCAGGAATGGAACCCGGCCTGAGTCCGGAGCGGGGGGAGTCTCCCCTCCGACGGTAAAAGAGAATGGGTCAGAGGTTGGAAGACTCTTGTGCTGCCAGATCCATTGGCCGGTCTTCACATGCCAGAAATAGTCACCCTCTCCAACCGGGGTGGTGAACATTAAGGTGATCCAGGCAAAGAAGAGTAGGGCGGCAAGCCGTGTATATGGATCCTTGCGGCTAAGAGCGACATTGGTCATGGGGTAACCTAGTTAAAGGGTGATAGTGGCTGCTGTGGGCGGCAGCGTTTCGAGAGCCTGTGCTGCCGCTGACAGAGAAATGAACGCCGATCTGTACCGACTGCATTAGGGGTGGCCCAGGCTACCGTCCTTCGGGAGCTTCAGATGGGGCTTGCCGGTAAGCTGACGGTACATCTGGTGGGAGATCATAACATAGGCCGATTGGAGAGGGTAGCGAATTCTCCCATTTTCTGCCGTTGCTCAGAACAGTTCCGATGTGATTCCAATCCTTTGAGATGGTACAGTTGCAGATAGAGCTGCATGGTGGAATGGATAAGGGTAGGTCAGTTCATGGCAGACACGCACCAGTTGACCGTTCTAACCAGCCGTGGAACCAGATTTCTTGGCGCAGCACCAGAAAACCCTGTTTCTGATAGAGACGCTGGGCAGCGATGTTGCATCCCTGGGTCACCACCTCAACCCGGATCACCCCTTGGGAGGCAAACCAGCGGAGCGACTCGGCCAGCAGTTGACTACCAATTCCCCCCCCCTGCCAAGCGCTGTCCACCCCCACCAGGCCGATCTGACCTACTCCAGGTGCCGGAAGGTGGCAGGAGATATAGCCGGCCGCTTCTCCCCCTTTCTCGAAGGTTAAAACTTCTTCGGCGTAGCCACGGCAGCTCTTCTCGATCCAGGTGGCGTACAGCTCGTCGCATCTATCGCGGGGGAAGTGCGGATCCTGGTAGAAACGGCTATCCCGGTGGTTGGCCGCGGCCATCGGCCGGAGCCTGGGGATATCCTCGGGCCTGGCCGGCCTGATATTTTTGTTAGCTGGCTGCCAGGGGTGAGGAGCTGTCGTTGGTAGCCGGCACTCCATGGTGACCCGGATATCGGCCAATCGCAGACCATGACATTCGGCAAGGCGGCTGGTATCGGGATCACCTGCCGCCACCAGCAGGTAGAGGCAGTCCAGTTCCAACTGCCGGCAGGCGGCCAGGAGGCTGGTGAACCGCTGGCCATCATAGTGACCAGCAGCGGCCCGGCCGATCCGGCAGGCAAAAAAATCGCTGTCCCAAGGGAGAAACTCAACCAGTTCATTGCTAATCATGGACTCCTCCCTGGTCGGTGGTCTCGCCGACGGCATAGGTTGGGCGCTCCATCATCCTGAAGTGGATCCTGGCCAAATACTCTCCGATGATGCCAAGGGCAAGTAACTGGGCTCCGGAGAAGATGGCGATGATCGAGGCGAGAAACGGGAAGCCTGGGACGCTGTACCCCAGCAGCAGGTAGCGACCAAGTACATAGAGGAGTATCAGCAGGCCGAACAGGGCACAGGCAAAGCCGAGGAAGCTTGCAAGCTGCAGCGGCACAACACTGAAGCCGGTCATCATGTTAAAGGCATGGGTGAGAAGTTTCCGGAAGGTATAGTTGGAGGCCCCGCTTCTGCGTGGGTCGTGCTGGACATTAATGGCGGTAAAACGGGTGGCTCCCCATGTGAGCAGCACGTCGATGGAGACAAATGGGCTACGGTAGTCGGCAAATGCGGCGCGCAGCCGGGTCGGGAAGGCGCGAAAGGCGCTTATTTTCCGGGCTGTTGACGCCCCCATGGCGCCCTGCAGGGCTATCTTGGTCATCTGGGATGCTAGGGAACGTAGCAGTCCGTGCTCTTCCTTGCGGGGGAAACCGTAGACAACCTCGTACCCTGCGGAGAGTTCGGCCAACAGGCGGGGGATCTCATGGGGGGGGTGCTGGAGATCGTCGTCCATGGTGATCACCACCTGCTGGCGGGCGGCCCGGATGCCGCAGAGAAGGGCGTTATGCTGGCCGTAGTTGCGCATCATGGTGAATCCCCGCACCGTCGTGATGTTGGCTGCCAGTTCCTGGATAACCAGCCAACTGTCATCGCGGCTGCCGTCATTGACCAGGATGATTTCATGGGCCGGGGCGAGGGTCGGCAGGATCTCCTCCAACTGCCGGACCAGTTCTGGGAGTATTGTGGCACTGTTGTACACTGGTATGACTACGGAGATGGTCGGTTGCTGTTCGTTCATTGGAATTCGTCCTGTGTGCGGTATTTCGCGCTTTCGTTACGGGGTGGAGCCGCCGGCGGCCACCATGCGGGCCGCCCATTCGTTACGTGGGTTGATCTCCAGGGTTCGCTGGTAGGCTGCCAGCGCCCCAGGGCGGTCCCCTAGACGTTGAAGGGCATTGGCCTTTGTCAGCCAGTACTCCTCTCGCTTTGGGTTGATGGCTAGCAGACGGTCGGCCTGCAGGGCCAGGTGGCGGTAAAGTTCCAGCGGCAGCAACTGGTGGCGGGCGATTACCTCCTGATTGGGGGGGGTGCTCCGGACAAAAACCAGGGCGGTGGCATCGGCAAAAACCAGTCGCCAATCTGGGGCTGCAGCCAGAAGTTCCGCCAGCGGCAGTGGTACCCCGGAGGCCCGGTCAAGCCCGGGAATCAGCACGGTGTTGATTCCGTAGCTGTCCATGGATTCCCGCCAACCGTTGCCGTTGATGATGTCGTCCTGGAGCAGGGAAATCTCCTCCACCAGGGCGCGGCCATCGATGAATGTCCTGCGGTTCGGCAGTTGCCAGGACAGGTATCCACCCCAGTCGTAGTGGTTGAACAGCTCTGCTGCTGGTTGTTCCCGGCGGAGAAACTCAACAGCGGCAGCGGGAAAACTGTCGTCGGCCCGGAAACGGAGGATGGGACCGTCTGTTGCCATGGCCAGCCAGCCGGCCAGGCCGAGGAGAATCGGCATAGCCAGCCTCCTGTTGACCGGCAGTTCCGGGAGGTAGGGGGCCAGGAGCGGGGCCGCCAGCAGGGGGAAAATCAGGTAGCGCAGCCCGGTGAGAGAGAGGAGAAGCAGACTGCCGCACACCAGCAGACGCCAGAGGGGTATCCGTCGGCCGGCTCGGCTGATGGTGACCAGGGCGATCCCAAGGTAGCACCAGTAGGCAGGATGCAGGTCATGCTGCTGGACCGCTGCGTACCATGGGGTGAGGTTTTCGTAGATAGTGGCGCTGTAGGCGGGGAGGGTCTGGAAAAACTCCTGCCAGGCCAGGGTTCCTGTTGGGTTTGCAAGGCTGGCGACGATGGAGGTGGTCCCGGCCAGGAGCAGTGCAAGTGGTGTTGGTTCCCTATGCCGGCGGCTGACTATTATACGGGCCGTTAGGGTGAGGGCCAGCAAGGCACTCCCCATAATGTGGGAGCCGTGGGTATTGGCCCACAGGATCATGACAACCGGCAGAAGCAACAGCGGCCAGCGTTGCTCCTTGGATTCGCTCAGTTCCAGCAACCAGAGGAGCAGTGGCAGGAAGAGAAAGGAAAACAGCTGGGGGCGCTCATTGGGGATTTCCATCAGGAGGAGTCCGAGAAGACCGCTGAATAACAGGGGGGGGAGTCCAGGCGAGCGGCGACGGGTCCAGCCATGGATGAACAGTATGATGACGGTATAGACCGTGGCCCGCAGCATCACCACTCCGGCGGCCCCCGCCATCTGCCAGCTGCCGTAAAGGATCATCTGTCCCAGCCAGTACTGTTTGAGCAGGAATTGGATGCGGGCTGACTCTGGGCGGAAAGGGTTGTGGTCTGTTACAGTAAAGGAGAATGGGTCGCTGGTTGGCAGTGCTGAGTGCTCAACTATCCAGCGACCGTTTGCAAGGTGCCAGAAGCAGTCACCGTCGCCGATGGGACCAGTAAACAGGAGGAAAAAAACGGTTCCTAGGAGCAGTGGCTGCAAAATGGCCGGAAGCGATATCTGTGAGGCGGGTTTCAGTGACATAATGACAAAAAATGTTAACCCTTTTTACTGGTAGAGGCAACAAGAAAGCCTACGACTGGCCTGGAGGAGCTCTTTTGCTCCGGTCTCAGTCTAGCAGCTTAGACTCTTTACAGTGCGTTGGCATAAGTGATAAAACTGCAGCTCAGGAAGGCACCGGTCGCCATCGGCAATAATACGGAAACGGGGAAGCGGGATAATGTCAGACAGCAGGCCGACAGTGGCCGAAATAGACCTGGCGGCACTGCGCCACA
>CALMOE010000150.1 GCA_937871715.1 uncultured Geobacter sp. | reverse complement strand
CTCAATGGCTTCCAGAGACAGCCCTTGCTCCCTCTCCCACACCTTGGCGTGAACGTTGAAATAGAAGAAGCAGTACTGCATGACGAGGATAAAGCTCCCCCAGCCGCCACGCCACCCGCCCTTCTTGACATAGTGCTTCAGGAACCACTTTACCGGCCCCCAAACAAGGTTGACAGCAGAAAAACTCTCTATCATCCCAGCCTCGACGTCGCTGTAGGCGCTATGCGCCAGTTCGAACTTGCGAAGGTTGTAGGTACTACAGTGGAAGATGGAGAATGCGTCTTCTATCGGCATATCCAGCACCTGATCAGGAGTGCCGACGAACCGCCCCATCTCGTGAATCCGATTGGCGGTAAAATCAACATATCCTTTCCTGAAAAAACGCTGACTGCGGCCGCCGCTGTCGAAGGTGTGATACTCGACGCCGTAATGAAGATTCTTGCGATGAATTTTCACCAGTCGATAGCGGTCCTCTTCCGCAATTTCCTGCAAGCGGAGAAGAAGCGGCTTGGGCAGGATTTCATCGCAATAGGCCCAGTATACCCAATCGGTTGAAACCTTTGAGAGGGCGTTCGCCGCTACATGCTCCTCCTCCACATAACCGGGATGGTCATGGGTGTAAACCTCCGCACCGTAACGGCGGGCAATAAGGACCGTATCGTCTGTACTGTGGTTGTCCATCACCACTATACGGCCATATGGCTGGAAACAGCGAAGCACATACTCTATGCGCCTTGCCTCGTTGTACGTGAAGAGCAGAAAAGTGATCTTTTCAGCCATTAACGTCCCCCCTACTATCCTTGAAGAGTTCCTGCACCCTCCTCCAAGCTGCAGCACACAGGGCTTTAAGTAGCTGTCCCGCACGGCCAGGATTCCCTGCCTGCCGCAACGCCTTAGGGAAGTAGCAATTGAAAATGTCGTGCTTCCCTTGCTTGAGGAATGTGCTCTCTAAAATCGAAAGCAGAGTCCCCCACAAAGCCATGGACACATACCCCTCAATCGCCGCATCCCGGTCAGGCGATGCCGAATTGACATATCCCGCCACGGTACGCGCCAGCAACTCCGACTGCTGCAGGTAATCAGGACGCCGCCATGTCTGCCACATGTAGTTGTCATCATGGGGCAGGTACTCTGCGAAAGGCTCCCTTACCTTGACTACTGGGAAAGAAAAAGCCGCCCTGTACCAATACTCGCCATCTGCACTGTATTCGAAGCGCTCGTCAAAACCTCCAATCGCCTCGTACACGCTTCGGTGCCAAAAATTTCCCGACGCGATTGGCAGCCTAAGATCCCGTACTGTTTCACTCCCTGCAGGTGAAACAACCATTCCCGCCTCGACAGCGGGATCCTGGATTATCAAGGCAGGATCAGGATGGGCTGTTACTACCTTCCTTAATCTCCGGATCGCATCAGGCCTGTAGCAATCATCGGAACAAAGCAGGCCAAGCCACTCCCCGCGCGCAAGTTCCAGGCAGCGATTCCAGTTTTTGACCATGCCCAGATTTTGCTCGTTGCGAAACAGCCTAACCCCGGGCCGTGACCCCACACGGCTTTGCAGCTCTTCAAAAATGCATGGTTCTGAGCCGTTGTCCACGATAACCACCTCCGTGTCGGCTGCAAGTTGACCTATGCTGTCCAGTGCCTGCACTACAGGTTGCACCCGTTTCCAGGTTGGAATCAGTATCGAAAAAAGCGGGGATGAAGTACTCTGTTCCATGTTCTAGCCTTCGCTCTTTTTCCGCAGTAAATTCAGTACCTCTCTGCGCCCATCAGCACCGAACATGCCCCACCAGGCAAGAAGTACGGCAGAAAGTGTGGTCAGTATCACCCCGACACCAACCCCCCCCAACAAATGCATTTTGGATGGGAGCATTGGCAATTCAGGCAACAGAAGCCGCTCGACCCCCGCCTTAATTCCGGCTCCCAATGCCAGCAAAACCAGCAGATAAGCAATGGTCGGCAGGAATGTCCGGCGAAGATAATTTACAAGCGGCACCCCCAGATGACGCAGAGGATAATAGACGCCGTACCAATTATTCGTCAGAAGCTGAGCCGCCATAGTTCCCCATGCCAGGCCGGCAAAAGCATAATAGCGGCACCCAGTGAAAGCCAGGATAAGGTTCAACAGACCTCCTATCAGGGAAGAGGTCATGAACGGCCATCGACCAGTACTCCATACAAAGAAGCAGTGGGAACTGTGGTGCAACTCAAGAAAACAGGTCAATACGAGAGGCATTAGTACCGGATACCCTACAAAGTGACCCGGGCCAAGCCAGGCATCCATAACCCTGGGCGCCCATACAAGCAAGCCCGCAGCCCATAAAGCCGCGACCAGCAGAGAATAACGAACCGCCACGGTGTAATAGTATCTGACCTTTTCCAGATTGCCGGCAGAGTAAGCAGCAGCTGCATAGGGAGCAAGAGCTATGGGGATTGAGGTAGGAACACTCATTCCCATCATAACTACCTGGCGAAGAGCCGCATAATTCGGGAGCTGGCCAGCCCCAAGCAGATAGCCGGCGATCATCAGGTTCGATTCCAGAACCAACCATACACCTAGCCTGGTCACAAGAACCGGCAGCGATTCCAGATACATCCTCCGGATAGCCGGAAAACTTAAATTACCACTTAACCAGCCAGAAATGCTGTGCCGCCGTACCAACAACCAATGACCGCTGAACAACGCCAGCACCCCCTGACCTAGATAAATCAGAGAGAGTGTCTTTATATCAGGATATAACGGCAGAAAGAGCAGAATCATGACAAAGCCGATGACCTGAGTCACGCTCCTCGTAGCGTTGTCCAACCCCACATCCCCCAACCCGCTGAGACAGGCATTCGGAATTGCCGCCAGCAGATTCGCCACGACCCCGCAGATAAAAAGCAGCAGCGCCAAGGTAGCCCGCCTGCTTAGTTCCGGGTCGCCGGCAACCGTCACCACATAACCGTAGGCAAAGGGGAATCCAAGCAGAGCAACAAGCAGGGCCATCAATAGGGTTGCAAACAAGGCCGACTTGTAGAGATCTGACAGCGAAATGTTGCAGTAAAAAGCTGCAACAGGATCAACTTCAACATCGTCACCCTTGCTTCTCCCACCCCACACATACGAGACCGCCCGGCCGAATGCCGATGGAAGGCCGAGATCCGAAAGTGCTAGGAAAGTGGCCACTGTAAAAAACAGGTACCAGACACCAAGTTCAGGAGCCGGCAGATATCGGAACAACAAGGGGGTCTGCAGCAGCCCTATTACCGTTACCAGCAAAAAGCGGAGCCATGAGGCCGATACGCCGAATATGATCCGTTTCGACACTTGTAATTTCCGATCTACTAGTTAATGTCAGCGGTCAGAGTGACCGGTGACTTCGGCGATTATACCCAATAGTCCATCACCAAGAGGAACCCGAGGTTGCCAACCTGGCAAGGTAGGCCCTAAGTGCCAAGGCACCATCACCTCCCTGCTCCTGTATGGGCGTCCTCCCCAGGTTATGGGGAGATCACGTCCCAGCAGACTGGAATACTGTGCCACCAGGGCCTTAAGAGAAATCGGGCTACCCGAGGTGACGGCATAATCCTCGTTCCCGTCCACCTCCCCATTGAAAAGCATCTCTGCCGCCAACAAAAACGCCTCGACAACATCGTCCACGTGTACCAGATCTATTAGTTGCTCCCCAGGCGACATGGCAAGCGGTTCAGACTGCGCTGCCAGTTGGCGCAGCAGCCTGAAAAGCTTGGGGCGACGGTCGCCCGGTCCATAGGTGTCGAAAAGCTTGAGGGTAACGGCTCGTAGCTGAGTAGACTCAACGTAGTAGCGGAGAATGGCTTCGAACGCCTGCTTGGTGGCGGCATACAGATTAACCGGGGAATACTCTCGGCTTTCATAGTGCTGCCAAGAAGTTCCCGTATTAACAAGCCTCCAGACACCGCAATTAACCATGGATTCAGACAACTGAGTGGCAAAAAGCAGGTTTGACTCGATCATGCGCTCGATGTCAGCTGGCCGATGTTCGGCTATAAACAACGAAGCAAGGTGAAACACCACGTCTGGTGCGACAGCTTCCATGATTGACAGTAGTCCACCAGTAGTGCCGTCATGACTGTGGGAACGGACCTGTTCCCATACTTCGGCCAGGGGAGTCAGGTCGGAGCCTGGACGTACCAACAGATGGACGTCCCAGCCATCCCTGACGAGACGGGACGTAAGATGCGCACCGATAAATCCGGTAGCACCTGTAACCAAGGCAACCCGCGAGGCAATAGAACTCACTGGCAGCTCTCCACTTCAAACCTGAACGGTGATTTGAATTCGGCAAGGGGAGCAAATCCCCTGTCCCGTTCAGAAATGACCGGATTCCCATCGGGCCAGGGGATATCAAGTGAATTCCAGAGAATGCCTGAGTCATGCTCCTGTGAATACACAGACGAAACCTTGTACATCATGATCAGCTCCGGAGTCCTGGCATAGAATCCATGGGCAATTCCTGACGGGATGTAGACCATATTTGCCTTGCCAGCACTCAACTCGCAGATCTCATGGCAACCGAATGTTGGGGACCCCACCCTCAGGTCGACCAGTACGTCAAAGGCCGAGCCGTGAACGGCGTAAACCACCTTTGTCAGATCCTTCGGAGGCAACTGAAAATGAAGTCCCCGCAGAACCCCCTGCCTGGAGAGAGAGTAAAACTCTTCGGCAAATGTTGTCGTTAACCCATGAGCCGAGAAGATCTCCTCATGGAAAGTCTTCACAAAAAGACCACGGTGATCCTTGAAAACCACTGGTTCTATCACGTAGCAACCGGGAAGGGACATTTCCCTAAACAACATATCCTAGTCCTTTCTCTTCAAGGCCGAGCAAGGCACTCCGACACCTTTACTAATCAGGTACGTCCTGCTCATCCACCAGCCCGATCAACATCTCCCGCTCAAGTTCGTCCCGCTCCAGGTGTGGCGACATGTCCTCAATGGGGCGGTTGACCACCAGCTTGGGGTTGACGCAGGAGATCTGCTCCAAGAGTACGTTGACGAAAACCGGGCCAGACATTGACATCGCCTGTGCAATAATCTCTTCAGTTTTTGCGGCATCATCAATAATAAAGGAAGGTATGCCATACGCATCGGCAATCCTGTTTAGATCCGGACATCCGTATCCGACGACAGTGGACTGCTGGCGTCCTCCGAAATACATGTCCTGGAACTGGCGCACCATGCCGAGACAGCCGTTGTTCATGATAAAGATCTTCACGGGAAGGCACAGCCTGGCAATTGTTTCCAACTCCTGAATGTTAACCTGTATGCCTCCGTCACCGCATATGACCACTGCACCGTGCTCTCTTTCCGCGAGCGTCGCTCCGAGAGCGGCAGGCAGGGCGAAACCCATGGCACCCATACCCCCGGAAATGAGCATTCTTTGCCCCTTTTTCAGTCGAAACGACTGCCCTGCCCACATCTGGTTCTGTCCAACGTCAAGACATACAACCTCCCCCTCACGACAATGGTCAGAGAGTTGAGCCATGAAACGGTTCGGTTCTATTGCGGGAGGCTCTGTAGGCAGGGAAACGGTTGGATAACGATCCCGGTACCCGTTTATTGTTCGGTACCACTCGTTCAGGTCCGGTGGGGTAAAACATTCAAGTTGCTTGTTGAGCGCAGCAAGAAATTCAGCAACATCTGCCTGAATGGCAAGGTGAACCTGTACCTTGGCATTCAGTTCCAGAGGATCGATGTCCACGTGAATTCTTTTTGCGCCTCGGGCAAAGGTATCGGGACGGGTACCCGTCTGCCTCGTGTCGAGCCTTGAGCCGAGAATCAGCAAGAGGTCGGAGTTGGCAAGAGTCATGTTGCTGTAGCGGTTGCCATAAGCACCTATCATGCCAAAGAAGGCCGGGCAATCGTGAGGAATCGCATCAAGCCCCATTAGCGACGTGACAACAGGTATTCCGGTCCTACTTACCAGCTCCAGCAGCTGTGCAGCCCCACCCGAGGTCCTGACACCACCACCGGCAAGGATTACCGGACGGCGTGCATCAGCCAGCATTTTCGCAATCGTAGCGAGATCCGCATGGGAGATTTTCCGATAGGCCATCTCCATTTCCACGTGCTCCGGGCTACCCAGGAAACCTGGAAGCTCATCAGGATTTATCCTCGTCCGTTGTACATCCATTGGCAAGTCAAGGAGTACCGGCCCGGGACGACCGCTCCTCGCAAGGTAGATGGCCTTCTCCAGGTGAAATCTGATCATGGTCGCATCTGAAACCAGTTCGGCATACTTGGTCAACGGCTTCACTACGGATACTATATCGGTCTCCTGGAAGCCTATCTGCCGTATAGGCCGATCGAACTTGTACTCGTAGGTATTGACCTGGCCGGTGATAAAGAGACAAGGAACAGAATCAAACCAGCAGCTGCCGATACCGGTTACCATGTTGAGAGCACCGGGTCCGCTGGTTGCCATGGCAACGCCGAGCCGGCCGTTTATCCTGGCATAGGCCTCGGCTGCAAATGCACCGCTCTGCTCATGGTGCACAGAAATGCAGTTGACATCATCCCTCTGGTAAACAGAGTCAAGCAGATGAGTAATTGCTCCGCCAATGAATTCGAAGATATGGTTTATCTTCTGCTGAACAATGAATTCAATTACGTAATCTGACAGCTTAATCATCTCATGCTCCGAATGGTATTTATCTGTTCGATAAAGAATCTGTCATCCATGTAGAGAGTAATAACCGGAATGCTCCCGCATCCACTCGACCGTATCCCGCAAGCCGGTGTGCAGTTCTGCTCCAGGTTGCCATCTTAATGTGGCTCTAGCCCTCGTTATGTCTGCTACCCAGCAGGTCGGTTCATCCCGTTTTGCTTCCGTTGTCCCCCATAAAGGGGGATCATTGGGCAGGAGCTCATCTATGAAGCCAACTACTTCTCCGAGAGTATGCTGAACGCCGCTGCCAATATTGAGAATTTCGCCAGGTGTGATCGGAACTGCGAGAGCGGCTTCGTATGCCGCCACAACATCATCAATGTGGATATAATCCCTAACAAAGGCTGGATTTGACAGCCTCGGAGTCACCCCCTGCAGCTTACATGAGATTACGTAGGGTATCATCCTTTTAGGATCATCCCACGGGCCATAGGGCGAAAATATGCGGAAAGTTGCTATTGGCAGCCCCTTGGTCATCGCTTCGGAGCGGCAGAATAAGGTGGTGGCAGCCTTGGTTACTCCGTAATCACCGCGCGGTTCGAGGAGATCGATTTCCGCCATGGGATGTGACTTCAGACCGTATTCCGATGAACTGCCGGTATTGATGAAACACGTGTAGTCGATCTTCTCACACGCCCTGACAAGGTTCATCGTCCCGAGACAATTCGTCTGAAAAGTTGTCAAACTGTCCTTTTGAACCGAATAACCACCGTAGGTGGCCATGTGAAAAATTGCTTCCGGCCGCGATTGAAGAACCAAGCCGGCAACCTTTTCTTCATCCCGCAAATCACAGTAATGCAGCCTCAAATCGTTAAGCAGTCCTGAAAGGCGCCAGCAGTTGGAATCCACTCTGGTAGTGACATGGACCTCATGACCAGACAGGACCAGACAGCGAGCCACGCATGACCCTACAAAACCAGTGGCCCCGGTCACCAATATTCTCATCTACGGCAACATCCTTTGATGTAATGTATGATCTGCTCAATCATGGTATCGTTCATACCCGGATAGACCCCTACCCAGAAGGTGTCATGCATGATACGGTCGGTGTTGGCAAGATCACCAACAACCCGGTACCCCTTGCCGCTGCTCCTCATCTCGTCGAAGCAGGGGTGCTTGATCAGGTTTCCCGCAAAAAGCATCCGGGTCTGAACCCCCTTTGACTCCAGCTGCCCCACCACCCTGTCGCGGCTAAGCCCAGAACCTTCGCGCACTGTCAGGAGAAAACCGAACCACGAAGGATCGCTGCCTGCAGTGGCCTCTGGAAGGACAAAACGCTCCTCGACCTCCGCCAGGCCGTCGCGCAGCAGCTGCCAGTTCCTTTTTCTGGCCTCTATGAAGGAGGGGAGCTTCTCCAGCTGGGCGCAGCCGATGGCAGCCTGCATGTCGGTCACCTTCAGGTTGTAGCCGAAGTGGGAGTAGACGTACTTGTGATCGTAACCGTAGGGGAGCTCTCCGAACTGCTGGGTGAAGCGGTTGCCACAGGTATTGTCCCGTCCGGAAGGGCACCAGCAATCACGCCCCCAGTCCCGGAAGGACTCCACCAGCCTCTTCAGGGTGGTGTCATTGGTGTAGACCGCTCCCCCCTCACCCATGGTCATGTGATGCGGAGGGTAGAAGCTTGAAGTGCCCAGATGCCCGATGGCACCAGTGTTGCGCCACTTGCCGTTTATCTGGTAACGGGAACCCAGGGCATCGCAGTTGTCCTCCACCAGCCATAGTTCGTGCCTGTCGCAGAACTCCTTCACTGCCGCAAGGTCGAAGGGGTTGCCGAGGGTATGGGCAATCATGACGGCCTTACTGCGGGGGGATATGGCCGACTCCAACTGGGCAACATCGATGTTGTAGGTAGGCAGGGAAACATCTACGAACACCGGGACTGCCCCGTATTGGATGATCGGGGCGACGGTGGTCGGAAAGCCGGCGGCAACGGTGATCACCTCGTCCCCCGGCATGATGCGTCGCTCCCCAAGCTTTGGCGAGGTCAGTGCCATGAAAGCCAGCAGATTTGCCGACGAGCCGGAGTTTGTCAGGCAGCAGTGCTCAACCCCGAGAAAGGAGGCGAAATCCCGTTCGAATCTCTCCGCATACCTGCCGGTGGTCAGCCAGAAGTCAAGAGAAGCATCGATCAGGTTGGCAAGCTCCCTCTCGTCGAAGACCCTGCCGGCATAGGGTATTCTCTCCCCAGGACGGAACTCGCCGTCCCTTTTCAGACAAGAGTGGTAATATCGCTTTGCTGCATCAAGTACTTCGGCTCGCAACTGCTCCTCATGTTCATTATTCTGCATCATCGCTCCTCTGTTCGCTCAGCTCGCTGCTCCGTACTCTGCTATCTGTGTGCGGCAGCATGCCAGCAGGTCTTTACCTTCCTTATAGGCATCAGTCCACTGGATAATACTCTGCAGGGCCTTGTCCAGCCCCCAGCGCGGTGACCACCCCAGCTCGAATCTCGCCTTTGCACAGTCAAGTCTTAGATAGTGTGCCTCATGGGGGTGTTCACCCTGGTCAATCAGATAGGAAGCTTTGCCTTTCCACCCCTCGCAAAGTCGCTGCACAATCCATTCGACCTGCCTGGCATCCTCTTCCGGGGGGCCGAAGTTCCACCCCTGGGCAAACCTCCCCCCCCCATCGAACAGCCGCTGTGCAAGGAGGAGATAGCCAGACAGGGGCTCCAGCACATGCTGCCATGGCCTGATCGCATGGGGGTTGCGGATCCTTACCGGTTCGCCTGCCAATAGGGCACGGATTATGTCGGGTACCAGTCGATCCGTTGCCCAGTCGCCGCCGCCGATGACATTCCCAGCCCGCGCGGTCGCGACTGCCACTCCGTGCCGCTCGTAATCAGCAGGATTGAAATATGATGAGCGGTAGGAGGATGTAACCAGCTCGGAACACCCCTTGCTGTTGGAATATGGATCATATCCCCCGAATGGCTCATTTTCCCGGTATCCCCAGACCCATTCCCGGTTCTCGTAGACCTTGTCGGTGGTGACATTGACGACCGCCCGCACGCTGGAACAGCTGCGCACCGCCTCCAGAAGATGCACGGTCCCCATGACGTTGACGGCATAGGTTTCCACCGGAATTTTGTAAGAATCCCTCACAAGGGGCTGAGCCGCCATGTGAATGACGATCTCCGGTTCGGCCTTGGCCATCTCCAGCTTCAGCCGATCCAGGTCCATCACGTCCGCAGTGACCGAATCAACCAGCTCCCCTACCCGGGCCAACTGGAACAGGCTGGGGTCGGTCGGAGGATCGAGGGAGTAGCCGGTCACCTCCGCCCCCATGGCATGGAGCCATATGGAAAGCCATGACCCCTTGAACCCAGTATGACCGGTGAGAAACACTCGTTTCCCCTGCCAGAAGCTCATCTCCACCACACTCTCCCCCCTCCCCACAACTCTCACCAGATCTTCCAGGGGGCATTGCCTCCGCCCCAGAGCTCTTCCAGATGGTTCTTGTCCCGCAGAGTATCCATGGGCTGCCAGAACCCGCCATGCTTGTATGCAACCAACTGGCCGTCCCTGGAAAGCCCTTCGAGTGGTTCCTTTTCGAAAACGGTCCCATCGCAACTGATCCGGTCGAGGACCTCGGGTTCGAGCACAAAGAAACCGCCGTTCACCCAGCTTCCGTCCCCCTTCGGCTTCTCCTGGAAACCCAGCACCCTACTGTCCCCGCCAAGATCGAGTGCGCCGAATCTCCCCATTGGCTGCACCGATGTGACGGTCGCCTGCCGGCCATGCTCCCTGTGGAATGCCACCAGAGCCCCGATATCCACATTTGCAACTCCATCGCCATAGGTCAGCATGAACGGCTTGTTCTCCAGATAGCGGGCCACACGCTTGACCCTTCCCCCGGTCATTGACTCCATGCCGGTATCAACCAGAGTGACTCGCCAGGGCTCAGCATTCCGCTGATGCACCTCCATGTTGTTGTTTGCCATATCGAAGGTGACATCGCTCATGTGGAGGAAGTAGTTGGAGAAATACTCCTTGATCATGTACCCCTTGAAGCCTAGGCAGATGACGAAATCATTGAACCCGTAATGAGAGTAGATCTTCATGATATGCCAGAGAATCGGCTTGCCACCGATCTCCACCATCGGCTTGGGGCGAACCGCCGTCTCTTCGCTTATGCGGGTACCATACCCACCTGCCAGAATCACGACTTTCATATGATCTCCTTTACTGAATAAGCTACGGCTACCTGCTTACGCCATGGATTCTTCCCGGAGAGATCCCCTGCCCGAGCAGTTCCTCTTTAAGGGATCGGCTTCTCTTCAGGGAAGTAATGACAATCGGAAGGCCCGAGTCCCCCACTGCCGCGGAGATGGGAGCTATACGATGACCGAAGAAATCCCCCCCGACACAGCTGCTGTCCAGAATTTCAGACAGCTTCAGCCCGGTTTCACTCAGCGACAGGTAGGCGATCTCCGCCACCTCGTCCACGCCGCAGAAAACCACCTCCCCCACGCCGCTGGACTCAAGACTCCGGAAGAGCTCCAGATAATCCTGGCGCGCCACGGTGTACAGGTTGGTGAAGTATGAAAGGTGCTCGTAGGCGAGGCGGCTCTTCTCCGCGATCCCCTGGGGGGTCAACAGATAGGAGTAGCGGTTCTTCGGAAATGCCCTGATCCGCACGAACCCCTTGGCAACCAGGTTTTTCAGGTATGAGTTGACCAGGCCGACGGCGATCCCCAGGCGTCGGGAAATCTCCCTCTGGGAGAGGGGCTCATCGCCGGCTACCTCGGAGAGGATCAGGAAGGAGCGGTACGCATCCAGGTTTTTTTCGCCCTGTTCGTTCATATTTTGAACACTAGCCTAACTGCGCGCACGTGGCAAGCTAAATGTTCATTTCATGAACGCTGCGCCGCAAGCTGGCGATATATCTTCAAAAGCCTCTCCCCCCTCGCCTGCCAGGAGTGCTCAGCGACCGCCCTCTCCCGCGCCCTGCCCCCCAGTGATTCCGAGCCGACCTGGTCGGCAAGCATCTCCTCCAGCCTGTCGGCGAAGTCCTGCGGATCGCCGTAGCGGGCATAGACCCCGGCATCCCCGAGAATCTCCCGGTTGACCGGGGTGTCGAACACCAGGCAGGGGAGGGAGCAGGCCATGTAGTTGAACAGCTTGCCGTTAGCCTCGGTGAGGGAGATCTTGGGGGAGACGGCCAGATCCCCGGCAGCCAGGTATTCGGCTGCTTTACTGTAGTCGATCCTGCCGGTGAAGGTGATCATCCCGGCCAGGCCGCGTTCCAGCGCCATGGCGCGGTACTTCTCATCCGGGAATCCCATGAGGAGAAAATGAACCCGCGTCCCCCTCCCCTTGAGGATCTCCATCACCTCCAGGAGGAGGTCTATCCCCTGGTATCGGTTGAGGAGGCCCAGGAAGACAACCACCGGACGGTCCGCAGGAAGCCCAAGGGAGCGCTTGGCTGCAGCCCGGTCGCCGGGGGCGAAATCTTCGGTATTCACCCCGTCGGTCAGGGGGGTGACGAGATGGTCCGGCACCCCCCACTCTGTCGTCAGGGCTGTCGCAGCCGCCGTAGAGCTGGTGATGATGGTGTCCGACCCCAGGTTGATGAACCTCTCCAGGGAGGAGAAGACTCTTTCCAGGAGGGAGCCGCGGCGAACGAAGCCGTGGTCGATGATCTCGCCGGTCAGGCTCCCCTGGCAGTCGAAGAGCAGGGGGATGTGGAGGAGTTTCTTCAGGAATATGCCGATGAAAGCCCCCTCGTGGAGGTGGGCATGGATCAGGTGGGGGCGGAAGGAACGGGCTACCTTGAGGGCCTTGAAAAGTAGGAGGATGTCCAGGTACGGCTTGTGCCAGGATGGGCCGGCGGTCAGCTTGTTGTACCAGGGGATGGAGATGATCCGCTCCGTGGGGATCTCCCCCATGTCGCGCCCTATGTGGTATGTGACCAGGCGAAGCTCCTGTCCCATCTGCATGACAGCCCTGGCCTCCTCGTAGATCCTCACGTGGCAGCCACGGTCGGAAAAGTAGGGGGTCGGGGCGAGCATGAGGATTTTGAGCGGGCCGTCAGTCAAAGTTCAACCGCTCCCTGACCACATAGATCTGCTTGTTCTGTGCTTCGTAGTAGGTTCTGGCGTTGAGCTCGCCGAGAAGGCCGAGGACTATGAACTGCACCCCCATGAAGAGGAGGAAGGCGGTGAGGATCAGCAGGGGGTTGCGGTTCATGCTCACATGCTCGAACAGCTTCATGTAGACAGTGGTTCCGCCGCTGAGCAGACCTGCCAGCAGGGTATATACCCCCCACTTGCCGAAGAGCTGGATCGGCTTGGTGGAGTACTGGAGGAGGAACTTGACCGTCATCAGATCCAGAACGACCCTCATGGTTCTGGATATGCCGTACTTGCTCTGGCCGAAGAGTCGCGGATGGTGCTGCACCGGGATTTCGGCTACCTTGGCGCCGACCTGGGAGGCCAGGGCCGGAACGAAACGGTGCATCTCTCCGTAGAGGTTGATCCCCTCCAGCACCTCCCTGCGATAGGCCTTGAGAGTACAACCATAGTCGTGCAGGTGAACCCCCGTAAGCCTGGAGATGATCCCGTTGGCAATCATGGAGGGGAGCTTCCTGTTGATGAAGGTATCCTGGCGATCCTTCCGCCAGCCTGAAACAACATCGTACCCCTCATCGATCTTCGCCAGGAGGCGGACGATGTCCCCGGGGTCGTTCTGCAGGTCACCGTCCATGGGGACGACCACCCTCCCCCTGGCAGCGTCGAAGCCTGCGGCCATGGCGGCGGTCTGGCCGAAATTCCTGCGGAAACGGATCACCTTCACCCGGGAATCACCGGCAGCGAGGTCGCTGAGGAGCAAAAAGGACCTGTCGCTGGAGCCGTCATCCACGAGAATCAACTCGTACTCCAGGCCGCTACCCCCCATGGAAGCGGTTATCTTTTCATGAAGAGCGGGGATGTTCTCCTCTTCGTTATAGATGGGCACTACTATGCTTACGTCCACTGAGATCTCCTTCTAAGTGAAGCTATTCAATGACAGGCTGTTTTTTCTCGGCATCGGCTTCACGTGCCGCATTACTCTTCAACTGCGCCTGCTTGAACTCATGGCGCAGCAGCGCGTTCTCCTGCACCAGGTCCTTAACCTGCTCGGTCAGCCTGGATATCTTTATGGAAAACTGCACCGAGAGGATCAGCAGGAAGAGGATGGAACCGAGAAAAAGGGTGGTTGTCGGCAGAACTGCGCCGATCATTTGGGTTAGCGCTACCAGCCAGTCATACTTGAAGATGAGGACGATCATCGTCAGGCTGGTGGCCAGCCAGAGGAGGGAGTACTCCTCTCGCAGGCGCTTCTTCCTCACCAGATCGATGGTGAAGAAGAACACCGAGATGCTCACCAGAAGGGAGAATATCTGCTGTTTCAGGGTCACGCCTGCCTCCGGTAAAATTGGCGGTTTCTCAAGAGGGTCACCACTATGGAGAGACACATCTTGAACATGTAGTAGAGGGGCTTGAATCCGCTGTGCATGGTCTTGCCGCTCTTGTTGGCGAACATCCTCACCGGAAGTTCCCTGATGCTGAAGCCGGCCATATTGAGGGTAATGAGCATGTCAGCGTCCGGGTAGTCGCAGGGGAAGATGTCCGTGGAAAAGAATTTCATCACGCTCCGGTTGAATGCCTGAAACCCGGAGGTGGGGTCGGTTATGTTCCTGCCGATGATGACCGTGACCAGCCTGCGGAAGAAGAGAATCCCAAGCCTGCGTGTGAAGGATGGGCGGTAGCTGTCGAACCAGAGGAAGCGCGAACCTACGGTGAAATCCACCTCACCATTCATCACCGGATCAAGCATTGACGGGATGAATGACGGGTCGTGCTGGCCATCCCCGTCGACCTGCACCAGGTAGTCGTAGCCATGCTCGTAGGCATACTTGTAGCCGGTCTGGATCGTCACCCCGTACCCCATGTTGAAGACATGGCGCAGCACGATAGCCCCGGCGGCGGCTGCCACCTTTGCGGTTTCGTCCCTTGAGCCGTCATCGACCACCAGGATCTCCACATCCGGCACCGCCCGGCGCACGTCGGCGATGACCGACCCGATACCCTCAGCCTCGTTGTACGCAGGTATGACAACCAGGGTTTTCGCCATCAGCATCTATCTCCTGCCCACCCTTGCCTGCAGCCTCTCCGCAAGGGGAGGGGCTACCAGCAACAGTATCTGCTGCTGCTCCATGTAGCGATCGTAATCCCCCATGGCGGCACTGGCAAGCCCAAGGTTGTAATAGGCCACCCCCAAGGACGGGTAATAACCTACCGCGTTGCGGTAAAACTCGGCAGCCTTGGGGAGATTGCCGAGAAGCTCGTATGCCAGCCCCAGGTTGTTGTTCACGTCCCCCAGCCAGCGGCTCATGTTCTCACTTTCCACCGCCTGAGGGGAGTCGAACATCTCCCTCGTCTTGTTGAAGCGGTCTCGGTATGCCCCCATCATGTCTATGGCAATACCCAAGTTGTTCCATGCCGCCGCTTTGGACGGATCGAGCTCTATCGCCCTTATCAGGGCTCGCAGGGCCTTGTCAGCCTGCTGCGATTTTATGTATGCACCGCCAAGGTTGTTCCAGGCACGGCTGCTGTTCGGCTTTTTCGCCGTAGCATCCTCCCAGAGGGTTACCTCCGATCTCCAGACCAGATTGCGCTTCCAGGTGGCCCCGACAAAAAAGAGCGCCACCAGGAGCAGCGCCGTGCAGGCAGCACCCTTGCGGGAATCCACTCCACCACGCCAGGCATAGGCAAGCAGTGCAGTAGTCACAACCGTAATGGCCCCCACCGAGGGGAGGTAGACGCGGTGCTCGAAGATCAGGTCGATGATGGGGAGAATGCTCGATTCCACCGCCAGCGTCAGGAAGAACCACGATATGCCGAAGGCAGCCAACCGCGCCACACCATCCCCCCCCCTGGATTTGCGCAGCAGAAAAACAGCAAAGCAGAGCAGGGAGAGGAGAAGGAGCAGAGAGCCCAGCACTGCCGGTTCTAACAGGCTGCGGGAGAGGATGATGTCGTACTCGACGCTCTGGTTTACCGGCAGGAACAGCAGGCGGATATAGGTGACGATCACCCTGAACTGGGTGAGGAGGTAATCGCCGCGGGAGATGATCGTCTGCACCCTGGTCGCCTCGTCCATGGCAAACATCGCCTGCTCCAAGGAGCGCCCCCCCATGCCGAATTTAAGAAGAATGGCAAACCCAGCGCTGCCGGCAAGGAGTGCGGCAGTGAGCATGCTTTTCCAGCTGATCCTGAAGCAGATCCCTTCCGCGAGGATAATGGCCAGGGGGAGAGTATAGGCGATCTCCTTGCTGTTGAAGGCGCAGAAAAGGGAGAGAATGCAGACAGAGTACCAGGCAATGCATCGGGCCGTGAAAACCCTACCCTTGCCAATCTGATCAAGCCTCCCAAGCAGATAGGCAACCAGGGCAGCAAGATAGAACATGGTCGCCATGGAGGTGAAGCGCTGCACGATATAGGTCACCGCCTGGGTCTGCAGCGGATGGGCCACGAAGATCAGTGCCGTAAAAAAGGGGATGGGCAACCCATTAAGCCGGCTTGCCGCGAACGCAGGGGTCCTGAGCATCAGTGCCAGCAGAGCATATACCAGCAGGGAATTGGCCAGGTGGATGAGAAGATTGACGGCATGGAAACCCGGCATCTCCAGGCCGGAGAGATAGTAGTTGAGTTGAAACGAAACAACACCCACCCCCCTACGGCTCTGGAACGCCTGTTTCATGCCGTCAAGATTGAACTCCCTGATGAGCGGATTATTGACAATATTGTCCGCATCATCGAAATTGAACGACATGTTGAAGGTCTTGCTGTAAGCTATCAGCCCGAAGAGCGCGATGATGCAGATGCGCGCCACGGTCTCCTTTGCTCCACAGGAAGTGGTTATTTTATAAATTCCTGTAACTATTGATCTCATGACCTATCCAAATTATTTTTAAACTTTAACTATACACGCCTTTGAACCTACAAGGAACTTTTTTTAAGCATATACCGTGGCGTTGAGCTAGCAAACAAGCATCACCCCCGAAAGAGGATTACAGATATGGACATATTCGGCGGTTTCATGATGATCATTTGGCTGGCAGGCTTCTTCCTTGCCGTCATCTGGTTCATTCTCCCATTCGTCATCTTCAGCATCAAGGCGCGGTCAGACGAGACCCTGGCCAGAATCGGCGATATCGAAGCCAGGCTGACCGCAATCGAGAATAAACTGCCAGAATCCGGCAACTTGCCCCCGATGGGCGAGACGTAGCGCTCTTCATTTCTTGCCAAAAATCATTTTTTCAAGTAATACTTAGGGATTATCGACGTTTTTTCAAGACAGCAAATATTAACCTAACATATAATAGCGGAGGGTTTATGGGGCTTTTGCAGGGTAAAAGAGCGCTGGTTCTCGGCGTCGCCAACGAAAAGAGCATTGCCTGGTCTATTGCCCAGGCATTCAAGCGCGAGGGTGCAGAGATAGCCCTCACCTACGCCGGGGAGGCTTTCGCAAAGAGAATCCAGCCGCTGGCGGAGAGCATCGATGCGAAGATAGTCGTCCCCTGCGATGTGCGCAGCGACGAGGAGATTACTGCCGCATTCGCTGAGATCGGCAGAAAGTGGGACAGTTTGGACATCCTAGTGCACTCCATCGCCTTTGCCAACAAGGAGGAGCTGAAGGGCTCCTTCCTCGATACCAGCCGGGAAGGCTTTGCCACCGCCATGGACATCAGCGCATACTCCTTCATCGCCTGCATGCGTGCCGCCAGACCGCTCATGAACAACCCCGGAGCGAATGCACTGTCACTCTCCTACTATGGCGGGCAGAAGGTATTCCCCAATTACAACGTCATGGGCGTGGCAAAAGCCGCCCTAGAAATGTCCGTGCGCTATCTTGCGGAGGCTGTAGGACCGGATGGCATCCGGGTGAATGCCATCTCAGCAGGCCCCATCAAGACCCTGGCAGCAGCAGGCGTAGGCGGCTTCAACCAGATAGCCGGTGTCGTGCAGAGCAAGGCACCGCTGCGCAAGAACATCACCCAGGAGGACGTGGCCAATTCCGCCCTCTACCTCTGCAGCGAACTTGCCGGAGGGGTAACCGGCGAGATTCACTTCGTTGACAACGGCTACAACATCATCGGCCTGTAATCCTGGCATGACATGGAGATGGGGAGGTCACGATAAAACAGCTCCACGGCAACATCACCGGTTTAAAGCACAGCCAGCTCGATAGCCTGGAGCGCTTCTACAGGCGCCGCCTCTCCGCCGACGATCTCGTCTCGGCAGAGCTGGCGCGCAGCCTGATCGAGGCAAGCCGCGACACCGGCAGACAGGTAGCCCTGCTCATCAGCCGGATCGGCACAGTGGAATATGTCATAGTCGGCGACGACAGGGGAATCTTCATCCCCGAGCTGAAGGATTTTCCCCTTGGGAAAAAGGTGCTGCGCGGCCTCAGGCTGGTTCATACACACCTTAAGGGGGAGCAGCTAAGCAGCGACGATCTCTCCGACCTCTCCCTGCTCCGCCTGGACTGCGTCGTCGCCATCGATGCCTCCGTACCCCAAAACGCCCCTGTATTCCTTCAGTCAACCCATCTGGTCCCCCCATCCCCCCATTCCCCTCCGTACCGGATAAATCCCACACAGCAGCTTGGCACCATAACTGGCGGTTTTAGCCCTTATATCCAGTCAGTAGAAGATGAGCTGCTCAAGGGGAGATCAGCGGCCCAGGCTGTTGCCGACGAAACCGAGAGGGCGATCCTAGTATCGGTTACAAAGGCGACTGCAGAAGAGGCGACCGACTCCATAGAAGAGCTGAAGGAGCTGGCAAGAACAGCCGGCATCCTGGTACTCGACCATGTCATCCAGCGACCGCGGCAGTTTTCCCCCAAGTACCTCATGGGTGAAGGCAAACTGCGGGAGGTCGTCATCAGCGCCCTGCAATCGGGTGCAACCATGCTGGTGTTCGACCAGGAGCTAACCCCCACCCAGGTGCGGACGATCTCAGGCATGACCGAGCTCAAGGTAATAGATCGCAGCCAACTGATACTGGACATCTTCGCACGACGAGCTACCACGCTTGACGGCAAGGTGCAGGTGGAACTGGCCCAACTGAAGTACCTCCTCCCCAGGCTGACCGGCAGGGGTGTGCAGATGTCCCGTCTCATGGGGGGGATCGGTGGCAGGGGTCCGGGTGAAACAAAGCTGGAGATCGACAGGCGGAGAATACGCGATCGGATCGCCAAGCTGGAGAGGGAGCTGGCAAAGCTGTCGGACAACAGGGTACAGCGCAGGCAGAAGCGGGTGAAATCCTCCCTGCCGATCATCTCAATCGTAGGCTACACCAATGCGGGAAAATCTACCCTGCTGAACTCCCTCACCCAGAGTCACGTTTTCACCGAGAACCTCCTCTTCGCCACCCTTGACACCTCCACTCGGCGCCTCCGTTTTCCCCAGGACAGGGAGGTGATCATAACAGATACGGTCGGCTTCATCAGGTCCCTTCCCAAGTCACTCCTCGGAGCTTTCCGCTCCACCCTTGAGGAGCTAAACGACGCCAACCTGCTGATACACCTGGTGGACTGCACCAACCCGAGATTCATGGAGCAGATAAAACAGGTGGAGGACATCCTCCGGGAGCTGGGCCTGGACAACAAGGAGATGATTCTGGTCTTCAACAAATGCGACAGGCTCGCCGATCTAAAGAAGATGAATCCGCTGCATTTCATGAAGATTCGTAAGGCGAGTCATGCCATGGGGGCAGTGGAGATAGCCGCCAATGACCGCAAGACCCTGCAGCCGCTCCTGGAGCAGATGCGCATCAGATTCTGGCCGACTGATATCTCAGACAGCCACCAGGATTAAACAGCAAAGAATCTTGTCACCATTTTCTTTCCCTCTACGTTTGAACTCCCTTTAGCTCCGCTTTTAACCCCTGCTATCAGCTTCGATACTGTTAGCCCCAAAAGGGTATTTACCACCGTCGCCATCATGGCGAGGAGTCTTCTCCGAACAGTTAACCAAAACGCAGGAAGGGCCGTGTTTCCACGGCCCTTCCTGTTTACCTCTGACTATATTGCTTACTTCAAGCGTGTATGGCAGTTTGTGCAGGTGACGGTATCGGTCCACTTGACCGCGATACCGCTGTGGCAGGCCACATTCTCGCAACCGTTTGCCTGGCTGAACGATGCAACTGCGAAGAGGGTATTCTTGGTAACATCATAGGCACTTGTGTATGACTTGTAGAGATTGTTGTTACGGGTCCAACCTTTGGCAGCTGCAGTGTAGGCTGCAAACGCTCCCTTGTTGACCTGTGCCTTGGTGGCCAGCTTCTGATTGATGAATGCAATATCCACGCTGCCGTTGACATGCTTGGTCTTGTCGGCAATAGCTGCATCCCCCTGCAGACCGGCAACACCAACAGTATGGCAGCCGATGCATGAGCTGTTCTGGTCATTTGCAGAAGAAGTTACCGTCGCGGCATGACAGATGTTGCAGTTGATTGTGGTCGAGCGGTTGTTACGTCCGTGGGCGGCATTGACAAGATCGCCACCTGACTGGGGAAGCTTCTTGCTGACGCCGTTGAAGATGTCGGTGTAGTGGATGCCGACAGTGTGTACGCCGTGGGCAGCCGAACCGACCTTGCCGCCGCTGTTGGGGGAGTTGCCGTGACAGAGGGCGCACTTGTCGCCGGTTGGGGTCTGGTACCAATCCACATTGGCGCCGTAGAAGGTCGGGGTCGCCATGCCGTTTGAGTGGCAGTAAGCCGCTTCGCAGGTAACCGATCCAGCACCGCGGACATAACCTGCCGAGTCATTGGCCGTGTTATTCTTGGACTTAAGCACGCCGCCATGGGTGCTGTTGAGGGTCAGGTCGATGGTGTTGTTCATGTGGCTGCCGATATCGATCGGGTGGCAGTTGCCGCAGCCAAAGTTGTATGCCGCTGCAGTAGAGTTGTCGGCGGTGTTGCCGTATGCGGCACCGGCAAGAGCGGTGTGCACAGAGTGCTTGCCGCCCAGATTCGGGTGACAGAAATTGCAGCCGGTAGAGGTCCCACCCCAGGTGGGGGGTGCATAGGTTCCGTTGCCGTTGCTGTGGCAGTAGGCGGTAGTACAGGAGCCGTAGCCGGAACCGGCAGCATGCTTGGTTACATCAGCTGGGTAGCCAAAGTAGTAGACATCGACGTTGCCGTCGGTATGGCCATTGGCCACGGACGGTGCGGAAGTCGACGTGGTCCCTGCAGCGTGGCACTGATCGCAGGCAAGGGCAGCATGCTTGGCATGGCTGCCGGTTGTACCGACCGCTATGGTATGGCAGGCGGAGCATCCGTTGCCGGTTGTTCCCCATTCAGGGGTTAACACGGTACCTGTGCCGTAGACATTGGCATGGCAGGATGCAGTGGAGCAGGTTCCACCGGTGTAGGTTCCTGATGCATGCTTAGTGACATTTGCAGGGTAGCCATTTGCCACGTCGATATCGCCATCTTTGTGATTGGCTGACGGCTGGGT
>CALMOE010000149.1 GCA_937871715.1 uncultured Geobacter sp. | reverse complement strand
ACTTAAAATCCCTCGGCCGCAAGGCTGTACCGGTTCGATTCCGGTCCCGGGCACCACTTGATCGTTCCTGTGACTGTATGGAAAAGCCCTGATTTATCAGGGCTTTTCTTTTTTGTAATTTAGGGCCTGGTGATGGCTTTTCCGGTGTCAAGCAGATGAAGATAAATCGCAGCAACTCCTCCCTGTATATTCTCTGTTCTATCGGGTTCGCCACCTTCTTCAGCTCATACTTGCGTATTCCGGTGCTGCCGCTGTTTGCCTCCTCCCTTGGTGCAGGGACGGCAGAGGTGGGCGGGATAAATGGCGCATTCATGCTTACCGCGGGTCTGCTCTCCATTCCGGCCGGCCTGCTGGCTGACCGCATCGGCCGCAAGCTGTCGGTTGTAGCCGGTCTGGCGGCAATTGCATTTTCATCGCTCATCGCTGCCAAATGTCAGGCCACCTGGCAGCTGGTAGTGGCGTACGTTATCTTCGGCGTAGGACTGTCAGCCTTTGCTCCAGGCATGCTCTCCCTGGTTGCCGACGTTGCCTCATCCGGACGTTTGGGCCGTGCCTATGGCTGGTACACTACAGCAGTCTATGTTGCCATGACCGTCGGACCTGCAACCGGTGGTTACCTGGCCAGGCATGCAGGTCTTCGCCAGGTCTTCGTCCTTTCAGGGATTCTTCTCTCCTTTGTCTCGTTTGCTTCCCTGGCACTCCTCCCATCTGCACCACCCTGCCAGGTTAGGAGCATCCGCCTGGTTCTTGCCGACACTCTCTGTCTACTGCGCAAGCTGCCGCTCCTTGCCTGCATGATTGCCACGGCGGGGAGCTGCATCGGCTTCGGCGTGTTCCTCACATTCTTACCTCTCCATGCAGCAGGACTCGGTTTTGATTCCGCCCGCACCGGAGTCGTCTTCGCTGCCCAGGCCATGGTAAACGTGGCGGCAAGAATCCCCATGGGCATGCTTTCCGACCGTGTTGATCGGCGCCTGCTGGTCTCTTCTGGACTTATACTGCTTGCAACCGCCCTAGCGTTGATAGGCAGGTCCGCGAGGTTTGATCTCATGCTTGGCTGTGCCCTGCTACTGGGGTGCGGCATGGCCCTGATATTCACTTCAATCGGTGCACTAGTGGCGGAACTTGCCCCAATGGGGCAGCGCGGCCTGGCAATGGGGATGTACAACTGCAGCATCTACCTGGGGATGATGACCGGAGCCACCTCCATGGGGATTGCCCTTAAGTCGATATCCTACTCCAGTGCGTTTGCCGCTGCCGGAGCTGCAGTACTACTGTCCATGTTTCTGTTCAGGCTGCTGTTCTCAGCAGCAACATCACGCACAGGCAGCCAGGTACTCTGATTAACAGTCGCAACGACGCTATATCACTAATTCTCTGTTCCATATCCAGTGTCGGGGAGGATCTATGCTGCTTTGGGCCATTATCTGGATGAATTTGGCACTCGTATTTTACACCTGGGCGGTTTTCAGTGGCAGGCGGGAGGGGCTGCATAATAAACATCTGATCATCTTCGGCATCGGCCTGTTCTGCGACTTCCTCGGTACCCAGCAGATGAGCATCTTTGCAGCCTCCTACGGCAAGGCTCCCGAGTGGCACAATGTGAGCGGCATAGCCTCCCTCTCAGGGATGGGCTTCCATTTCCTTCTTGCGCTGGTAGCGTCACTCCTGCACCGGGCAGAGGCGGTAAACCGGGTCTTTCACAGGGTCAGTCTGACTATTTACAGTTGCTGGCTCATCGCCTTCCTGAGCGGGGCTGTTTCGGGGATGATGAGGATGAAGCATTGAGGGGAGAGCTATTATGGACGATGGCATTTTGAAGTGCCGCTGTGCGTGGGCGGGGAGCGATCCGCTCTACGTGAGCTACCACGACAGGGAGTGGGGGGTGCCTGCGCACGACGACAGGCTGCTTTTCGAATTTCTCGTCCTGGAGGGGGCACAGGCCGGGTTATCCTGGATAACAATCCTGAAGAAGAGGGGGGCTTACCGGCGGGCATTCTGCGGCTTTGACCCCCATGCTGTTGCCGTCTTCGGTGAGGAGAAGATTGCCGAGCTCTTGAATGACAGCGGAATCGTGCGCAACCGGCTGAAGATCAGGGGGGCTGTCACCAATGCCAGGGCATTTCTGGCTGTGCAGCGTGAGTTCGGTAGCTTCGACGCATATCTGTGGAGCTTCGTCGCAGGAAGCCCCCTGCAGAACAGCTGGGCATCCGTGAAGGATCTCCCATCGCGAACGGAGCTCTCCGACAAGCTCAGCCGTGATCTGAAGAAGAGGGGATTTACTTTTGTCGGTTCCACCATCTGCTATGCTTTCATGCAGGCTATTGGGATGGTCAACGATCACACAATCGACTGCTTCCGCTGGAGGGAGCTGCGGGGTGAGCAGTAAGGAGCGCTACATCGCCGGCGAATCCTCCAGCCTGCCGGCCTGGCGCAGTGCCTCGTAGAGGACGATTCCGGTTGCTGTGGAGAGATTGAGGCTCCGCACCCTGCCGAAGATGGGGATGCGGATGCTGGTCAGCGGGTTGTCGTTGATGAGCTGCTCCGGCAGCCCTTCCGTCTCCTTGCCGAAGACGAGGAAGTCTCCGGGGAGAAAGGTGAAGGATGCATGGCTTGTGGACGCCTTCTTGCTGGTGTAGACGAAGCGGGCTTCCGGGTAGCTCCCCTTCAGCGTCTCCAGGTCGGGCCAGTAGTGGATTTCAACCTCGCTCCAGTAGTCCAGGCCTGCCCGCTTCAGTTGGCGGTCGTCCGTTGAGAAGCCGAGTTTGCCAACCAGGTGGAGCACGCTGCAGGTTGCTCCGCAGAGGCGGGCTATGTTGCCGGTGTTGGGGGGGATCTCCGGTTCCACCAGCACGATATGGAACGGTGTGGTATACATAAATTGCTCTCCGGCCAGTATTGCTTTTTTTTCGTCAGCTGGCTATTATACTTCTTTTTGCGCGTCATGCACTTCAATTTAGCACGGGTAGGGGGGGCTGGCGACAGATACGCCGGAACTGCTCTGCTTGACAAGGAGAGGATATGAAAGTTCTCGTAACGGATGAGGTTGCCAGCGAAGGGTTGGCGCTTCTTGCCCAGGACCCTCGCATAGAGATGGATGTCAGGCTTGGACTCTCCAAGGAGGAGCTCCTGGCAACGATCGTCGACTATGAAGTTCTCATTACCCGCAGCGGTACCACTGTAGACAAGGACCTGCTGGATGCGGCCGTCAAGCTCAAGCTGGTGGCACGGGCCGGTGTAGGCATTGACAACGTGGACGTGGATTATGCCAGCAGCCGCGGGGTAATTGTCGTCAACGCCCCCTTCGGCAATACCAACAGTGCTGCCGAGCACACCATGGCCCTGCTTCTATCAGTCTGCCGCAACGTGACCAAGGCGAACTCGTCATTGAAGTCCGGCGAGTGGAAGCGCGCCCCCTTTACCGGCGTGGAGCTGAAGGGGAAGACTGCCGGTGTAATCGGCCTGGGCAAGGTCGGCGGCAGGGTGGCAACACGCCTCAAGGCCTTTGAGTGCGAAGTTCTCGCCTGCGACCCTTATATTGCCGTGAAACGCGCCCACGACCTGGGGGTCAAGCTGGTATCCCACGATGAAATCTACAAGAACTGCGACATCATTACAGTCCACACCCCTCTCAACGAAGAGACCCGCGACATGATCGGCGAGCGCGAGTTTGCCATGATGAAGGACGGGGTCATAGTCCTCAACGTCGCCCGTGGGGGGGTAATCAACGAGGAGGCCCTGCTGGCCAACCTGAAAAACGGCAAGATCGCCCTTTCGGCAATCGACGTCTACAGCGAGGAGCCCCCTAAGACCCCGGTTCTCAAGGATCTCATCGCCCAGGAGAGGCTGATAGTCACCCCCCACCTCGGAGCCAATACCTTCGAGGCACAGGTGAACGTAGCCGTGGACGTCTCCAGGGAGATTCTCAACTACCTTGATGAGCAGCCCCTGGAGAACGCGGTCAACATCCCCCGCTTCGACATGGCTCTGATGGAGCAGATGCGTCCGTTCATGACACTGATCAGGGTCATGGCAGACTTCGCCATCCAGCTTGTGGAGAAGAATCCTGCCAAGGTTACCTTTGGCTACATGGGGCAGATAGCCCACTATGACTGCTCACCCCTGACCGTATTCGGCCTGTCGGCCATCCTCGGCAGGATGGTGGAGCAGGACGTGAACATGGTCAATGCCTCTCTGGTGGCAGACCAGATGGGGATAGAGGTGGATGAGAATAAGTCTACCCACTCCGACGCGTTCTCCAACCTGGTTACCCTGGTGATCGAGGGGGCAGAAGGCGGCCGCCGCCTCATCGGCGGCACCCTTTTCGAAGGCGCGCCGCGCATCGTTCGCCTGCGCGACTACACCATGGATTTCACCCCGGAAGAGCATATGCTCCTCCTCCACTATGCCGACCGCCCCGGCATGATAGGCAAGATAGGCACCATCATGGGGCAGCACGAAATCAACATCGCCTCCATGAACCTGGGACGCAGCGAGATGAAGGGGGAGGCGATGGTCATCCTCTCCGTCGATTCACCGGTTCCGGCCGAGGTCGTTGCCGAAATCAAGGCTGCTACCGAGGCATCCTTCATCAAGGCTCTGCATCTCCCCCGCAGATAGCATTTCTCATCGTATCCTCCCCGAGGCCGGCATGGGTAGTGTTGCCCATGTCGGCTTTTTTTTGCCATAAGAAATCATCTGTGGAATATTCCACAGTCGCGGCGAATATTCTCCACTGCGGTTTTGCCAGCAATCGTTGCTTGATTCTATTGCTATACGTAATGTCAATAAAGTCTGATAATTATGCGTCTGATGATTTTTGGCACGGCACTTGATATGGTTGAAGAATCATGGAGGTGTGTATGCAGAGAAGGAGCATCATCAATACGGTAATGATCCTTTCGGTGGCGATCCTGCTGCTGTTTCTCGCTTTCCGCGTCAAGATACCCCCTGTTGCCGACACGGTGGCGGTGTTTAGTACAAAAGGGATGACATGCGCCAGTTGTACGGAGAAGGTTAGCAGGGCTCTGGCAGGGTGGAAAGGGATCGCCGCCACGGAGGTGGATCAAGCCGGGGGGGTTGTTTTTGTCGGCTATGAGCGCAAGAGTACGGGACCGGAGGAGATCGCGGCTAGGATAAGCGCTGCGGGATTTGACAGCACAACCCGGGCGGTAATGACTCCTGAACAGTTCCGGCAGGCAAGCGGCAGGGAAATCGGCAGGGGCGGAAAGCGGGCTTCAGGGTGCGGCTGCTGCGGCAGTAGAATAAACGAAAAATAGGAGAGGCAGATGGCTGAGCGAAAGAGATGGGTGATGGGGTCCGGAATTTTACTTGTACTGCTTTTTGTGGTGAGCATCGCCGCATACGCCTTCACCTTAGGCAAGTACGAGAAGGTTAAGGCAACCGGTGGCATGGTCAGCCTGCCGGTGGCAAATCTTTCTGATGGCAAGGCGCACTTCTACAAATTCGAGGATGGGGGGAAGGAGATTGCCTTTTTCGCGGTCAAGGACCGGGACGGCAGCTACAAGACGGCATTCGATGCCTGCGATGCCTGTTACAAGTCCAAGAAGGGGTATGAGCAGAAGGGGGACAAGATGAACTGCAAGAACTGCAATCAGAAATTCGCCATAAATCGCCTCGGACCTAACGCCACCGGCGGCTGCAACCCCGGCTACCTTCCCCACCAGTTAAGCGGTATGAACATTGTCATCAGGGTCGATGATCTCAAGGGTGGGGCGAGGTATTTCTGATGCGCCTGCGTAATATCTCCATCAACAACCTGCGTCGACGCAAGGCTAAGATGGCCTTCTTGACCATCGGTCTGACGGTGGGTATCGCCACCATCGTTACCCTTGTGACCCTGACCCGATCCATGTCAAGCGACATCGAGCGGAAGATGGACGAATTCGGCGCCAATATCCTGATCACCCCCCAGAGCAACGGTCTCGCCATGAACTACGGCGGCATCAGCCTGGGGGGGGTAACCTTCGACCAGCGGGAAATCCTCGAGGCCGATCTCGACAGGATCAAAACCATTGCCAACAGCAAGAATATCTCTGCTGTCAGCCCTAAAGTGCTTGGCGGCATCACCGTCAATAACCGGGAAGTGCTGCTGGTAGGAGTGCATTTCGAGAGCGAACTGAAGATGAAGCAGTGGTGGAGAGTGTTCGGCAATGAGCCTAAAACGGATCACGATCTGCTGCTCGGCACCGATGCTGCCAGGGTTCTGGATGTCTCCCCCGGCGACAAGATCGCCATCAAGGGGGAGGAGTTTACAGTTAGCGGTGTTCTGGAACAGACCGGCTCACAGGATGATTCTCTCCTCTTCGCCAATCTGCCGAAGGCCCAGAAGCTCCTGGGCAAGGAGGGGAAGATCACCCTGGCCGAGGTGGCGGCACTCTGCTCCGGATGCCCCATCGGCGACATGGTGACCCAGATAGCCGAAAAGCTTCCCGATGCCAGGGTTTCGGCGATCCAGCAGGTGGTGGAGGGGCGACTCAAGGCCCTTGATCAGTTCAAGCGTTTCTCCTACGCCATGGCCGCAGTTGTTATCTTCATCGGCTCCCTCATCGTCTTTGTCACCATGATGGGGAGCGTCAACGAACGGACTGTGGAGATCGGCGTTTTCAGGGCCATCGGTTTCCGCAGGAGCCACATCATGCGGATCATCATGCTGGAGGCCGCCCTGGTCAGTCTTCTGGCCGGATTCCTCGGTTATGCCGTCGGCATGGGGGGTGCCAAGCTGGCCCTGCCGTTCATGGCCGAGAGCAAGCAGGCCCACCTGATATGGGACACAACCGTGGCCTTCGGATCTATTGGCCTGGCTCTTGCTCTTGGTCTTCTGGCAAGCCTCTATCCGGCGCTGCATGCGAGCAGGATGGACCCGACCGAAGCCCTGCGGGCACTGTAATCGAGGATACCATGGCACTCATTGAGATCGTGAATGTGAAAAAAGAGTACATCAGCGGCGATGAAAGCGTAGAGGCGCTGCGCGGAGTGAATATCAGCATCGAGGATGGCGAATTCATCACCATCATGGGGCAATCAGGTTCCGGCAAGAGCACCCTGTTGTCGGTGCTCGGCGGGATGAATCATCCCACATCCGGGTCTGTGGAGATGGCGGGGGTCAGGCTCTATGAACTCGCCGGGGAGAAACTGGCCGACTTTAGGGCAGAGCATCTTGGTTTTGTCTTCCAGTCATTCCATCTGATCCCCTATCTGACCGCCATCGAAAATGTCATGCTCCCCCTGGCGATAGTTAAGATGGGGAACCAGGCTAAAAGAGAGTTCGCCCGAAAGTCGCTGGAGCGTGTGGGGCTAGGTGCCAAACTGGACCGTCTTCCCAATCATCTTTCGGGGGGCGAGCAGGAGCGGGTGGCAATTGCCAGGGCCATCGTCAACAACCCGCGGATCCTGCTGGCGGACGAGCCGACCGGCAACCTCGATTCAAAGACCAGCGAGGAGGTGATGTCGCTCTTTTGCGAGTTGAACGACGCCGGACAGACCGTTGTCATGGTGACCCACAACCCTGACAATGGCCGCTACGCCGACAGGACTATTACCCTGAAGGATGGCATGACGGTTGGCGCCCACTGAGCACTTCCCGTAGCCCGGTTTCAGTTCAGGGTCAATTTGACCGAACATGGTTTGACATGAATACCTGGTTGGGTATAGTTGCATAAACTATATACCCCCACCGGGTATTTTGTTTTGGAGGACAAATGGAGACGGTAGACAACAGGAAGATGATAACGCGGGTGCGACGCATCGGCGGCCAGGTTGCCGGGATAGAACGAATGCTTGCAGACAGGCGCTACTGCGTTGATATTCTCAACCAGATATCCGCGGTACGGTCGGCACTAGATGCGCTGGGGGTCGAGCTTCTCACCAGGCATCTGGAAACCTGTGTTCTGGGGCATGGAGAGGCCAATGAACATGAACATGCGAGGCCGATGACACGGCAGGAGCTGCTGGATGAAGTAAAAACCGCCCTTTCGCGCTTCCTGAAATAGGAAATCCGAGGAGATATTAATGACGTCAATACCTGAAACTCGTGATCCGGTATGCGGCATGGAGGTTGATCCGGCAGTCTCGGCGGCTGCGGAACGTTATGGCGATGTCATCTACTACTTCTGTTCCGATGCATGCAAAGATAAGTTCCATGAAGCGCCAGATCGTTACCTGGCCTCCGGTTCGTCTCCGGAGAAGGCAGTCGTTCAAGGAGAAGTGGGTCAGCGGTGCGAACTTTCGCTTGTTGGGATGCACTGCGCCTCCTGTGCGGGGCGGATCGAGAAGGCTCTCTGCAGTTCCAGCGGAGTCGTGAATGCCAGCGTCAATTTCGCCACGAGCCGCGCCACGGTGCGGTATGACCCGAATACCACGGACGTGGCGTCCCTCGGCCGTGTGGTGCGTGATCTGGGGTATGACGTGATCGAACCTCAGGCCTCGGGTGGCGCCGACGATGGTGAGGCGATGCGGGCAGCGGAGTCCAGGCAGCGCGAGACGGAATACCGCCGGCAGCAGACCCGGTTTTTCATTGCTCTTGTTTTGACCCTCCCCGTTGCCGTGCTCTCCATGGCCGGTCACCTGGTGCCGGCGGTCGCACCAATACTCGACTTCCCCGGCAGGCACTGGCTGGAGCTTGTCCTCACCACACCGGTGCTCTTCTGGGCCGGGGGGGAGTTCTTTACAGGCGCGTGGGCGGCCGCCAGGCATCGGGTTGCCGATATGAACACCCTGGTATCACTGGGGACCCTCTCCGCCTATCTCTACAGCGTTGTTGCCACGGCCGCCCCCGGCTCTTTGCTCGTAACAGCTGAAACCACTGCCGGCCATGGCCATGGCACGGTTGCGTCGCCGGGTGTCTATTTCGAGGTGGCGGCGATCATCGTCACCCTGATCCTCATGGGGCGTCTCCTGGAGGCCCGCGCCCGCAGCAAGACCGGCAGCGCCATCCGTGCACTCATGGGCCTGCAGCCAAAAACTGCACGGGTCGAGCGGGATGGAGTGCTGCTCGAAATCCCCGTTGCAAACCTGCTAGTGGGGGACATTGTTCTGGTGCGTCCGGGAGAGAAGGTGCCTGTGGACGGGATCGTGGTCGAAGGCGAATCCTCCGTAGATGAAAGCATGCTGACCGGCGAACCGATGCCTGTACAGAAGAAGATGGACGACACGGTCATCGGCGCCACCCTGAACAGGACCGGCTCCTTCCGCATGCGTGCCACCAGGATCGGCAGGGATACGGTTCTGCAGCAGATCGTGCGGATGGTCCAGGAGGCCCAGGGGAGCAAGGCGCCGATACAGCGGCTGGCAGACACCATTGCCGGCTACTTCGTACCGGTGGTCATCTGCATTGCCATCGGGACCTTCGTCCTCTGGTTCGATCTGGCGCCGGCTGATACACGGCTCACCATGTCGCTGCTCACCTTCGTCTCTGTGCTGATCGTCGCCTGCCCCTGTGCCCTGGGGCTCGCCACGCCGACCGCAATCATGGTCGGCACCGGCCGGGGTGCACAGGGGGGGATCCTCATCAAGGGGGGGGAGGCACTGGAAACTGCCCACAAGCTGACGACCATCGTCCTCGACAAGACCGGCACCATTACCCATGGCGTACCGTCTGTCACTGACATCATTGCCCATGTAATGAATGAAGACGGTCTTCTCCAGCTTGCGGCATCGGCGGAAGCCGGGAGTGAACACCCCCTGGGGGAGGCGATTGTCCGCTCGGCAGGGGAGCGCGGCATCCCCCTTTTACCGGCCAGCGGGTTCAAAGCCATTCCCGGATATGGCATAGAAGTTGTGGTTGACGGTAGGAAGGTCGTGGCCGGCACATCTCTGCTCCTGAAGGAGCGGGGGATGACGGTGGACGCCGAGGCTGGCCATCATCTTGCCGACGATGGGAAAACCCCGGTATTCGTGGCCGTTGACGGGAGATTTGCCGGCATTATCGCCATCGCAGACCCGGTCAAGGAGGGTTCGGCTGGGGCGATCCGCAGGCTACATGCCCTGGGACTCGAGGTGATCATGCTCACCGGTGACAACCGGAGGACCGCCGAAGCCATTGCCCGTCGGGTCGGCGTAGATCGGGTACTGGCGGAGATTCTGCCTGCAGGGAAGAATGAAGAGATAAAGAGGCTCCAGGCCCAGGGGAAGGTGGTTGCCATGGTCGGCGATGGGATCAACGATGCGCCAGCCCTGGCCCAGGCCGACGTGGGGATCGCCATGGGAAGCGGCACAGATGTCGCCATGGAGGCGGCTGACATTACCCTGGTCAGCGGCGACCTTGATGGCGTCGCGGCGAGCATTGCCCTTTCCAGGGCGACCATAGTCAACATCAAGCAGAACCTGTTCTTCGCCTTCATCTACAACATCCTTGGCATTCCGCTGGCAGCCGGGCTCTTCTATCCCCTGACCGGCTGGCTCTTGAGCCCGATAGTTGCCTCCCTGGCCATGGCGCTCTCCTCGGTGAGTGTCGTCACCAATGCCCTGAGGCTGCGCGGCTTCAGGGTGGAAAGGAGCTGACCCGATGGATACCATGCAGATCATCGTCACTGTCGCTGGAGTTGCCCTGATCGGGGTTACGCTCTGGTTCTTCTTCGGCAAGAGGCCGCAATCTGGGGGGGGGACTGTCAATGATCTCTACGTCTGCCCGATGCACCCCTGGATAACCAGCAGTGATTCGACGGCCGACTGTTCGCTCTGCGGCATGAAGCTGGTGCGTGGTGATAAAAGGGGTAGTTAAAGCCGGATACATGCGAGGGATGGGATCCGGGACATAATTGGCTTGCTTGGTTGGGCAATAGTGATGGGGTTACTGATATAATATGAGAACTGAACCAGATGATGGCTCAGATACCGGAGTCTGGCGGGAGAATATCCCCCTGCCAGTTGTTCGGAAGCGACTAGCCTCTGCTGCAGGCCATTTGTTCGCTGAAGCATCAATTTTCTCCTTGATCCCCCTTATCGCCACCTCGATGGCATTTACTCTGTTAACATCGATGGCATTTAGCTGTACTCACTGCTCAGTTCGATCTTCACGGCTTTCAGTTCGGCATTCAGCGCTGCTGTTTCCTGGTTGAACTGCTGGTCAGACTCCTTCTGGACGCATCTGCCGCAAGTGTCAGCGGCATGTGCTGATAGCGCTCCGTTTGGGAGTAGTCCCGTTGTCATTACCTGCCAGACGTCAGGCTGCCACGAGTACCATCAATGAAGAACTTGAAGCCTAGAGCAGCATCTGAGGGTGGCGAAAGATATAGCGAGGGCCTTGCGCGTATTTTGACAATATGTTCGCGATCTCTTGACAGTCATATACCCATCTTACGAGATGGATTTAGTTTGTGCAGGTGAAGAATATTCTACAGTAGCGATGAATATTCTTGAAAAGTAACTTTGCCGGATTCAGCTCCTGCAGTATAACATGCCTGAATTGCAAGCTTTTTAGTTTGGCACGATTCCAGCTTTAACATGATTGATATCAAATTCGAGGTACGTTATGAAATTGTCCTCTGTCACGATTACAGCAATTGCTGTTATAGCCTTCTCGGCAACCGGTGTCGGCGCAGAAGAAATCAAGCAGACTGAAAATCTCCAGCAACTGGTCAGAGCCGCCCTTGCCGGTAATCCCGAACTGAAATCTTCCCGGGCCAGGTGGCAGATGTTCGTCAGCAAGGCGAAACAGGCTTCCAGTTTTGAAGATCCGATGCTCATGTTCAAGCTGCAGAATATGATGGTTCGCCAGCCGCTGGCGTTCGACAAGGATCCACAGACAGCTAAGGTGATCGGCATAAGCCAGCAGCTCCCCTTCTGGGGGAAGAGGGCCATCAGACAGGAGATCGCCGATTGCGAGGCAGAATCGTACAGGTGGTCCCTTGAGGAACGAAGGCTCGAACTGGCCAGGATGGTGAAGGAGGCATACTACCAGCTCTGGGCCGTGGACCGGTTCATGGGGGTTGTCGACAAGAACCTGAAGATTCTCGAAGATTTTCTAATTATTGCGGAGACCAAGTATTCGGTGGGGCAGGGGGTGCAGCAGGACGTCTACAAGGCTGGTCTGGAGAGGTCCAGAATGCTCGACATGCAGATAACCCTCGCCCAGCAGCGCAGGAGCCTGGAGGCCAGTCTCAACTTCCTCCTCTCCCGACCAGGAGATATGCCGGTCGGTACGATCCCCGACTTCACCATGCCGCAGCTCCCGCTATCGGCGGAGGAGCTCGGCAGGATCGCCGCAGAGAACCGCCCCCAGCTAAGGAGTCTTGCCATGCTGGTTGCCAAGGGGGAGGCTTCCAGGCGCCTGGCGGAGAAGGAGTTCTATCCCGACTTCAACCTGTCGCTGGAATACATGCAGCGCGATGCCGCCATGAATGACCCTGGCTACGACATGTACAGTGTCGGCATGACCTTCAACCTGCCGCTGCAGCAGGAGAGAAGGCGGGCGATGCTGGCAGAGTCGGTTTCCGAGACGGGCATGGCGACGGAGGAGCTGAACTCCCTGAAGAACGGCATCTCCCTAGCCATCAATGACACACTTGCACAGCTTGAGCGCCGCCGCAGGCTGGTGGAGCTATATCGGGGGGGTATAATCCCCCAGGCGGAACAGTCCCTCGAGTCGGCGGTGATCGGTTACCGGGTGAACAAGGTCGATTTCCTCACCCTCCTGGATGGCAGGATGACCCTGTTCAACTACGAGCGGGAGCTGTACGAATCCCAGGCCGAGTACATGATGAAGCTGGCCCAACTGGAAGCGGCGGTCGGGAGAGAGCTGGCCGGAGCCTCGTCTGCGGGCCAGGGTGCCAACTGACTGTAATCTGGAAGCAGCCAATACTTAAAAGGAATCTGACATGGCCCTGACGAAGAAAATCGCGATACCGTTGATAATCCTCACCGCCGCTGCCTTTGCCGGCGGGGGGTGGTACGCCTGGCAGCACCGTGGCCATGACCATGGTGCCGGGGGGGAAACAGCTCAGGCAAAGGTGCAGTACACCTGCTCCATGCACCCCTTTATCATCAAGGACAGGCCCGGCACATGCCCCATCTGCGGCATGGAACTGATCAAGAAGGTCGACGGTGCCGCCGGCGGCGAGATGACCGCCGAGCAGAAGCAGCAGACCGAGATGCTCGGACACGTTTCCCTCTCCCCCACCCAACGGGTCATGGCCAACGTGGCCACGGTGGAGGCGAAGCGGGCATCGCTCTCCAAGGAGATCAACGCCGTTGGCATCGTCCAGTTTGACCAGTCGCGCCAGGCCAAGGTGACTGCCTGGATCGCCGGCCGCCTCGACAAGCTCCATGTGACCAAGGTGGGTGACATCGTCAGCAAGGAGCGGCCGGTGGCCGAAGTTTATTCACCCGACCTTGTGGCCAGCCAGCAGGAGTACCTTCTGGCGGTGAAGAGCCGGGATCAGCTGAAAAGCTCATCCATCCCCTCCATTGCAGGTAGTGGCGAGGGGCTGGTAGCGTCGGCCAGGCAAAGGCTCATGCTCTTCGGGGTGAAGGAGAGCCAGATAGCCGACCTGGAGCGGGCGGGCAAGCCCAACATCCGCCTCCCCATCTACACTCCACTCTCAGGGGTGGTGATCGAAAAGATGATGCAGCAGGGGCAGTACGTCAACACCGGCGACGTCCTCTTCAACATCGCCGACCTCTCCCGCGTCTGGGTGGAGGTGGAGGTCTACGAGAACGAGTTCCCCAATATTCACATCGGCCAGGAGGTGGAGATCCGCTCCCAGTCCTTCCCGGGTAGGCCCTTTACGGGGAGGATCGCCTATATCTATCCGTTCCTCGATCCCAAGACCAGGACGGTCAAGGCCAGGGTGGAGATGGCCAATCCTGGGATGAAGCTAAAGCCGGACATGTTCGTCAACGCCGTCATCAAGGTGCCGCTCGGCACGGCGATCGTCGTGCCGGTGACCGCGGTCATCGACACTGGGAAGCGGAAGGTGGTCTGGGTGGAGAGCGATCCCGGCATGTTCGAGCCGCGGGATGTGCAGACCGGACAGCAGACGGACGACATGGTGCAGATCCTGTCGGGGTTGAAGGTCGGTGACAAAGTGGCGGTCTCCGGCGGCTACCTGATCGACTCCGAGTCCCAGTTGAAAGGTGGCGCTGGCCAGGACCACAGCCAGCACACAGGCGCGAAACCGGAAGGGAAGGGACAACCCTCTCCGGCAGGTCACGAGGGGCATGGCGCAACTCCCCAGCCGGTGAAACCGGCTCCGGCAAAGAAGTCTCTGAACATGGACGACATGAAGATGTAAGAAAGGCAGGCACGAGGCGCTAGGTACGAGGAATTAGCATTTCCCAGAGCCTGGAGTCTGGAGCCAAAAGCCAGGGATTTATATGATCGAAAAAATCATTGAATACTCCGCCCGCAACCGGGTGATCGTCCTGATGCTCTTCGGTCTGATCATAGCCTGGGGGGTATGGGCGGTCTACAAGACCCCGGTGGACGCTATCCCCGACCTGTCGGACAACCAGGTGATCGTCTTCACCGACTACCCCGGCCGCTCCCCCCAGGTGGTTGAGGACCAGGTGACCTACCCCCTGGCGGTCAACCTGCAGGGGCTCCCCAGGGTGCGAGCAGTAAGGGCCTCCAGCGCTTTCGGCTTCTCAATGATCTACGTGATCTTCGAGGACAAGGCCGACATCTACTGGGCCCGGACCCGCGTTCTGGAGCGGCTCAACTACGCCTCCTCGTTCCTCCCCGCCAATGTGCGCCCCACCCTGGGACCGGACGGCACCGGCGTGGGGCACGTCTTCTGGTACACCATCGAGGGTAAGGGGTATGACCTGGAGCAGCTCCGCACCCTGCAGGACTGGTTCGTTCGCTACCAGTTGAACACCGTCCAGGGGGTGGCCGAGGTCGCCTCCATCGGCGGCCTGGTGCGGGAGTACCAGATCGACCTGGACCCGGCCAAGCTGTTCGCCTACAACATCAAGGTTGACAAGGTGATGTCGGCGGTCAAGGCCTCCAACAAGGACGTGGGTGGCAAGCTGATCGAGCAGGCCGATGCCGAGTACCTGATCCGGGGGCAGGGGTATGTCAAGTCCAAGGCCGACCTGGAGAATATCGTCGTGGCAGCGGACATGCGCGGCACCCCTATTTTTCTAAAGAATTTGGGCACCGTGCAGCTGGGGGGCTCAATCCGCCGCGGCATGCTGGACATGAACGGCGAAGGTGAGGCGGTGGGTGGGATCGTGGTGATGCGCTACGGCGAGAATGCCAAGGACGTCATCGACCGGGTCAAGGTGAAGATCAGGGAGCTGGAGAAGGGGCTCCCCCCCGGGGTGAAGATCATGGTCTCCTATGATCGCTCAGACCTGATTGCCCGTGCCATCGACACCCTCAAGCATGCCCTGGCCGAGGAGTCCATTGTCGTCTCCCTGGTGATCCTGGCGTTCCTCCTCCACTTCCAGAGCTCCCTGGTGATTGTCCTCACCCTGCCGATTGCGGTGCTTATCTCCTTCATCACCATGAAGCTGATGGGGGTCACCTCCAACATCATGTCGCTGGGTGGGATAGCCATAGCCATCGGCGTCTTGGTGGATGCAGGTGTCATCATGGTGGAGAACTGCTACCGCCACCTGTCCGAACTCCCTGAGGAGGAGCGGAGGGAGAAGCGGCTGGAGGTTGTCATCTCCAGCGCCAAGCAGGTGGGGCGGGCGATCTTCTTTTCCCTTGCCATTATCATCCTCTCCTTCGTGCCGGTCTTCCTCCTGGAAGGGCAGGAGGGGAAGCTGTTCCACCCCCTGGCCTTCACCAAGACCTTCTCCATGGTGGGATCGGCCTTCATCGCCATCACCCTGGTGCCGGTGCTGATGTACTACTTCATGCGGGGGAAGATGCCGCGGGAAGAGGCGAACCCTGTATCCACCTTCTTCATCAGGCTCTACTCGCCGGTGATCCGCTGGGTGCTCAAGTGGAAGAAGACCACCATCGCCCTGAACATCGTCGCCCTGGCCGTTGCAGTTCCCATGTTCATGAAACTGGGGAGCGAATTCATGCCCCCCCTGGACGAGGGGTCGCTCCTCTACATGCCGGTGACCCTCCCCAACGTCTCCATCACCGAGGCGAAGCGGATTATCCAGGTGCAGGACAGGATCATCAAGTCTGTTCCCGAGGTGGAGCACGTGCTGGGGAAGGTAGGCCGGGCCGAGACCTCCACCGACCCGGCGCCGGTCTCCATGTTCGAGTCGATCATCATCCTTAAAGCCAAGGATAAGTGGCGGCCGGGGATCAAGAAGGCGGACATCGTTGCCGAGCTGGACGCCAAGCTGCAGATACCCGGGGTGCGCAACGGCTGGACCCAGCCGATCATCAACCGGATCAACATGCTCTCCACCGGGGTGCGCACAGATCTCGGCGTGAAGATCTTCGGCTCCGACCTGAACGTGCTGAAGGACCTGGCGGTCCAGGCGGAGGGGATTCTCAAGCCGATTGCGGGTGCTGCCGACGTGGTGGCCGAGCGGGTCACCGGCGGCAACTACATCGACATCGACATCGACCGGGAGGCGGCGGCACGCTACGGCGTCTCCGTCGGCGACATCCAGGACGTGATCGAGACGGCCCTGGGGGGCGAGATGCTCTCCACTACTGTCGAGGGTCGCAACCGCTTCCCGATCCGGGTCCGGTACCTGAGGGACTACCGGGACAACCTGCCGGCCATCCGCCGCATCCTGGTCTCCGGCATGGATGGCGCCCAGGTGCCGCTGTCGCTTGTGACGAAACTCAAGGTCACCACCGGCGCACCGGAGATCAACTCCGAGGGGGGGCTCCTCCGCTCCCTGGTCTTCCTCAATGTCCGGGGACGGGACATGGGGGGGTTCGTCACCGAGGCGAAGCAGGTGTTGGAGAAGCAGCTGAAGCTGCCGCCGGGCTACTACGTCACCTGGTCCGGCCAGTGGGAGAACCAGATCCGGGCCAAGGCGAGGCTGCAGCTCCTTGTGCCTGCCGGCATGCTGATCATCTTCATCCTCCTCTACTTCACCTTCCACTCGGCCCTGGAGGCGAGCATGGTCATGCTCTCGGTCCCCTTCGCCCTGGTGGGTGGGGTCTACCTGGTGGCCGCCCTCGGTTACAATATGTCGGTGGCGGTCTGGGTCGGATTCATCGCCCTTTACGGCATTGCCGTGGAGACCGGGGTGGTGATGGTCATCTACCTCCACGAAGCCCTGGACAAGAAGTTGATCCATGGTCCCTGCACAGAGCAGGATATCTACGACGCCACCTTCGAGGGGGCAGTGCTCAGGCTCCGGCCCAAGCTGATGACCGTGGCGGTGGCCCTCATCGGCCTGGTGCCGATCATGTGGTCCAGCGGCACCGGCGCCGACGTGATGAAGCCGATCGCCGCCCCCATGATCGGCGGCATGATCTCCTCGGCCATCCATGTGCTGATCATGACGCCGGTGATTTTCGTGCTGATGAAGAAACGTGACTTGAAGAGAGGTAAGCTGAAATATTCGGGGATGAAGCACTGATTTCCATGCCGGGATTCGTCATGGAGAATATGCTCCAGTTACTGTCGAATATTCTTCATGAATGTATAGTCTGCTCACTTAATAGTGGCGTGATTCCGGAGTGTTAAATGTGGTACGACCTATGCTTATATAAAATTGTCAGCACGACTCAAGACTCAAAAGGAGAATTCACAAAATGAAAAGAATCGTATTGATGCTGGCAGCAATCTTAGCTCTGGCTGTGCCGGCGGCATTCGCCGCCGAACATGGACACGGGGGCGGTCATGAAATGGGGCATGGCGGCCATCAGGGTGATGTTGCCCACGAAGAGGTCATCGATGGAGTGAAAGCCACATTCAAAGTCATGGGTATGAAAGAGCACATGAAGGCAATGAAAATGGAGTTGCCGAAGGGGATGAAGGAGACCCACCACGTGGCTGTTGAGTTCAAGGATGTCAAGAGCGGCAAGTCCTTGACCGAGGGTGAAGTGAAGGTCAAAGTACAGAACCCGGACAAGAGCGACCAGACTAAGGATCTGGTGGGGATGCAGGGTCACTTCGGAGCCGACTTCATCATGGCCAATAAGGGTAAGTACGGTGTGATGTGCAAATTCCTGTTGAAGGACGGGAAAACGCGCAGTTCAAAATTCTGGTACATTGTCAAGTAGCGTTAGATAAAGCAGCATATTCCAACAGTCAGGAGGTAGAGTACGATGAGAAAGATAGCTGCAATGCTTATTTCCGTATCAATCTTGGCGGCAGTTCCGGTGATGGCCATGGAGCATGGCGCGATGCACAAGCAGCAGGACGAGGAGTGTGCCAGGGAGTGTGATCTGCTTTTGAGAAATTGCGCCCAGGAGGTTGACAGCATCCAGCAGCGAATCGAGAAGATAAAGGCAAGGATTAAGGTTGAAGGTGCAGACGCAGCTACCCGTGACGAGTTGAGGGTCCTCAATAAGAAGTTGAAAGAGGCCAATGAAACCATGCGTGACCTCACAAAGCCGGGGAAATAGCATAAGTGAGAGGAGGGGGGGGAGGTTTCCCCCCTCTAATTTTATTATTGGAGTGGCAATGAGTAGCAGGGATATCATTAAACTGGGATTGACGATCGGCTTACTGATAAGCACTTCAACCGCAACTGCCCATGGGACTGAGAAGCATTCAAAAGTGAAAGCGACAGATGATCGGATGAAGAAGCTGCACTCCATGATGCCGATGTTTTCCAGATCAGCCGCCAACCTGGAGTCGGCTCTCGGCAGGGGGGATGCTGCTTCGGCAGAGGCAGAAGCGGGTAAAATGCTGGCGGCGATTCCTGACTTGAAAAAGGCCA
>CALMOE010000148.1 GCA_937871715.1 uncultured Geobacter sp. | reverse complement strand
TCCTCAGCCGTAGTGGACCCGGTTCCTCCCGGCCTGCTTCCCCTGGTACATCAGCTGGTCGGCGCGGCTGACCAGGGAGTCGACGCTGTCCCCCGGACGGACGTGGGTGGCCCCCAGGGTAATGGTCACCCTGAGCTCCTCTTCCCCGTGGCAGAGGAAAGCGCTCTCCACCATGGTGCGCAGCTTCTCCGTCACGCGGCGGAGCTGCTCCTCATCGATGAAACGGATGATGGCCAAAAATTCCTCCCCCCCCCAGCGCCCCACCATGTCGTAGGCGCGCATGCAGTTCCCCAGGGCCTCCCCGACCAGCCGGAGCACCCGGTCCCCCAGATCGTGGCCATAGGTGTCGTTGAAAAGCTTGAAATGGTCCACGTCGGCGAACACCAGGCCGAAACCGATGCCGTGGCGATCGAACTCGGCCATGCCGGCGCCGAGGCTCATCTGCAGGTGGCGGCGGTTGGGGAGCCCGGTGAGCACATCGAGGAGCGACTCCCGCCGCAGGTTTTCGATGAGGACGGCATCCCGGTCGATCACCCTGGTCTCGCGGAAGAGCTCCGCCGCGCCGATCGGGCGCCCATCATCGTCTCTTATCAGGGTGACGCTCACCTCCACGGGGAGCCGGTGGCCCTCCTTGTGGTGGACGTAAAGCTGGCTGTTGCTGTGACCGCAGCCATGCTGAATCACCTCCACCAGGGGGCAGGAGGAGGTGCAGAGGCTGCGACCCTCCTCATCCACGTGGACAAGGAGGTTGTCGGCGCAGTGGTGTCCAACGACCTCCGCGGCGCTGTAGCCGGTGATCCGCTCCGCGCCCTTGTTCCAGTAAGTAATTCGCCGCTCCAGGTCGACGAAGTAGACCCCCTCGTGGAGATTGTCCACTATCGTCCGGTAGATTTCCGCAGCTGGCATGGCTCCTGTCCCATCATGCATGGATCGCCTTCCCCACCGCAGCCATGGCCGCCTCCTTGATCGCCTCGGCAAGGGTGGGGTGGGCGTGGAAGGTCATGGCCAGGTCCTCGGCAGTGGCGCCGAAGGTCATGGCCGTCACCCCCTCGGCGATCAGCTCCGAACCCCTGGGGCCGACGATATGCACCCCGAGGATCCGGCCGCTCCCCTTGTCAGCCAGGAGCTTGACGAATCCGTCGGTCTCGTCCATGCAGCGCGCCCGGCCGCTGGCCAGAAAAGCGAACTTGCCGACGGCGTATTCGACCCCGTCCCGTTTCAGCTGTTCCTCGGTTTTCCCGACTGAGGCAGCCTCGGGCCAGGTGTAGCAGACCCCGGGTAGATAGTCGTACTCAACCATTGACCCCTCCCCGGCGAGGCGCTCGGCGAAGACCACCCCCTCCTCCGAGGCCTTGTGGGCCAGCATGGGGCCGGGTACCAGATCGCCGATTGCGTAGACACCGGGTACCGTGGTCATGTAGTCGGCATCCACCCGGATCCGGCCGCCGTCATCCAGGAGAACACCCGCCTCCTCCAGTCCGACCCCCTCGGTGAGCGGCCTGCGCCCCACTGCCACCAGCACCCGGTCCGCAGAGAGCTCGCTGCTACCAGCCGGGCCTTCGAGGGAGAGAACCATCCGATCCCCTTCACGCCTGCCGGCGGTCAACCTGGTCTCCATGAGGAACTTCACCCCCTGCTTCTTCAGGGAGCGGACCAGGGTGTCGGCCGCCTGGCCGTCCATGGAGGGGAGTGGTTTTGCCAGGGTCTCAACCACCGTCACCTGCGCCCCCAGCCGCCGCCAGACCGACCCCAGCTCCAGGCCGATGTAGCCTGCGCCGATCACCACCAGATGCTCGGGCACAACCGGGAAGGAGAGGGCCTCCCGGGCCGAGACCACCACTTCCCCGTCGAAGGGGAGCATGGGGAGCTCGACCGCCCTGCTCCCCGTGGCCAGGAGCACTCTCTTGCCGTGGAGCAGCCGCACCCCGTCGTCGCCGGCTATGCTCACCACCTGCAGCTCGCCGTCCTTCACCGCCAGCCTTCCCCTGCCGGTCACCAGCTCGATGCCGTTCTTCCTGAAGAGGAAGGCGATGCCGTCGGTGTTCTTCCTCACCACCTCCTCCTTGCGGGCAAGCATTGTGGCCAGGTCCAGCCTGGGCGGGTCGATGAGGATGCCGTGGGAGGCAAACTTGTCCCTGGCCATGGCGAAATGCTCGGAGGAGTCGAGGAGCGCCTTGCTGGGGATGCACCCCTCGTTGAGGCAGACCCCGCCGAGGGTGGCCCGCTCCTCCACCACGACACACTTAAAGCCCAGCTGGCTGGCACGGATGGCGGCCACGTACCCCCCCGGGCCGCCGCCGATGATGATCAGGTCGTATATCTGTCCGGACATTTTAGAATCTCCAAATGCTTATTTTCACCGCAAATCCGCAAAAAACGGTACATATTCACTATAAAAACCCCAGAATTCTCATGGATGCGGATTTTTCGCAAGGTCAAGGCGGCCAAGGGATGACGCGGAGGCGTAGCAGCGCTACGCCGCACAAGGAATCCCGCAGGTCAACGCCGAGATTGCGATAAAGTCGCATCCATCCTCACCCCTCAAGCAAGAGCTCCTCCGGCTCCTCCACCAGCTCCTTCACCCTTTTGAGGAACTGCACCGCCTCCTTGCCGTCGATGAGGCGGTGGTCGTAGGAGAGGGCCAGGTACATCATGGGGCGGATCACCACCTCCCCCTCCCGGGCCACGGGGCGCTCCTGGATGGCGTGCATCCCCAGGACTCCGCTCTGGGGTGGATTGAGGAGCGGGGTGGAGAGGAGCGAGCCGTAGACGCCGCCGTTGGAGATGGTGAAGGTCCCCCCCTCCAGGTCGGGGATTGTCAGGCGGTTCTCCCTCACCTTGGCGACGAACCCATCGATGGCCGCGTCGATCTCCCGGAAGCGGAGCCGTTCGGCGCCGCGCAGCACCGGCACCACCAGCCCCTTCTCGCCGCCGATGGCGATGCCGATGTCGCAGTAGTCGTGGTAGACGATGTCGCTGCCGTCAATGGAGGCATTAAGAGCCGGGAACTCCCCCAGGGCCTGGCAGCATGCCTTGACGAAGAACGGCATTATGCCTGGCTTCATGCCGAACTTCTCCTCGTAGTGCTGCCGGTACTTGCGCCTCAGCTCCATGATCCGCCCCATGTCCGCTTCGGCGAAGCTGGTTAGCATGGCGCTCTGCTGGCGGGCCAGCAGCATCCGCTCGGCTATCCTCCTGCGGATGGGGGTCATGGGGACTCGCCGCTCGCGGAGGTTCGAGGTTCGAGGCTCGAGGCTCGAGGCGGGCGACGACGCATAGGGTGCCGGCTCCTCTGATTTCACCATCGGCGGTTCTCCCCTCGCTCCTCGTTCCTCGTTCCTCACTCCTGCCTTGAGAAGATCTTCCAGCAGGACACGCCCCCCCTTGCCGCTGCCACGGAGCCCGTTCAGGTCCACCCCCTGCTCCGCCGCCAACTTGCGCACCGCGGGGGAGGTGGGGGGAGGGGCTGGCTCCCCCCCCTTCGGCTCAAGGGGAGCGGCGGCCTCCTCGTCGATGCGGCCGATCACCGTGCCGATCTTCACCGTCTCGCCGGCCGGCACGGCTATCCGCAGCCTGCCGGTCGCGTCGGCGCGCAGCTCCATGGTGATCTTGTCCGTCTCCAGCTCGCAGATGATGTCGTCCCTGGCCACCATGTCGCCGTCGGACTTGTGCCACCTGCCGATCAGGGCCTCCACCACCGATTCCCCCACCGAGGGGATTCTTATCTCCATGAAAACCTCCGCAAGCTAGTCGAATGCCCCTGCGATCAGCCGCGCCTGCTCCTCGCCGTGGATGCGGTGGGAGCCGCTGGCGGGCGCGGCTGACTCGGGGCGGCCCACATAGGCCGGCTCCACCCCGAGGAGCGCAGTCAGGCGGGGGCGGAGAAATGGCCATGGTCCCATGTTGGCCGGCTCCTCCTGAACCCAGCGAACCTCCGCCGGGGGCCCGTAGGGGGCCAGCGCCTCCAGCAGCAGCTCCCCCCTCAAGGGGTAGAGCTGTTCGATGCGCACTATGGCCACGTCTTCACTGCCCCGCCTCTCCCGCTCCGCCGCCAGCTCGTGCCAGATCTTGCCGCTGCAGAGGACAAGGCGCGTCCTCCCCTGCGGCGAAGCGGTGTCGGCGAGGATTTCGCGAAAGCCCCCCTGGCTTAGCTCCGCCAGGGAAGAGACGCAAGCAGGGTGGCGCAGCAGGCTCTTGGGGGTGAAGAGCACCAGGGGCTTGCGGAACGGCTGCCTCACCTGGCGACGCAGCAGGTGGAATAGCTGGGCCGGGGTGGAGGGGGCGGCCACCTGCAGGTTGTTCTCGGCGCAGAGGGAGAGGAAACGCTCGATGCGGGCGCTGGAGTGCTCGGCGCCGTTCCCCTCGTAGCCGTGGGGGAGGAGCAGCACCAGGCCGCAGGCCCGGTCCCACTTGCTCTCGCCGCTGGCGATGAACTGGTCGATAATCACCTGGGCGCCGTTGGCGAAGTCGCCGAACTGGGCCTCCCAGATCACCAGCCCACCCGGCGCTGCCAGGCTGTAGCCGTACTCGAAGCCGAGGACCGCGTTTTCCGAGAGCATGCTGTCGTAGACATGGAACAGCTCCCCTCCCGCCAGGGATGCAAGGGGGGTATGGGTGGCATCGCTCTCCAGGTCGTGGAGCACCGCATGGCGGTGGTTGAAGGTGCCGCGACGGGAGTCCTGGCCGGAGAGGCGCACCGTCACCCCCTCCCCCAGCAGGGTGGCGAAGGCCAGGGACTCGGCGTTCCCCCAGTCGACCCCCTCCCCCACCTGGAGTGCCTCCGACCTCTTGCCGTAGAGGGAGACGAGCTTGGGGTGGGGGGAGAATCCGGGGGGGATTGCGGCCAGTTCGGCGCCCAGCTGCCGCAGCCTCTCCTCCGCTACGGCAGTCTCCACCGGGGTCTGCAGGTACTCCCTCACCACACCCTGCCAGTCGCCGCCGAAGCCGGCATCAACCGACAGGGGCTCCCCCCCCACCCCTTTTTCCAGCTCATCCCGGTAGGCGGCGGCCATCGAGCTGACCAGTTCGCCGCTCACCCCTTCATCTGCAAGCCTGCGGGCATAGATCACATGGGCCGGCTGCCGCCCCCTGATGGCCGCGTAGAGGCGGGGCTGGGTGAAGGCGGGCTCTTCCCCCTCGTTGTGGCCGTGGCGGCGGTAGCAGATGATCTCCACCACCACGTCCCGGCCGAACTCGCGGCGGTAATCCAGGGCCAGGGATGCGACCCGGGCGATCGCCTCGGGCTCCTCGCCGTTGACATGGAAGATGGGGACCATCAGCATCCGGGCCACGTCGGTGGCATAGCGGGTGGAGCGGGAATCCTCGGGGAGGGTGGTGAAGCCGATCTGGTTGTTGACCACGATGTGCAGGGTACCGCCTGTGCCGTACCCCTCCAGCTGGGAGAGGTTGAGGGTTTCCGTCACCATCCCCTGGCCGGCGAAGGCGGCGTCGCCATGGATGAGGATTGGCAGGACCTCCTGACGTCCCTTCTCACCAAGCCGGTCCTGGCGGGCGCGGCTCTTCCCCACCACCACCGGGTCTACCGCCTCCAGGTGGCTGGGGTTGAAGGCCAGGGATAGATGCAGCCTCTCCCCGGAAGGGAGCTCCCGGTCGACGGAGTACCCCTTGTGGTACTTCACATCCCCCTCGCCGACGAAGCCTAGCTGCAGGTTGTCCTCGAACTCGGCGAAGATGTTGGGGAGCGGCTTGCCGAGGATGTTGGCCAGCACGTTCAGCCTGCCGCGGTGGGCCATCCCCAGCTCTATCTCCCTCACCCCCTGGGAAGCGGCGCGGGAGACGGCCCGGTCCAGGCAGACGATCAGCCCCTCCCCCCCCTCCAGGGAGAAGCGCTTCTGCCCGGGGAAACGACGGTGGAGGAACTCCTCGAAGAGGGTAGCCCGCTGCAGCAGTCCGAGGAAATGGAGCCTCTCGTCAATTGACAGCTCTTCCCTGTTGCGGCACGGCTCCATCCGGTCCATGAGCCACTGGCGCTCCGCCGGCTCCTGGATATACATGAATTCGACGCCGATGTGGCGGCAGTAGGTCTCCCGCATGGTCTCAAGGATCTCCCCCAGGGTGGCGGTATCCTTGAAATAGCGGCGGGTATGGAATACCCCGGCCAGGTCGGCCTCGCTCAGGCCGAACTGGGAGAGCTCCAGGAGTGGGTGGGTGGTAGGGCATGGGGTGAGGGGGTCTGTGCAGGCCAGCAAGTGGCCGATGTCCCGGTAGCGGTAGAGGAGGGACTGCACCCCGGACTGGCGCAGGGCCTCGGGGAGGTCCGGGTGGGGAGCCTCGGGCTGCCATGCGCAGCCGAGGTCGAAGCCGGTGAAAAAGGTGTGCCAGGCCGGGTCGACGGCAGATGGGGACTCCCGCCAGCGGCGGTACTCTTCTTCCAGCCACTCCGGGGTGATGTTGTGCAGAAATGGCATGCTCTTCTCCCTGCTTCGGATGGCAAATCGGAGCTAAATTATAGCAGAGAAAGGCAGTACCACAACCGGACAGCGATTGAACTTGGGGTGAGGGGCTAGATCCGGCGAACGGAGACCGTCTCCAGGGTCATCCTCCCCCCCTTGAGCATGGAGTCAAGGAGCGGCATTATCCCGTCGATCTTCTCCCTGCTCTCCACCACCTCGACGACGATTGGCAGGTCGTGGGAGATGTCCAGCAGCTTGTCGCTGTGGCAGACGTGGCTGGCGCCGAAGCCGGCGATGCCGCGCAGCACCGTGGCACCGGCGACCCCTTCCCGGCGGAGAAGTTCCACCAGGGCCTCGTAAAGCGGCAGCCTGCCGTGGCGGTCACCCTCGCCGACGAATATGCGCAGCAGGTACTGTTCTTCCCAGATCGGACTCATTACAGCTCCTTCCTGTTTGCCCCTAGAGAGTCCTGGCTGCGACAATGCCTAGCCAGGTGAATGCCAGGCAGAAAACCACGCTGGCCAGGACATTGGTGGTGGCGACGACCAGCTCGCCGTCTTCCAGCAGGCGGAATGTCTCGTAACTGAAGGTGGAGAAGGTGGTCAACCCGCCAAGGAAGCCGACGGTCAGGCCGATGCGCAGGTTGGCGGAGATCATGGTGCTGCGCAGGGCAAGCTCCATGATCAGGCCGATGAGGAAGGCGCCGAGGATGTTCACCGCAAAGGTCCCGTAGGGGAAGACCCTCCCCAGGAGCTGGTAGACCCAGCCGGAGAGGAGGTAGCGGGCCAGGCACCCCAAGGCGCCGAAAACTGCTATGAAGATCGCTGTCTGCATGACTCACCTGCGCTGCAGGGGGAGATGGTCCCCCCCGGACTACTCTGCCGCTTCCTTCTTCTTCCGCGGGGCACGGGTACGCTTCGGCTTCTCTACGGCAGCGGGCTCACCGGCTTCCGGCGCGCTCTCCGCGGGGGTCTGATACGGGGACTCCTCCACCGCTGCCTTCTTCTTCCTTGCCGGCCGTTTCTTCGCTGCCTCGGGCTCCCCCTCGGGCGGCGCTTGCGCCGCAGGCTCGGCCACAACCGACCCTTCTGCTTCGGCCTTCTTCTTCCGGCTCCGGGCCGGCTTCTTCTGCTCCGGCGTCTCCGCTAAGGACGCTTCCGGGGCAGGCTCAGCCACGACCTGCTGGACCTCGGCAGGCGCCGCAGCAGCCAACGGCTCAGCCCCTGCCACCTTCTTCTTCCGCGCCGGCCGCTTCTTCTCCGCCGGAGGGGCTTCCTCCACCTCCACGGGTGCCGGCTCGGCCGGAAGCGAGGGGGGGGCGGCGGGCTGCTCTCCGCCAATGACCGTCTCTCCGGCCGCGATCTCAGCCGGCTCCTGGCCGCCTTTGCCACGCTTGCGCCGGCGACGGCGCTTCTTCTTGCCGGCGCCGGGCTCGGCGGCGATAGGGTGTTGCTCTCCTGTCTCAACCCCAAGCTCCTCCTCTTCCCCCTCTACCGGCTCCTCGCCACCCTCGGCCGCCACCTCCGCTGCCGTAGCGACACCTTCGACGGATTTCCCCTTCTTGCGCCGCCGGCGGCGGCGCTTCTTCCTGCCATTCTCCCCATGCTCCTCGCCATGCCGTGGCTCGGCAGATGGGGTCTCTTCACCCTCTAACCCCACAAGTGGCAATGCTTCAGCCTCCGCCTCAGGGGGGGCAGTAACGGCCGCCTCCTCGACGGGAGTTTCGGCATCAACCTTCTTCCTGCGTGAACGACCCCGCTTCTTCTCGCCCCCCTCGGCAGGTACCTCCTCCCCGCCAGACTCTCCCCTGGCAGGCGAAACGCCCACCTTCTCCCTGGCCGGCTTCTCCTCGTGGGGGGGCTCGTGCTGCTTCTCCCTCTTGACAACATCCAGCTCCAGCTGGTTCATGAGAAGGGACGGCTTACCCTTGATGGTAACCTCGATGTCGTAGTCGTTCTCGATCTGGGTCAGCTCACGCTTCTTGCGGTTGAGGAGGTAGTAGGCCACCTCCAGGGGGAGCCCGCCGTGAACCTCGGCCGCATTCCCCTTGGCAGCGGCGGCGTGCACCTTGCGCAGGAAGGAGAGGGCCATGCTCTCCACGCTCTTCACCTTACCCCGGCCGCTGCAGTGGGGGCAGTCCAGGATGCTCCCCTGCTCCAGGGTCTGCTTGATCCTCTGGCGTGACATCTCCAGCATGCCGAACTGGGAGATCCGCCCCACCGTAACCCTGGCCTTGTCGCTCTTCAGGGCCCCCTTCAGGGTCTTCTCCACCTCCTTCTCATGCTTGTTGTCCCGCATGTCGATGAAGTCGACGACAATCAGCCCCCCCAAGTCGCGCAGCCGGAGCTGGCGGGCCACCTCCTCGGCCGCCTCCAGGTTGGTCTTGAAGGCGGTGTCCTCCACCCCACGCTCGCCGGTGGACTTCCCCGAGTTGACGTCGATGGAGACCAGGGCCTCGGTCGGCTCGATCACCAGGGAGCCGCCGGACTTGAGCGGCACCTTCTTCTCGTAGATCTGGTCGATCTGCTCCTCTATCTGGTAGCGGGAGAAGATGGGGCGCTTCTCCTGGTGCATCTTCACCCGCTTCTCGAACTTGGGCATGACCTCCTTGAAGAACTCCTTGGCCTCCTTGTAGACCTCCTTGCTGTCCACCAGCACCTCGTCGATGTCCGCCGAGAAGTAGTCGCGGATGGTGCGGATGACCACCGCATGCTCCTGGTAGATGAGGGCCGGACCCTTGGTCTTCTTCCCCTGCTCGACGATCTCGTTGTAGCGGTCCACCAGGGAGTCCAGGTCCTTCTGCAGCTCCTCCAGGGTCCTCCCCACTGCCTCGGTGCGGATGATGTAGCCGATCCCCTCTGGGATGGTCATCTCCTTCACCATCTCTTTCAGCTTCTTCCTCTCACCATCCCCCTCCACCTTGCGGGAGATGCCGGAGGAGTCGCTGCCGGGCATGATAACCATGTAGCGCCCCGGCAGGGAGATGTAGGAGGTGAGGGCCGCCCCCTTCATGTCACGCTCGTCCTTCTCCACCTGCACCAGCAGTTCCTGTCCCCTGCGGAGCACCTCCTGGATTCGGGGCCTTTTCTTCCGCTGCTCCTCTGGGATCTCGTCCCGCCACTGCCACCAGTCGGGGTGCAGCTCCCCCACCTGGAGGAAGCCCGGTTTCTTCAGGCCGATGTCGATGAAGGCCGCCTGCAGCCCGGGTTCGACCCGGAGGACCACCCCCTTGTAGATGTTGCCGCGCATCTGTTCGCTGCCGGTGATCTCGATGTCCAGATCCACCAGCCGCCCACTGTCATCCACGATCGCGACCCGCGACTCCTCTGGATGGAGGGCATTGATAAGCATCTTCTTTGCCATGAAATTCTATCCTCTTCCCGCGCGGCTCGAGCCTCCCGGCAAACCGCGCATGCCGGCTCTGTTGCCGGACTTTTTGGTATATGTTTTCCCAGGGCGGGAACAGAGCTGTTCCGTTCCTCAACCCACCGCTACCTGCGGAAACGGCGCAACCGTCAGCTGGCGCCATTCGAAAAAAATTGTCGAAATCAATCCAATTGCAAATAAATCCATTATTTATACCACTTCGATGAGGAAACTGTAAACCTCCATCTCTTCGCGACGCAAAAGAAATGGCGGATTCGTTGACATTATCGGTCAAGATTACCTAGAATCAGGATCGTTTTTCTCTCACCTCCAAAGGATACACGGACATGCTGCATTTGAAAAACCTTTGCAAGGAGTTCGCCGGCACCCCCCTCTTCACCGACATCTCGTGGCACCTGAAGAAGGGGGAACGGGTCGGCCTGGTGGGGGAGAACGGCGCCGGCAAGTCGACCCTGATGCGGATCATCGCCGGCCAGGTGGAGCACAGCTCGGGGGAGCTGCAGTTCGCCAGGGGGGCGACTGTCGGCTACCTCCCCCAGGACGGCATCGTCACCCGGGGGAGGCCCCTCTTCCGCGAGGTGCTCGGCGCCCTGGACGACCTGCAGGCCATGGAGTCCGAGATCCGCGGCCTGACTGCCAGCCTGGAGCAAGCCTCCCACGACGACCCGGGCTACCGGGAGCTGCTGGAGCGTTACGGCCACCTGCAGGAGGAGTTCCGCCTCCGCGGCGGCTACGCCATGGAGGCGGAGGTGGGGGTAGTTCTCACCGGCCTCGGCTTTCACCCGGATGACTGGGACAAGGATTGCGGCACCTTCTCCGGCGGCTGGCAGATGCGCATCGCCCTGGCCAAGCTCCTCCTGAGGAAACCCAATGTCCTCCTCCTGGACGAGCCGACCAACCATCTGGACATCGAGGCGCGCAACTGGCTGGAGGAGTACCTCTGCTCCTACCCATACTCGGTGATGCTCGTCTCCCACGACCGCTTCTTCCTCGACCAGGTCTGCTCCCGCATCGCCGAGGTCTGGAACCACGCCATGACCGACTACCACTGCAACTACAGCAATTACCTGCTGCAGCGGGAGGCCCGGGTCGACGCCCTGAGGGAGGCGAAGCGCCGCCAGGACGAGGAGGTGGAGAAGCTGGAGGATTTCATCCGCCGCTTCCGCTACAAGGCTGACAAGGCCTCCCTGGTGCAGTCGCGCATCAAGCAGCTGGAAAAGATCGAGCGGATCGTCCTCCCCCCGGAGCGCAAGAAGATCCGCTTCCGCTTCCCAGACCCGCCGAAAGCCGGGAAGATCGCCATGGAGCTGAAGAGGGTGACCAAGGGGTACGGCGCCAGGATCGTCCTGGACGGCATCGACCTGACCGTGGAGAGCGGCGAGAAGCTGGCCCTGGTGGGGCATAACGGCGCGGGGAAATCGACCCTGATGAAGGTATTGAACGGCGCGGAGTTCCAGGGGGGGGAGAGAGCACCTGGTCACAATTTGGTGATCGACTACTTCGCCCAGGACCAGGCCGACGCCCTGGACGGCTCCCGCACCGCCTATGAGGAGCTCTACGAGGGTGCCCCCTACGACATGGTGCCGCGCCTCAGGGACCTCTTGGGCGCATTCCTCTTCACCGGAGACGACATCCACAAGAAGGTGGGGGTGCTCTCCGGCGGAGAGCGCAACCGCCTCGCCCTGGCCAAGATGCTGCTGCGGCCCGCCAACCTCCTCCTCATGGACGAGCCGACCAACCACCTGGACCTTTTCAGCAAGGAGGTCCTCCTCGACGCCCTGCGCGCCTTCCCCGGCACCGTGGTCTTCGTCTCCCACGACCGCCACTTCATAGACGGCCTGGCAACGAGGGTGGTGGAGGTTGAGGGGGGGAGTCTCACCTCCTACCACGGCGACTACGAGTACTACCTGGCGAAGAAGAGCGGCGAGGCCATCGACACACCCGCCGGGTCTTCGCATCTCGAACCTCGAACCTCGCTCCTCGAACCTGCTTCTAAAAAGGAGCGGCTGAAGAGCCGTGAGGAGGAGAAGCAGCGCCAGAAGGAGGAGCGGTCCCGGCAGAAGAGGATCGCCGAGGTGGAGGGGGCCATCGAGCTGGCAGAAAAGGAGCTGGCCCGGATCGAGGAGAAGCTGGCCGACCCTGTGAATTCGGGCGACTACGCCCTCCTGCAGCAGCTGGGGGGGGAGCACGCCGCAGCCGATGCAAGGCTGGCGGCCCTTTACGGAGAGTGGGAGGAACTGCAGGGATAGGCGATCCGAGTAATCAGAGAAGGGAATCGGCCTTGCCTGGTCGTCCCCCCGGCCGCAGCGGTTTTCCGCTGCGGCCGTTTCAGTTTCACCGCCAACATGCCGATATGGTTGACACCACCCACCCTAAAGGTTAATCTTTACGGCAATATCGGCAGGTATACACGCGAGGGCCAACCCATGCCAGAGACCACCCACATCCCGGAGATAGTCCCCCTCTACCCACTGCGGGAGATGGTCGCCTTCCCGTACATGCTCTTCAACATCTTCCTCAAGGAGCGGGAGCTCCCCCTCTTCGAGGAGGCGGTAAGCTACAACAACCTGGTGGCCCTCTTCAAGCTGAGGCGGGATGGGGGGGGGAGCCTGGCCGAGTCTATCCACGAGATCGGCACGGTCTGCCGGGTCACCAAGCTTACCAGACTGGCGGACGAAACCACCAGGGTGACCCTGGAGGGGATCTCCAGGGTAAAGCTGGTGGAGGTGACGGTGGAGAAGCCCTTCCCCCTGGCACGGATCGAGCCGATCCGCGAGTTCGTCGAGAAGACCATCGTCTCCGAGGCCCTGGTCTCCAGCCTCTCGGCCCTGCTGAAGATATCCCTCTCCTACGGGCGGCCGCTCCCCGATGACGTCATGAAGATGATCGACTACATCGACAACCCTGCCCGCCTCTCGGACCTGGTGACCATCTACATCAACCTCTCCCTGGAGGAGCAGCAGGAGATGCTGGAGACCGTCGACCCCATCGAGCGGATCAAGAAGGTCTACACCAGCCTGACCAACGAGGTGCAGCGTCTGCAGGTCAAGGGGGAGGTGCAGGCGGAGGTCTCCAAGCGCGTTGGCAAGACCCAGAAGGAGTACCTGCTGCGGGAGCAGATGAAGCAGATCAAGGAGGAGCTGGGGGACGAGGAGCAGCCGGAGAGTGATCTGAACGAGCTGAAGAAGAAGCTGGCAACCGCCAGCATCCCCGAAGACGTGCGGATCATCGCCGAGAAGGAGTTGAAGCGCCTGGAGAGGATAAATCCCGCATCCCCGGAGTACACCGTCTCCCGTACATACCTGGACTACCTGGCCGGCATGCCCTGGCAGACCGGCACCATTGACAACAGGGACATCAACCAGGCGGAAGCAGTGCTTAACGAGGATCACTACAACCTGGAGAAGGTCAAGGAGCGGATCCTGGAGTACCTGGCGGTGCGCACCCTGAAGGAGGACATGAAGGGGCCGATCCTCTGCTTCGTCGGCCCGCCGGGTGTGGGGAAGACCAGCCTGGGGCGCTCCATCGCCCGGACCTTGGGGCGCAAGTTCATCCGTATCTCCCTCGGCGGGATGCGGGACGAGGCGGAGATCCGCGGACACCGCCGCACCTACATCGGCGCCCTGCCGGGACGGATCATCCAGGAGATCTACCGCTGCGGAGCCAACAACCCGGTCTTCATGCTGGACGAGGTGGACAAGATCGGCCTGGATTTCCGCGGCGACCCTGCCAGCGCCCTGCTGGAGGTCCTCGACCCGGAGCAGAACAACACCTTCACCGACCACTACCTGGACGTCCCCTTCGACCTGCGAGGCGTGATGTTCATCACCACCGCCAACCAGCTCGACCCGATCCCGCCGGCACTGAAGGACAGGATGGAGGTCATCTCCCTCTCAGGCTACACCAGCGAGGAGAAGGAGCATATCGCCAACCGCTACCTCATCCCCCGGGAGGTGGAGGAGAACGGACTGGCAAAGTCTCCCCCCCAGTTCGAGCAGAGCGCCCTGGTGCGGATCATCTCCGAATACACCCGCGAAGCGGGGGTGCGCAACCTGCAGCGGAGCATCGGCACGGTCTGCCGCAAGCTGGCAAAGGAGATCACCCAGGGGAAGGAGCTGCGTACCCCCATAACCCCGGAGCTGGTGGAGGAGTTCCTCGGCCACCCCAGGTTCTTCAATGAGGTGGCGGCCGAGGAGGACCGGGTGGGGGTGGTGACCGGGCTGGCCTGGACCGAGACCGGCGGGGACATCATCTTCGTCGAGGCCACCCGGATGAAGGGGAAGGGGGAGCTGATCCTCACCGGCTCACTGGGGGAGGTGATGAAGGAGTCGGCCCGGGCGGCCCTCTCCTATGCCTTGGCGAACCGGGCGGAGCTGGGGATACCGGAGGATGCCTTCGACGATGCCGCCATCCACATCCACGTCCCCGCGGGGAGCATCCCCAAGGACGGCCCTTCCGCCGGGATCACCATGGCCACCGCCCTGGTCTCCCTCCTCACGGGGCGCCCGGCCCGGCGAGACACGGCAATGACCGGGGAGATCAGCCTGACCGGCAGGGTGCTGGCCATCGGCGGCCTGAAGGAGAAGGTCCTGGCCGCCCGCAGGGCCGGGGTGACCAAGCTGATCGTCCCGGAGCGGAACATGAACGACCTGGACGACATCCCCGAGGATGTGCGCAAAGAGCTGACCTTCATCCATGTCAAGGATATCCGCCAGGTCCTGGCGGAGGCGCTTCAGTAAGCGGAGACCATGCCTGTAAGATTCGCCGAACAGAAACTCCTCTTTTTCCTCTCCGAACTCCAGGAGGTCTGCATCCTCAGCCTAAGGGCGGTGAGGGGCATCTTCTCCAGGCCTCTCTACTACCGTGAGTTCGTCAGCCAGCTGGACAAGATCGGTGTCGACTCCCTCTTCATAGTCTGCCTCACAGGGCTGTTCACCGGCATGGTCATGGCACTGCAATCCCTGATCCAGCTGAAGCCCTTCGCCGCCACCAGCTACGTCGGCGGCATGGTGGCCGTAACCATGGTGAAAGAGCTGGGTCCGGTACTGTCATCCCTGATGATTGCCGGCAGGGTCGGCTCGGCCATCACAGCCGAGCTGGGGACCATGGTGGTCACCGAGCAGGTGGACGCCATGCGGGTGGAGGGGACCGACATCGTCAAGCGCCTGGTGACCAGCCGCCTCAAGGCGATGCTCATCGCCATGCCCCTGCTCGCCGTGGTAGCCGACACAGTAGCCCTTGCCGGCGGCTACCTGATCGCCGCCGGCTATAACATCAGCCCCCTGATGTACTGTAAATCCCTGCCACAGTTCATGCGCTTCCAGGACCTGATCGAGGGGGTGGCCAAGCCGGCCTTCTTCGGCCTGCTGATCGTCATGATCGCCTGCCGGGTGGGGCTGAGCGTCTCCGGCGGCGCGGAGGGGGTCGGGGTCTCCGTGAAGAGGACGGTTGTGGTCTCCTCCGTCTTCATCCTGGTCTCCGACTTCTTCATCACCAAGATCTTCATCTTCTTCAGGTAGGGAACGGATGGCGAAGAGCCCGGAAAAAGGGATAAGGATGGAACAGGTCTGCTACTCGGTGGGGGGGAGGACGATCCTCAGGGATTTCAACCTAACCCTGGAACCGGGGATCAACCGGACCATCCTGGGGGTGAGCGGCGTGGGGAAGACCACCATCCTCAAGCTCATCCTGGGGCTGCTGCGCCCCGATTCGGGGAGCATCACCATAGACGGGGCCGACATCGGCCGGATGGGTGAGCGGGAGCTGAACAGGGCAAGAAAACATATCTCCATCGTCTTCCAGGGGGGGGCGCTTTTCGACTCCATGACCGTGGGGGAGAACGTGGCCTACAGGCTTCTGGAGGAGGGGGATCTAGGGGAGGCGGAGATAGAGCGGATCGCCATGGAGAAGCTGGGCTTCGTCGGCCTGGAGCAGGCCATGGATCTCTATCCTGCCGAGCTCTCAGGGGGGATGAAGAAGCGGGTGGCCATCGCCAGGGCACTGGCTGCCGACCCGGAGTACATCTTCTTCGACGAGCCGACCACCGGCCTGGACCCCATAGGGGTTTACAACATCCAGCAGCTGATGCTCGGCCTGCAGCGGCAGGGGAAGACCACCCTGATGGTCACCCACGACATGCCCACCGCCTTCGCAGTCTCCGACCGGTTTTCCTTCATTCACGACGCCAGGCTGATCTTCGAGGGGACCAGGGGGGAGATGGAAGCCTCCAACCTGGTGGAGATCGCCGAATTCTTCTCCCCCAGCGAGGTTTCGCTGTTTAAGTTCGCCAACCGACAGGAAGAGACATGAAAAGAAGTGACAATCTGCGCTGGTCCCAGGTAAAGACCGGCATATTCATCGTGGCATCCCTGCTCCTCTTTGCCGGGGGGGTGCTGATGATGGGTGACAAGACCAAGATGTTCATCCCCAAGGGGACCATCTCCCTGATAATGACCGATGTCGCAGGGCTGAAGGTCGGCGCGCCAGTATGGCTGGCCGGGGTGGACGTGGGGCTGGTGACCGACATCGGCTTCGAGAGGCCTGAGGCGAGCAACGAGGTGGAGGTCACCCTGCAGGTGAGCAGGAGCGCCATGAAGAAGATCGGCAACGACTCCCGCATTACCATCAAGAGCCGGGGGCTGATGGGGGAGAAGTACGTTGACATTACCCCCAGCAGGTTTTACTCTGAAACCCCTCCCGCCAGGGTGAGCGGCGAGAACGTCACCCGCATCGACGACGTCATGCAGAAGGCCGGCTCCTCTTTCGACCGGCTGAACCGTATCATGGAGAAGATCGATAGCGGAGAGGGAACGCTCGGCAAGCTGACCACGGACAAGAAGCTCTACGACAACCTGACCCTCCTCTCGGTGGAGCTGAAGACCCTTGCCAACACCATCAACCGTGGCGAGGGGTCCCTCGGCAGGCTGATGCGAAGCAGCGAGCCATACGAGAAGATCATCGCCATCCTGAGCCGTGCCGACGCCACCCTGAGCGACATCCAGTCGGCTGACGGCACCCTGGGGAGGCTGGTGCGCGACCGGGAGCTGTACGACAAGATGGTCAGGCTGGCGGACAAGAGCGCCCTGGCCGCGGACGACATGCGGGAGCTGAAGAAGATCCTCACCTCCAGCGACAACACCATCGGCAAGCTCCTCACCGACAAGGAGCTCTACGACCGCGGGGTCGCCCTGGTGACCAGGGCGGACGGCGCCGTCAAGGCCTTCGAGGAGGTTGGCACCCGCCTGAAGGGGAAGGAGGGGACCGCCGGCAGAGTCCTCAACGACCGGGAAGCCTATGACAGGCTGATCACCATGCTAGACAGCATCGATGCCCTGATAAAGGACATCAAGGCGAACCCGAAGCGTTACGTCAAGCTATCCCTATTCTGACGGAGAACACCATGAAGAAACTCTTCCCCATCTCCCTCCTCATGCTGCTCCTGGCGCCCCTCCTCCTGCCGCTGCCGGCCATGGCAGGAGACAACCAGCGAGTGGTGATCGGCGTCATCCCGGAGATGAACCTGGTAAAACAGATGGAGCGCCACACCCCCCTTGGCCGCTACTTGGAGAAAAAGACCGGGCTACAGGTCGAGATAAGACCCATCTCCAACTACGGCCAGCTTTACGAGGAGATGCGTGACGGCAAGATCGACGCCGGCTTCTTCGGCAGCTTCGTCTATGTAATGACCAGGGCCAGAATGGGGATCATCCCCCTGGCAAGGCCAGTCACCCCGGAGGGGAAATCCACCTACACCGGGGTGCTCTTCGCCAGGAGGGACAGCGGCATAAGGAACCCAGCGGAGATGAAGGGGAAAACAATCGCCCTTGTCGACCCGGCAACCACCGCCGGTTACCTCGCCCAGAAGGAGTACCTCCTCTCCAGGGGGATCGACCTGGACCGGGAGATGAAGATCCTCTGGACAACAAACCATGAAGCCGCCATCCGCGCGGTTCTCAGCCACCAGGCTGATGTTGGCGGGGCCAAGGACACTGTGGTCAGCAGGTTCCGCAGGGAGAACAGGGTCTTCGACGCCGTAGTGGAGATAATCGCCAGGTCCCCCAAAAAGGAGGTGCCGGAGAACACCCTGGCGGTCAGGCCCGGCCTGGACTCCTCGACCAGGGATAAGCTGAGGCAGGCACTGCTCTCCATGCAGGGGGATCCGCAGGCCGCACCGGTTCTGGCGAAATTCGGGGCGAGCAGGTTCATCCCCACCGACGACCATGATTTCAAGCCGCTCTACGAACTGGTGCGGCGCATGAAAATAGACCTGAAGAGCTATCCCTACTGGAAAAGAACCCATTGAAAGGCAGCATGCAAGCTGCCACAAGGACCATTATGCAGCCTAAAGCAATCGTTCTCTACAGCGGCGGCCTGGACTCCACCACCTGCATGGCAATCGCCTCTGCCGAAGGATTCGCCCCCTATGCCATCAGCTTTGCCTACGGCCAGCGTCACTCGGTGGAGCTGGAGCTGGCCCGCAAAAATGCCCGCCGGGTCGGAGCCGTAGACCACCTGGTGGTGGAGTTCGACTACCGCCAGGTTGGGGGGAGCGCCCTCACCTCCGACATCGCCGTCCCAAAGGAGGGGGTGGGTGCCGACATCCCGGTGACCTACGTGCCGGCTCGGAACACCATCTTCCTCTCCTTCGCCCTGGGGTGGGCCGAGGTCATCGGCGCCTGTGACATCTACATCGGCGTCAATGCCCTGGACTACTCGGGATACCCGGACTGCCGCCCCGAGTTCGTCGCCGCCTTCGAGGCCATGGCCAACCTGGCGACCAAGGCGGGGGTGGAGGGGAAGCGCTTCCGCATCCATACCCCCCTCATCGCCATGTCCAAGGCGGAGATCATCCGCAGGGGTGTGCAGCTGGGGGTCGACTACGGCCTGACCCACTCCTGCTACGACCCGACCCCCGAGGGGCTCTCCTGCGGCCTGTGCGACTCCTGCCGCCTGCGGCTCAAAGGGTTCAGCGAAGCGGGGCTGACGGACCCGGCGGGGTATGTGA
>CALMOE010000147.1 GCA_937871715.1 uncultured Geobacter sp. | reverse complement strand
AAAATGCGCCTGCACCTACCAGTGCGAAAGGAGGGGGAACTGCTGCGCCTGCGTCGCCTACCACCGACCTAAGGGGCAGTTTCCCGCCTGCTTCTTCTCCGCCGAGGCGGAGAAGAGCTTCGATCGCTCCTTCGTCCGGCTGGTACAGGACAGGAGCGCCTGACGGCAGGGGTGACCTGCAAAATGAAAGGCCCGCCGGATTTCGGCGGGCCTCTTTATTTTCTATTTCCTGTTTTCCTTTTCAAGGTATTTTCCGGTTTGTCTGCTACCGGATCGCGCTACCCTCTATGTCTCTGCATGGCCGGGCGGAGTATCATCGATCATTCTGCTCCCCCTTTCTCCTGCCTTCGGGTTTTTTCCTTCCCTCTTCTTGATTATTAATATAGACCTCGAATGCGGAAAATAACAGTCTTGAAATAAAAAAAGTTGGCAGTATGATAGACAGAGTGGCTAAAGTACCCCCCCCTTGGCAACGCCCCGTAGCATAGAGTACCCCTACCTTCTTGGCACTCCACTGTTGCTTTGACCATCCCGGCCTACTTGTAGCTTTTTCGCCTGAACAGGCCGGTCTTCAGGGAGACGATCCTGTCGAGGAAGAGGATGCCGTCCAGATGGTCCATCTCATGCTGGATGGCGACCGCCTCGAAGCCGCTGGCAACTACCTCCTCGGGCTCTCCTGCACCGTTCGTGAACCTGACGGTGATCTCGGTGGCGCGCTCCACGTCGCCGGTGTAGTCCGGAACGCTCATGCACCCCTCGCGCATGGATGCGGCTCCAAGGGAGGCTATTATCTCGGGGTTGATCATCACCATCAGGCCGTGGTTGTTCTCCTTGCCGTGCCTGCTGGCCGAGACGTCCACCACGCAGAGCCGCAGGGATACGCCGACCTGAGGGGCGGCAACCCCGACGGAGCCGGGGCCGGCACGCATGGTGTCTATCAGGTCGGTCACCAGGCTGTTGATCTCTTCGTCGATCCGCTCTACGGTGCGGGCCGGCTTCTTCAGTATGGGGTGGGGGTAGAGGAGGATCTTCTGTTCAGGCATCGGCAAAATCCATTATTATTCGGGATATTACAGGGATACGGGGGTGATGGTCCGGACGCCGATCTCCACCTTCAGCTCTCTTCTCAGCTCCTCCAGCATGGCGGAGGTCTCGTCCACGCTCATTCCCGGAGGGAGATAGGCCTCGAGCATGAGGACATACACCGGCTCCTCCTTGGTGCCGATGAGGCGGGTGTTCAGGTCGGTGATGTTGATCTGCCGGTCGGCCAGGGCCCTCGTCACCCGGTAGACTATGCCGGGCTGGTCCGAGCCGTACACCGAGATGAGGCAGAGCTCCCCCTCCTCCTTGGCGTGGGTGATCTCGTCCTCATGGAGGGTCCTTAAGTGCACCGCCAGGCCGGTACGCTCCTGCAGCGCCTTGAATTCGTCGCCGAGGCGGGATTTGCTGAAAGGCTTCTCGTGGGTGACGATGAGGATCATGGCGAAATCACCCCCCAGCATGGTGCAGCTGGAGTCCTCGATGTTGCAGCCGAGACGGTAGAGGACCTCGGTGGTGTCGGCCACTATCCCCGGCCTGTCCTTGCTGATGATGGTTACGGCAAAATGTGCAAGCCTGTCTTTGGGTTCCATAGATCAGCTCCTTGTTGATTGCTGGTTCATTGAAATCTACAGCTTGTTGATGAACACTTCCCGCGGCTTGCTGGTGCCGTCGCTTGGCCCCACGACCCCCTCCTGCTCCATCTTCTCGATGATCCTCGCCGCCCGGTTGTAGCCGATGCGAAGCCTGCGCTGGATCATGGATATGGATGCCTGGCGAGCCTCGGCAACCAGGGCCAGGGCGGCATCGTACTGGGGATCGTCCTCCTCTTCTTCGCCTGCGCCACCCTTGGAGTCGGACTCCTTCATCTCCAGGATCGACTTCTCGTACACCGGCTTCCCCTGCTTCTTGAGGAAATCCACCACCCGTTGCACCTCGGAGTCGGATACGAAGGCGCCGTGGGAGCGGATCAGCTTGGCGGTCCCGGGGGGGAGGAAGAGCATGTCCCCCATCCCCAGGAGGGACTCGGCGCCGTTGCAGTCCAGGATGGTGCGGGAGTCGATCTTGGAGGATACCTGGAAGGATATCCTGGTCGGGAAGTTGGCCTTGATCAGCCCGGTGATGACGTCCACCGACGGCCGCTGGGTGGCGAGGATCAGGTGGATGCCTGCGGCCCGGGCCATCTGGGCCAGGCGGGCGATGGACTCCTCGATCTCCCTGCCTGCCACCATCATCAGGTCGGCCAGCTCGTCTACGATCACCACGATGTAGGGGAGGTGGCCGTGCTCCAGCTGCTCCTCCTTGGCGAGGAACTCCTGGATCGCCGCCTCGTCCGTATCCGCCAGCTCCTCCACTACCTCTTCAACCGATACCGTGGCGCTTGCCCGGAGCTCGGCGATCTCCTTCTCCTCACGCTGCAGCTCCCGGTTGTAGGAGTCGATGTTCCTTACCCCCTTGTCGGCCATGAGGCGGTAGCGCCGCCCCATCTCCTCCACGGCCCACTTCAGGGCCAGGGCAGCCTTCTTCGGGTTGGTGACCACCGGCAGGAGCAGGTGGGGGATCCCCTCGTAGACAGAGAGCTCCAGCATCTTCGGGTCGACCATGATCAGGCGCACATCCTTGGGGGTGGCGGTGTAGAGGAGGGAGAGGATCATGGTGTTGATGGCCACCGACTTTCCCGAGCCGGTGGCGCCTGCAACCAGCAGGTGGGGCGCCCTTGCCATGTCCGTCACCAGGGGGTGGCCGCCGATATCCTTGCCTAGAGCCATGGGGAGTTTCATCTTCCCCTTGTGGAAGGTTTCGCTGGCAAAGATCTCCCTGAGGAACACCGTCTCCCGGTCCCGATTGGGGAGCTCGATCCCCACCACCCCCTTGCCGGGGATGGGGGCAACTATGCGGATCGCCAGGGCCTGGAGGGCCATGGAGAGGTCGTCTGCCAGTCCGGCGATGCGGCTCACCTTGATCCCCGGGCCGGGGGCGAACTCGTACATGGTGATAACCGGACCGGGGCAGATCTCCACCACCTCGCCGTCGATGCCGAAGTCCTTGAGCTTCTTCTCCAGGAGGCGGGCGTTCATGGAGAGGGCTTCCTTGTCGATGCGACGCTCAGTTGCCGGGGGGGGGTCGAGCAGGGACAGCGGTGGGGTCTTGAACTCCCCGTCGCTCTTGATGAAGTCGAAGGCCTCCTGCACCGGCTTGAGCTTGGCGCTCTCCTTCTTCTCCTCCTTCTTGGGGAGGGGGGGCGGTGTTGGGATGCTGACCGGCAGCGGCTTGATCAGCGGTGCTGCAGCTTCCCCCTTCTCCTTCCTCGGCTCCTTCTCCTCCAGGGATCTGTTCAGCTCCCGTTTCTCCCTGGCCCGCTTCCAGCGATCGCCCATGGCGTTGATCCACCAGTCAGCATAGAGGATGAAGGAGAAGCGTGACAGGACCATGATGGAGGCTGCCAGCATGGGGAGGAGTAGGAGGATGGCGCCGGAGGCCCCCAGATAGCGGCGGAGTATCTCGGCGCTTTTGTAGCCGATGGCCCCGCCGGTCGGCACCCTCTGGCCGAAGAGCTCGGTGAACTCCAGGTTGAAGGCGAACAGGGCGGAGAGGGTGACCATCATGCCGATGAAGGCGGCTATCTTGTAGTAGCGCCAGCGGAACTCCTTGAAGCGGAGCGATCGGTAGGAGAGGTAGAGCAGGGCAAAGGGCGCTGCATAGGAGGCCAGGCCGAAGATCTGCAGGAGCAGGTCTGAGAGTTGGGCGCCGAACTTGCCGCCGAAGTTGCGGATTGCGCTCTCCGAGGAGAAGGTGTTGAAGGAGAAGTCATCGGTCTTGAAGGATGCCAGGGAGATGAGGAGGAACAGCCCGGCGGCGCCGAGGAGCATCCCCTTTATTTCCACGGTAACTCTCTCTTTTTTTTCGATCTGTTCTTCCATAATAACCCCAGGTGAAATCTAAGGGGGCTTAGCCCTGGACCCCCGGCCTTGAGCCTGCTTGTTACATTTCCATGATGACCGGCAGTATCACCGGACGGCGCTCGATGGTCTTCTTGAAGAAGCGCTTCATGGTCGCCCGAACCTCCTGCTTCACCTCGCTCCAATCGCCGAGCATCTCGCTGTTGTGCTGCCCGAGGCACTCCACCACCAGCTGCTTTGCCTGCTCCAGGTACTCCCTGCTCTCGTCCTCGAAGACGAAGCCGCGGGAGACGATGTCCGGGCCGTAGATCAGCTGTCCGCTGGACTGGTCGATGCCGATTATCACCACCACCATGCCGTCTTCGGAGAGGTGCTTGCGGTCTTTAAGCACTACCTCACCCACGTCCCCCACCCCCTTGCCGTCGACGAACACCCGGCCGTGCTCCACCTTGTCGACGACGCAGGCTTCGCCGCCGGAAAAGGCGACGACGTCGCCGTTGGTCATGACGATGCAGCGCTCTTTCGGGATACCAACCTTCTGGGCCAGGCGGGCGTGCTGCACCAGGTGGCGGTACTCGCCGTGTATGGGGAGGAACCAGCGGGGCCTGACCAGGTTGAGGATCAGCTTCAGCTCCTCCTGGCTCGCATGGCCGGAGACATGGACCTCGGAGACGTTCTCGTGGAAGACCTCCGCCCCCCTGCGGTAGAGATGGTTGATCAATTCGGAGATGGTCTTCTCGTTTCCCGGGATGAAGCGGGAGGAGAGGATCACCGTGTCACCCGGCTCCAGCTTGATCTGCTTGTGGTCGTCCATGGCGATGCGGGAGAGGGCGCTCATCGGCTCCCCCTGGGAGCCGGTTGTGATCATGCAGACCTGATCCTTGGGGAGGCGGGGGAGCTCCTTCAGGTCAATGAGGATGCTGTCGGGGATTTTAAGGTACCCAAGCTCCCTGGCAATCTGCACGTTGGCCACCATGGAGCGGCCGCTCAAGAGAACCTTGCGGCCGCAGGCGATGGCCGCGTCCACAACCTGCTGCACCCGGTGGATGTTGCTGGAGAAGGCGGCGACTATGATCCTCCCCTGGCATGCCGGGAAGATCTGGGCGAAGGCCTCCCCCACCAGGCGCTCGGAAAGGGTGTACCCCTCCCGCTCCACGTTGGTCGAGTCGGAGAGGAGCGCCAGTACCCCCTCTTCGCCGTAGCGGGAAAATGTGGCCAGGTCGGTCAGCTCCCCGTCCACCGGGGTCTGGTCGATCTTGAAGTCGCCGGTGTGGATCACCACCCCCTCGGGGGTATGGATCGCCAGGGCGCAGCCGTCGACGATGGAGTGGGCCACGCGGATGAACTCCACCCTGAAGCACCCCGCCTCCACACTCTGCCTGGGGGAGACCCTGCATAGCTCCACCCGCCCCTCCAGGCCGAACTCCTGCAGTTTTTCCCGGACGAAGCCCAGGGTAAGGGGAGAGGCGAATATGGGGGGATTGATCTCCCTGAGGATGTAAGGGAGGGCGCCGATATGGTCCTCATGGCCGTGGGTGAGGAAGATGCCGCGGATTGCCTCTCTCCTCTCCATGAGGGAGGAGATATCGGGGATCACCAGGTCGATGCCGAGCATGTACGGCTCGGGGAACATCAGGCCGCAGTCGACGATGATGATGTCATCGCCGTACTCGAAGAGCATCATGTTCAGGCCGATTTCGCCTAGCCCCCCCAGGGGGGTGATCTTCAGTCCTGAGGTGTCAAGGGGTGCAGGTTCCATTGGTTAGGTTACTTTGCCGGGGTGACCGGTTTTGCCAGGCGACTGATCTTGGCGTCACAGTCCCGTATCCACTGCATGCCGGGGCGGATCAGGCCGTGGGCTGAGTAGAAGGAGCTGCGCAGTGCGCGGTAGGCGATGAGGGCCTGCTCCGTATCACCCTTGGCCTCCAGATGCTCGCCGATGGTCCATAGCTTGACTGCCGAGCGCTCCACCAGTGGGCTGAAGGGGGTGTACATGTGAATGGCCGCCTCGTATCCGGAGACCGCCAGCATGAGGTTCCCCTCGGCCATGGCCTTTTCGCCGCGGCCGTACTGCACCCACTGGCGCCACTGGGTGTTGGCCGCAAAGAGGAAGATGCCCAGTACGGCGATCACCGCGGCGTTGGCTATTACTGTCTTGGTTCGATCCAGCATTGGTTCACCTTTAGAAAAATCCGGGCACTGCGAGGAGAAGGACTCCAAGCAGGGTAGCTACAACCCCTCCCAGGGCAGCCAGGGCGGCCAGGATCTGCCAAGGCTGCCGCAGGCGAAAGGAGGCAGGCAGCCCCAGGGAGGTAACTGCCAGGCCGACAACTACCAGGGCGATATGTTTTGCGATCATTTCAACTCTCCAGGGCTGCCGAGATGGACCCGCGGACCTGCTCCATGAGATTCTCCTGCTCCCTTGTCCCCATGCCGCTGCAGTCGATGGGGGGGGCGAACCTGATTCTGATTCTGCCGGGGCGGAGGAAAAGCCGGTTGGCGGGATTCACCTCCCTGCTTCCGCTGATGGCAAAGGGGACCACGGTAACCCCTGCCTTGGTCGCCAGGATGAAGCCGCCGCGCTTGAAGGGGAGGAGCATGCCGTCGCTGGAGCGGGTACCCTCGGGGAAGATGGCCACGCTGGTGCCGGCTCTGACCAGTTTCGCCGCCCGGTCCAGGCTTCTCAGGGCGTCCCTGCCGTCCCCCCGGTTGATGGGGATGTAGCCGGCGCTCTTCATGGATGTCCCGAAGAACGGCACCCGGAACAGCTCCTCCTTGGCCAGCCAGTTGAAGCGTACCGGCACCGCCTGGAAGAGGGCCATGATATCAAAATTGCTCTGATGATTCCCCATAAAAATGATCGGCCGGTCGCGAGGAACCAGCTCTGCTCCCTCCACATCCAGGCTCGCCCCGGCAAAGAGCAGGCCGAAACGGCTCCAGAGCAGGGCAACCCGGTGGTAGGCCCTGCCGCTCTGATCGATGCGCGTTGAAAGCATTGCAGTGATGGTGCAGAAAAGAGTCCAGGGGACGAAAAAAAGGAGATAGAGACAGGCTCGAAGCATATTGAAAATCCAAGAGTTAATCTGGGCAAACTTACTGGTTTTTACCGGCGGAGTCAACCAAA
>CALMOE010000146.1 GCA_937871715.1 uncultured Geobacter sp. | reverse complement strand
GCCACCGCCACCCAGGGGGGGAGCATCAACCTCTGGAACAGCAGCGACGGCGCCAAGCTGGGGGAGCTGAAGGGCCAGCCGTCCCAGCCGATGGGGTTGGCGTTCTCCGCCGACGGCAGTGTCCTCTACTCCCTGGGAGAAAGGGGGGAGGTGGCAGTCTGGGGGGGCGAATGAGGCGGTACCCATGAAAATCTTTACCGGCCTCGACTTCATTCAAGGAGAGTCTATCCGCAGCCGAGGCGACCGATCCATCACCCCCCCCAGCCAGATAAAAAAGAGCGGCCCGAAAGCCGCTCTTGGTGTGCCGTATCCCATGCTGAATAGCATGTCGAGTTGAACTCGTCCATGCAGCATTCTCATTGTTATTCAGCCTGCAATTTCGCATAAACCTTTTTCAGCATCCACTCCCTGACCAGTCCACCAAAGGCTTTATCCTCGATTATTTTTTCGAAAATCTCCTGGTTTTGATCCATCCGCTCAATCAGCTTGCTCAGAAACTGGTCTTCAAAAGCATACTTGAACGTGTCGATTTTGTTGGCCTGCGCCTGCGTTTTCAGAGTTTCATCCGCGACAAGTTCAGCCTCAATTTGGTCGAAGAACAGCTTGTCGGCCTGTTCAAAGTTGGTGCCGAAGCGTTCGTTCAGAATGTCGATAATTTCGGACAGTACCGCCGTTTCTTCCTTCGGCCTCTTGATGCCCGCTTCCGACAGTCCGTCAAGTTCTCCGGTTTCCTCCTTTTGCAGCTCGATGCTTCCTTCCGCGATCTTCTGGAGGCGGTAATATTCCAGGGCGACCTCATCATCCAGCTTCAAGGTCTCCGATAGATCCATTTTCGGCAGCTTGGTTTGCAGCAGCTTTGCATAGGCGTAAAACTTTTCGAATTCGGGCTCCGTAAAGGGCATGACCTGGGCCAGGAAAGAATAGAGATTAGTCCATGTTCGCAGGCTTTTTTTGAACTCGTCCTGTTCGTCAGCTTTCTCAATCGTGCGGAACCGGTCCACCGCCGGGTCAATATAGGCGTACAGGGATGCTTGATCCTTGACCGTCAGACGGCGGCTATCCCTGAAATAGACTCGGGCAAAAGCCTCTATTTCCGACTGCCAGTAAATCTGCTTTTCGTCCAGCTTTCCTTTCAGGTCATAGAGGTGGTTGGGGTCCGGCTCGGATGCAACTGTGGTGATTTCATAGTATGGCTGGAATGATGTGAGAATTGTGTCCCGCTCGTTGACGAAGTCCAGAACAAACGTATCATCTTTGCCGGGACAGGTTCGATTGAGCCGGGAGAGGGTTTGGACAGCCTTCACGCCGGAGAGTTTCTTGTCAACGTACATGGTGTGCAACAGGGGCTGATCGAAGCCGGTCTGGTACTTGTCGGCAACGATCAGTATCTTGTATTCATCTTTGGCGAAAATTTCCGGTAGCTCCTTTTCGCCAAACCCAGTCAGAGATGGCTCGGCCACCCCATCGGGGAAATCATTGTCAACCACCCGGCCTGAAAATGCCACCAGCACCTTGATGTCCGTGTACTCCCTGGCTTTGATGTAACGGTTGAACTCGTCATAGTATCTCTTGGCATGAAGGCGCGAACCGGTTACCAGCATGGCCTTGGCTTTGCCGCCGATTTTCTTGGCCACGATCTGGCGAAAGTGTTCAATGATGACCTCGGTCTTCTGTGCCAGATTGTGGGGGTGCAGCGACACATACTTGCCGATTGCCCGGGCCGCCTTCCTCTTGTTCAACAGCGGGTCTTCCTCGATGGCCTTTGTCAGCTTGAAGTACAGTTCGTAGGTCGTATAGTTCTCCAATACATCGAGAATGAACCCTTCCTCGATAGCTTGGCGCATGGAGTAGAGGTGAAACGGTTGCGGCTTCCCTTCGTTATCGGGTGTACCGAACACGGCCAACGTCTTGTACTTCGGCGTCGCAGTAAAGGCAAAGAAGGAGATGTTCCGCTGCCTTCCCCTGGCGGCGCATGATCTCTCCACCTCGGCGTTGATTTCATCCTCATCGTCAAAATCGTTCTGATCCTCGTCAATGGCCGCATCGAGAGACTTGGCGGCAAGTACCTCCTTCATCTTCTTGCTCGCCTCGCCCCCCTGCGAGCTGTGTGCTTCGTCGATGATGACGGCATAGCGCCGCTCCGGCAGATCCTCCACCTTCTCAACTACGAACGGAAACTTCTGCAGGGTGGTGATGATGATATGAGTGCCGTAACTGATGGCATCGGCAAGCTGATTACTGTCCTTGTCCACTTTCTGCACCACGCCGGTTTTGTGCTCGAACTGGTAGATCGTGTTCTGGAGCTGATTGTCCAGCACCTTCCGGTCGGTTACCACGATGACGCTGTCAAAGATCCTTTCGTCTTGCTCATTGTGCAGGCTTGAGATCCGGTAGGCCAGCCAGGCGATGGAATTGCTCTTCCCCGATCCGGCAGAGTGCTGAATCAGGTAGTTTTTCCCGGCACCGTTGGCTTTTGCGTCGCTCGTTAACTTCCTGACGGAGTCGAGCTGATGATAGCGGGGGAAGATCATCTTCTCACTCTTCTTCACCACCCCGTCAAATTCGTATTCCTCAATCTGCAGGTGGATGAAGCGCTGGATGATATCCAGCCAGCTATCTCTGGTCAGGACATTTTCCCAGAGGTATGAGGTTTTGTAGCCGTTCGGGTTTGCCGGGTTTCCCTTACCGTTGCCGCAACCTTTGTTGAATGGCAGCCAGTAGGTCCGGTTCCCGTCCAGCCGGGTTGTCATGTACACTTCGTCGGGATCGACGGCGAAATGAACCAGCGCCCGTTTCTTGAAGGCGAAGAGCAGTTCCCGGTTGTCCCGGTCCTGGGCGTACTGCCGCTTGGCGTTACTAGCAGTTTGGCCGGTAAAATGGTTCTTCAGTTCCAGCGTAGCGACCGGCAGACCGTTGAGCGAAATCACCAGATCGACCGAATTCCTGTTTTTGCCGCTGTAGTAGAGCTGGCGGGTCACCTTCAGGCGATTACGTGCGTGCAACTCCAAAGTATCGGGATTAAGCCCGGATTCCGGCTTAAAAAAAGCCAACTGGAAGCGGATACCGTAATCCACAAAGCCGTTGCGCAGCACGTCCAATGCCCCGCGCAGGTCCAACTCCTTGTAGAGCCGTTGAATGATCCGGTTCGGACAATCTGCGCCGTGCACCGCTTCAAGCTTGGTCCACTTCTCCGCCTGGGTTGCCCGAATGAACTCGATCACGTCGGTTTTGAACATCCCCAGCTCAACACTGTAATCATCGGTATTTCCCTGGGCGTAGCCCCCCTGTTCGACCAGGCTTGCGACGATGGCGGTTTCAAAGGTCTTTTCCGTTCGGATATCAGCCATGCGCGAGGTTTCCTTGTCGGCTTTATTGGATCAATCTGTCGCGACCCAAAATATCTGCCTGAATTGCATCCATTTTTTGCGAGGCAAACCGTGTTGGAAAATTTTAGGTGCTTTTTACGAATGTCTAAAAAAATGTCTAAAAAATGTCTAGCTAATTAGACGTAGACATTTTCCAGACCTTTCCTTCAGGGTAAATAATCCCTTTGCTTTTAAGCTGTTGCAGAATGTTCTTGATTTTGTTCTTCTTCTGCTCTTCGTCCAAAACATCGGGAAGTTTGTCTAAAAGAACTCGTTCAAAATCTACTTTTTTCCCTTCTTCAAACTCGTTCAGGTAGTCGACAATCACCTTCCGACAATAATCGTCATCAATGCCACGCTGCCTGATGTAGGCGCTCCGGTCCCCCGTCGCCTTGGCCACCGTCGCGGAGATGTGAAAATTGGGCTTTCTCCCCTCGATTAGTCCCTTTCCCTTCAACAGCTTGATTTCCTCAGCTGCCAAGGAATGGTGCTTTGCCACCTTATCGAGGAGAATGATTTCTTCCAGGCGCAGATCCGGCAGGGTTGCAATTTTTCGCGCATAGCTCATGTCGAGAACCTTGCCAACAATGGTAACTTTCACCTGATCCGGCTTGAGTTCGTATTCCGGGAGGGGGAAATACTTCTTGCGCTGCAGCAGGAACATTCTTTTGATGCCGCTGCCGATTGTATCGATCATGTTGAGATTCACCATCGCATCGGCCAGAAACTTGTTGCGATAGTAGGGAGACGGAGCGTCAGAGAAAAGGACCTCATTGATGCTGTGCGGAATGAAGGCCCCGGCGTTACTGAAGGTCAGGTAGCCATCCTCCCGTTCGACGACGGTTATCTTGCCGCCGAGCAAGTAGTCCTGGTGGGCGATGCAGTTGTTCAGAGCCTCGCGGATGATGTACGGCTCGTATTGATCCACCTCGTCCGGGAAAAGAGTACCGTCGGGGAGATAGCGATACTTCAGGTTGCGAATCTTATTGAATACGGCCTCGGTTGTTAGAATCAGTGGGCAACTGAAATGCTGGTAATCCTTTTCGATGTTATCCCGGTCCTTCAACACCCATGAAATCTTGCAGGTGGCCGGACTTATGAAATGCTCCGACTCCTCTTTGCCCAGCAGGATGATGGCCGTGCGAGTGATCTTCCCTTTAATGCAGACCTTTGCCTTGTTCAAAAAGGTCAGGTCATCCCAGCCGTCAATATCATCGACCAATTTGGGGTTCTTTGTTTTAAAGGCTACACGGGCTTTTTGGATTGCATCTGGTGACAGGTCATCCAGCGTTGCACCGTGACAGATGCCGGCGCCCCAGTCCTTTTCCGCACTGTGGCTGCGAATGCGCTCGATCTCTTCCAGGTTGAGAGGTGACAGAGATTCGCCGTCGCGGCCGTAGTAATGTCCCTCCCAGGCAATGGGGATGCCTTTTGGCGCGGCCGGGATCTGGAACATGAGCACCCTACCCTCGGGCAGGGCCAGTTCGTGAATATCCACAAAGGTGATGCGGTTCGTCGTCTTGTCTGCAATCTCTTTTTTCAGAGATTCGAGGGATCTGGCGTCTGCCCGGTAATTGCTGCCGACAATCTGGTGGGTTTTGTCATGAACACCAAAAACAAGCCAAGCGCTCTTGATTGATTTCAGGTTGGCTTCGTTGGCGAGGGCGCTGAAATATTTGCCGATTTTTTCGAAAGCGTAGTCGTTCTTGGCTTCCTTGAACTCGAAGACTTCGTTTTCAGATTTCATGTTTCTGAGTTCGTGAAGTTTGGTGATGAGATCGGGGGCTTTCATGCTTCTCCCTCCTCATCCAATCTCGCTGAATTATTGATAAACTGTGAGTATGCAATATCAGATAATATCTGTTTTAAGACTCTTTTTTCTTTGGTGGTTGCATTCTGTTTCAAAGAACCATCAGGGTAGAGTTCTTTTACAAATTGAGCATGAATACCGAATACATCATCTTCTATAGAATCAAGCTTTTCAGGCAAATCCTGGCCCAATACGATGCCAGTATCAGGATCGATATATTTGACGTCCGGGTTATTCTCAATAGTTACATCCTTTCCCAGAAATGTCTTCTTCCCATTTATTGAAGGCCACACAACTCCAAAAAACTCTACAGATCCGGGGGGATATATCTTGGCTATTTGAATCGCCCCATCGATAGTATCGTAATCGCTATTGCGAATCATTCTAACCAGCACATTGAGCGGCTCCATATCCAAGCGTCCGGCCAGCACTTTTCTGTTGTCAATCAACTCATTTTGTAACAGATCCTGAGCTTCAGAAACGTTGTCGCCAATGAAGGTGAAGACCAAATTATCGTAGTCCTGGGTTGATACAAAACCCTTGGCGTCATGCAAATAATCAAGTTTCCAAATATAAAATTTATTATCCTTCCAGCTCCAACCGCCGAATAAAAAGTTGAAACTGCCCAACACATCTTTAAAGTCTCGCGTGCCGTAGCTGGAAATTGAATTGCACAAATCAGTAAATAAATTAGTTATATAATCCAGAACTTCTTTAATGTCAGTGCTTGAGTTGGATAAATGGGCATCAAATTTAATCGATGAGATGAGATTTAAAATTAAAGGATAAGTTCTTTCGGTATCACCAGCAAAGCAGAGAAGACAATCTTTTCTCGGCAATTCAAAAAGCTTCACACCCGAATGCCAACGCTCGCCGCCGGATAAGCAACTATCAGTAGCAAATATTAGTTCTTGTTTTTCGTTTTCTTGTCGTACCCAGGCTGTACAAAGCGTCATGCTGCCACCTCGCCACGTACGTCAATTTTCCCCGTCACCACTTCCGAAATCAGGGTAGTGCGGTACTCCTTGAACAGCTCGATCTGCTTCTTGAATTTTTCGATGATGGCATCCAGCCGGGAACACTCGGTTTCGATGTGGGTTACGATGGCAGTTTGCTCATCTATCTTCATAAACGGTATAGCAATATTCAAAAATTCCTCTTGGCCGAGGTTTTTCATACTCGGGCTTGTGCCAGTAGCAGTTATTGAAAGAAGTTTCCTAAAGCTGCTGCATTTGAGAACATAACTTAACCATTTTGCATCAATTTCAACACCCTGCCAAAAAACCGTTTGCCATAATCTGTCTGGCAAAAATAATGTTGGAAGGTCGTGATCTACGTACCCGCTAGCACCAACTAGATCAGGAGTATTCATCCGGCTTATAATTATTGAGCCTTTTCTAGGGGATACTTTTGCTCGATCTAGTTCGTTCTCCCAAATAGCCTTGTTTTCACTTGCATTGAAGTTGTAATTGTACACACAGCTTGTCTTGAGTATTCCGTATTCGGCACCGGTCGCAGGGTAATCAGTGGCATTTACACTTACACCAGATTCCAACTTACTGATGAAATACTTCAGCCGTTTCACCTCCCAATGCTCGGGAATATCACCAAGCCAGTCAACGCCGGAAGGTTTGGTTGTTACCTTTGGATCAAGCCCCTTGGTAACCGCGCGGTTGATGATAGCTGTTTTCTCATCTTCATACAGGGCAATCAGCTTTTCCTTGTTGGCGATAAGTCGGTCAATCTCGACGGTTTTGCGGTCGAGGAATGAGGCGATGGCGGTTTGTTCGGGAAGGGGCGGAATTATGACTAGCAGTTCATTTATTTTATCAAGATGTAAATTGATGACCGATGTTTGCTTACTACCCTCCACAATCTGCTGGTCAACAACATTACTTCCAAATTGAGCACTGAAAAACTTAGGATTAAGTACTTGCTTTTTGAGCTTTATAAGACAAAGACTTACAAAAACACTAAATTCCCAGTCCCAATCTACTACCTTTGTAATTCCTATAGTGCCATTTTTGGAAAGAAGAACATCATCCTTTTCAGGATTACATCTTTTTGACAACAGCTCATGTTCTTCTACCGCTATATATTTAACATTGTTCAAATCAATTTCTTTTGACTGGATATCAGTTACCCTTAGAAAAGGAATTCCGTCAGGCAAATATGTCGGAGTGGTGTGTGACCCGTCAATAAGAAGGTTTGTACAATACTTCAACTTCTTAACTTCCCACCCCTCCGGAATCTCCCCGATCCACTCCACCCCGGAATCCCTGTATCTCTCATAGCGCGCAAGGCTCATAGCTCACCCTCCGCAGCCAGGTTTTCCAGGTAGAACTCATGCAGTTTGGCCTGCAGCAGCTTCTTGTCCGGCAACTGGGTCTGATACTCAGCAATCAGGGCGGGGGAGAGGGAGCGACGAAGCGCATACTCAACCACCTCGGCATCCTTGCTGGCGCAGAGCAGCAGACCTATCGCCGGGTTTTCGTGCGGCTTTTTCACGTCACGATCAAGTGCCTCCAGGTAGAATTCCAGCTTGCCCAGATACTCCGGCTCGAAACGGCCGACCTTCAACTCTATCGCCACCAGACAGTTGAGCCCGCGATGGAAAAACAGCAGATCAAGGGCAAAGTCCCGCTTGCCGACCTGAAGCGGGAACTCCGAGCCGACAAAACAGAAATCCCGCCCCAGCTCAACCAGGAAATCCTTCAGCTTATGGAGCAGTCCACGGTGCAGGTCCGCTTCGTCGTGACCATCCGGCAAACCGAGGAATTCGAGAAGATAGGCATCCTTGAAGACCTCCAGGGCATCCGGATGGATTTGTGTCACCACTGGTGACACTTTTGGCGGGTGAAGGACGGTGCGCTCATAAAGCGCGGCTTTGAACTGGTGTTCAAGTTCACGTTTACCCCACTGTTCCTTGATGGCCATCCGCAGGTAAAACTCCCGCTCTTCCTCGCGCTTGCTCTGGCTGATGATGATGAGATGATGGGACCACGATAATTGTCGCACCAGTGGCGAGACTTTTTCATCGTTGCGGTACGTCTCGTAAAACTGCCGCATCCGAAAGAGATTGCGCCGGGTAAATCCGCGCAACCCCGGCTGGGTATGGGCAAGGTAGGCGGCAAGCTGCTCGACTACCCCGTCCCCCCATTCGGCGCTTTCGATCTTGCGGCTGATATACGCGCCCACCTGCCAGTACAGCTCGATCAGGGTGGTGTTGACCGCATGAAAAGCGTGTTTCCGTGCCGTTTCAATGAGCTGCACGACCTCGGCGAAAGATGCTTCTGCCGGCGTATTTTTGCTGGTTTTTTTCATCTCGACAGCCTCACAGCAGCACCTGCTTCTCAAGCTCCAGCGTCTCTTCCTCCAGCTTCAGGATATCGGTCTTGATAGCATCCAGGGACCGGAGCGGTTTGAACTCGTAGAAATACTTGGTGAAGTTGATTTCGTACCCTACCTTGGTCTTGCTCTCGTCAATCCAGGCATCGGGGACATGGGGTTTCACTTCCCGCTCGAAATATTCGGCTATGGTCTGCTTCACCAGCTTGCCATTGTCACCTTTCCGCAGGAAGGGGATGTTTTCATAATCCCGCAGGCCGGAATCGGCCTTTGGCTCGCCGTTACGCCCCTTAACGATCTTTCCCTTTGCGTCCCGCTCCGGGCGCTCCACCGTCACCCGCCAGTAGCCGAAGAAGTCGTTGGGGTAGATCTTGCTGAACTCGTTTTCCTGGAAATCGCAGTAGATATTGGTGATGAAGCCGATCCCCCGGCCGTTGCCGTTTTCCGGAATCTCCTTCCGCTTGTTCCCCAGGCTGCGGGGCATCTTCTGCCAGAAGCGATTCTCGGTGATGGCAGGGTTTTCCTCATCTTTGGCACCGTTGGCGTTAACCAACTGAATCTTCCCCTTGCGCTCCTTCTCCTTGTGGTTGGTCAGTATCCAGATATAGGTGGAGATGCCGGTGTTGTAAAAGAGCTGGTCCGGAAGGGCGATGATCGCCTCCAGCCAGTCGTTTTCGATGATCCATTTGCGGATGTCGCTCTCGCCGCCCCCTGCCTGGCCTGTGAAGAGTGGCGAGCCGTTGAAGACGATGCCGATGCGGCTGCCGTCCGGCTTCATCTTGGCAAGCATGTGCTGCAGGAAGAGCAGCGAGCCATCGTTGATGCGCGGCAGGCCGGCGCCGAACCGCCCGGCGTAGCCCTTCTTCTCCGCCTCGGCCTTGATGATCTTTTCCGCCTTCTTCCAGTCCACGCCAAAGGGGGGATTGGAGAGCATGTAGTCGAATCGCTCTCCCTCCAGGCCGTCGACGGTAAAGGTATTGCCGATCTTCACGTTGGCAGGGTTCTGCCCCTTGATCAGCATGTCCGACTTGCAGATGGCGTATGATTCCGGGTTGATCTCCTGGCCGAACACCTCCAGCTTGGCCTTGGGGTTGAGCCTGGCTAAATACTCTTCCGCCACCGAGAGCATGCCGCCGGTGCCGCACGCCGGGTCGTACAGTGTCTTGACGATCCCTTCCTTGGTGAGGATGTCGTTATCGCTCTTGAACAGCAGGTTCACCATCAGCTTGATGACTTCGCGGGGGGTGAAGTGCTCTCCGGCGGTTTCGTTGGATATCTCCGCAAACTTCCGGATCAGCTCCTCGAACACATAGCCCATCTCCATGGTGGTGATGTTGGTCAGGTCGATCTTTTCAAACTCTTCAACCACCTTAAATAAAAGGTCGGTATGGGGATCATCCATGCGGGAGATGTGGTCGTCGAAGCTGAAATACTCCACGATCTCACGGGCACCGGCGGAAAAGCCGTTGATGAAATTGCGCAGGTTGGCGGCCACATTGGCCGGGTCGGCCTTGATCTTGGCGAAATCGAACTTGCTTCGGTTGTGAAAATTGAGTTTGGCGACCTTGTTCAAGGTCAGGTCTTTGGCGCTGTCGGAGAGCTTTTCTACCTTTGGCAGATAATCCAAAACAGACTGCTTGGTCGGGGCCAGGATGCAGTCCAGCCGCCGGAGCACGGTCATCGGCAAGATAACCTTACCGTAGTCTGACTGCTTATAATCACCACGCAACAGATCCGCCACACTCCAGATCTTGTTGGCCATTGCCTTGAAATCTACCATCTTTACCGCTCCTTAAAATCATGACTTAAAAAGATTACAATTTCTTCAAAAGGTGAGGTCGTTATAGCAAATCACCCCGTTAAATGCCATACAAACAAAAAGAGCGGCATTGCTGCCGCTCCTGTTTCTTTCCGGATTTTATATTGCCCTACATCTCCACCCGGGTCACCACCCCCTGCAGCTTGCTGGCCGGCAGCTTGT
>CALMOE010000145.1 GCA_937871715.1 uncultured Geobacter sp. | reverse complement strand
TCCTCACCCCCCTTGAGATACTTCTGCCAGATTGTGCTTACATGACATGGGTTGACCCCGGTCTGGGCAGCCACATCCTGCCTCGACTTCCCCTCCCGAAGGAGGGAGACGACCCGCAGGCGCAGCTCGTGCTGCTCCTCTGCAGCCAATCTCCTGGAATCCTTGGTGATCATCTCCCGGAGTATAACGCAGCTCATTCCTTGTTTGAATATTTATTTGCCATATCACCCAAAAGTGTAAAGAAACTTTGCACCTGACGCGAAGCACCGCCCATGGCCGTTTCGCACCCTGCATGCCGGCAGGTTGTAAAGAAAGTTTGCACTTTTGCTGGCAGTGCAAAATCGATAAGTTAGAGGCGAAATTAACTCGGTTGTAAAAAATCTTTACAACTGAAATTTGTCTCCGTGTCGCAAGGAGGGTCATCTCGTGTGTGGCTGATCTCTAAGTGGCTGATATTTAGTGTGAAATAGATTTGCTGGGGAGACGGGCAGATTTGGCGCAACTGTTGCAATTTACGTCGACTGTTGTCCGTTTGCCGCTAATTAATATGTCGGCAACAAAGAGAGAGAATATCTGCCGAATATGGTTTTAATTTAATGCCGATTCGTTTGGGAGGGGAAGAATGGGAATGAACTCTTATCTGAGGGGATCTCTTGCCGCGCTGGCGGCAAAGGGGTGGGTCGTCTGTTTTCTGCTGACCGTAATGCTGGTCGCAACCGGCACTGGGCATGCCATGATGCCGGAGGCTGCCGCGACCAGGCCGGAGCCGCAGTTCACCGCGGACGGCTCCCTTGTGAAGGAGGGGATGCAGGCTATCGAGGCGGGCAAGGAGAAGAAAAGATACAAGGACGGGGAGATCCTGGTCAAGTTCAAGGAGCATGTCCCGGCCGACAAGAAAGAGAAGAAGCACAAGAAGCTCGGGCACGAGAAGATCAAGGAGTTCAAGTATATCAAGGTGCACCATGTCAGGCTCAAGGAGGGGGTGACGGTCGAACAGGCGATCGAGCAGTACAAGGCCGACCCGGACGTGGAGTATGCTGAGCCGAACTACATCGTAAATATGCAGGCAGGCAGCAGCACGCCCCCAAATGATAAAGACTATCAGTATTACCTTTGGGGGATGAGGAAGATTCAGGCGCCGGATGCCTGGCAGACGACCACCGGATCATCCAATGTGGTGGTGGCGGTCATCGACAGCGGCATTGACTTCCTTTTCCACCCAGACCTCACTGCCAATCTCTGGACCGACAGCGACGGCAGCCACGGCTACAATGCTATCACCGGGTACAACATCCCTCTGGATGATAATGGCCATGGCACCCATGTTGCCGGGACAATCGGTGCCGTGGGTAATAATGGCATTGGCGTGGTCGGGGTGAACTGGAATGTGAAGATCATGGCGTGCAAGTTTCTGGATGTCTGGGGTAACGGCTTCATTGCAGATGCCGTTACCTGTCTTGAGTATATCAATACCAAGAAAATCGAGTCCGGCGTAAATATCATCGCTTCGAACAACAGCTGGGGTGGGGGAGAATATTCCGACACTCTTCATGATGCGATTAAGTCTAATGGCGATGCTGGGATACTATTCATTGCTGCTGCGGGTAATGATTATGGCAACGACAACGATATAAACCCACATTATCCCAGCTCCTATGACCTGACGAATGTCATCTCCGTGGCGGCGACGGACCGTTTTGACGATAAGGCAAACTTTTCCAATATCGGCAGGCAGTCCGTGCATGTGGGCGCTCCTGGCAAAGGGATTTATAGCACGTATAAGGGAAATTACTCCGAATTGTCCGGCACTTCGATGGCAACCCCCCACGTTACCGGGGTTGCCGCGCTCATCAAGGCAGAGCATCCTGAATATGACTGGCGTGTGATCAGAAATCTGCTCATCTCCCATGGGGACGATGTGCCGGCAATGAAGGATGTGACTATCACCGGCAAGAGGATAAATGCCGCCAAGTCACTTGCATGCTCAGCAAATAACCCGCCTTTTTTTGCCATAAGAAAATTCCCGGCAAGGGATGTTCAAGCAGGGGTCCCGGTCGAATTTCAGGCTATAAGTATCTCCGATTGCGGACTCCCCTATGGCGCTGTGACGGTTTTCATCCCCGGTGTGGGGGAAATTACCCTTAATGACGATGGCACTGGAAGCGACATGGCAGCCACCGATGGGATTTTCACAGGAAGCTGGACGCCTGGTTTTTCCGGAAGGGCTGATTTTGTTTTCAACTTTAGCGGAGGTGTCCAGAAATCGGCCTCCACCTCGCCGCTTGCCATAACTAGTGCCATCTCCCTCCCGGCAAGGCAGATCGACACCTACAAGGAGGGGGTTGCTGTCTATGCGATGCTTGGCGGGAACTTTTCCCAGACCCTCTCTGCGACTGGCGGAAATGCCGGTTACAGCTGGTCGATTCTCGCGGGCACCCTTCCGCCAGGTTTGACGCTAAACGGACTCACGGGGGAAATCTCCGGGACTCCCACTGAAAAAGGGGTTTACAGTTACACTGTCGAGGTGGCATCCGGCCAGATGACCAGCCACAGCCAGTTCAAAATGGCGGTGAACAGCAATTTTAGTGGCGTCGAATCAATCAATAAACGGTTTGAAAGTGCCTACTCTCTCCCTCCTCTGGTTGCAGATTTTGACGGTGACGGTAACGATGAAGTCCTTGTAGCTGACGGGACCAAGTTGAACCTCTATGGCAAGAATGGCTTGGTTAACTCTTTTCCCATTCCGATGAAGAACCCCGATCAGACATATTATAATTTTGCAGCGGGCGATCTCGATAACGACGGCAAAAAAGAGATAGTTTTCATAGGTGACCCCTATTCTGATGGGAATAGCATCCTTGTGTTCGACGACAAACTGAACCTGTTGAGAAGCTCTTCAATTATGTACGGAACTTGGGGGCTTGGTGGAGTCTATACGCCGGTATTGGCGGATCTCTTCAAAGACGGGAATAAGGAGATACTATATGTTTCATATGGGTTTGATTTCAGTAAGACCTTGGAGCAAAATAAAATCGTTTACTCTGTGTATCTCAATGTAAAAGACAGGTTCGGCCAAGGACTGAGCGGCTGGCCGAAGCTCCTCGGCTACAGTGACGGCAAGCACAGGGATCATGCCCCTACGGTGGGAGATGTTGACGGTGACGGAATTCCGGAGATAGTGATTGCCAGCAACGACGGCAAGCTTCACATCTATCGTGCTGACGGCTCCGAAGCTAGATCATGGGCGGTGGGCAGCAGCAATCCCAACTATTTCCACTATGCCCAAACCCCCCTGCTTATAGACACCGATGGACTGGGGATTCCCAAGGTTGCCGTATTAATGGATTACTCTGTGAGCGTCTATACTCCCAATGGCGATTTTCTCTTTATCGATCCATACGGCTCCACATCTTTGGTGGCAGCTGATCTTGATAATGACGGCAAGCAGGAGTTAATAACTGCAGATGTCCGTTCGATATATGTGTTTAAGAATAATGCGAGCATATCGAATTTTCCGATAAGCATAAGCAGCTGCGCTCCCGAGGCCGGAATGAATGTATCGATACCGGGTAACGCGACACCAGTTGTCGGCGATATCAACGGTGACGGCCTGCAGGAGATTCTGATAACCGCCATTGCGGCGCCGGACAATCCGTACGATGCATTCCCCGCCAAGTGGACGACGACTGAAACGCTCCTCTGCGCATTTTCGGCCCAGAGCGGTCAGCTGCTGGAGGGGTACCCGAAGCGGATGATTCCGGGATCTGCCGGTAGCCTTACAACTCCGGCATTGGCGGATTTTTATGGTAACGGCCGTACGGACATTGTTGTCAAAAACGAGGACGGGACTCTGGTGAAGTGGCAGGGAGCCCAGCAGGGAGCGGCTCCGAGAATCGACTGGCCGATGTTCCTGGGAGGCTCCGAGCACATCGGCGCGAAGTTGAAGCGCAACGTGGAGGTAACCCTTTCTCCAGGCATCCATTCTTTCGGTGGGGTCAAAGTCGGCACCAGGGTGACGAAGTCGATAGTGGTAAGCAACAGAGGGTCGCAAACCGCAACCGTTGAGTTTCTCGGGGTTGCCTCAGGAAATGCCGATGAATCGTTTGTCTTCTCCTCCGGGACCTGCGGAGCCTCGCCCTTCACACTGGCGCCCAACAGCAGCTGCACCTACGAGGCCGCCTTCACCCCCGCTTCCGTGGGGCTGAAATCGGCAGTGATCAAGTTCAGCTATGCGGACGGCAGGACATTCTTCCCGGTTGTGACCATGTCCGGATACGGCAGCTACGATGTGACCGCGTCCAGCGATGGCTCGGCTGCGGGCAGGTTTTCATTTGACAAGACCCCCCTGCAGCAGGATTGCCCGGGAAGCGGCAGTTGTACGGCAAGATTCGGCAACGGCGAAAACGTAACCATCTCCTTCCAACTGAGTGATTGGGCAAATTATACGGTGACCGGCTGGAGCGGCTGCGACAGCATCCAGAATAATTCCTGCACCGTCACAATGACTGCCGATAAGGCGGTCATCGCCCATACCGATGTCAAGAAGTTCCAAGTGAATTTTTCTTCAGGCTACGGGGGGACGGTCGTCCCCTCATCTGCCTCGGTGCCGATCCACGGGAGCCACACCGTGACCTTGACTCCTGCACCCGGATATTACCTAGCGTCGTTATCTGAAGGAATGTATGAAAACATTGGGCTAGCCACCCCTGACAGCAACGGCTTCGTGTATTCGTATACCATCAACGACGTGACAACAGACCGTAACATTTATCCTGCATTCAGCAATGACATCACCGATGGTACCCTCGGCTTCCTCTTGAATGAGGCGAGGTGGTCTTTCTCTTCCACTCTTTTGCAAGATGGCAAGTTACTGCTTGCCGGAGGTTACAACAGGGATAGCCTGGAGTTATTCGATCCGGCAACAAGATCGTTCAGCGTTGTCGGAAGACTGCCGGAAGCCAGGAGTAGCCACACCGCCACCCTGCTGAACGATGGCCGGGTGTTGATTGCCGGGGGGGCGTCAGGCTTTTCCACGCTTCAGTCGGCGGTACTTTTCGACCCGACAACTGGGGCGATTACATCCTTGCAGATGCGTTCCCCTAGGCAAGGCCATAGGGCAACTCTTCTGGCCGATGGCCGAGTGCTTCTGACTGGCGGTACTGGTTGTATTGATGGTGTTTCCTACTTGGAAACAGCGGAGATATTCGACCCGAATGGCGAGGGGGGGGGGGCGTTCACGGAAATTGCCGGTCCAGGCTCTCATATAACTGATTATCACCGAACGGTGCGTCTGCCCGGCAATCGGGTGTTTGTGGCAGTTGCTGACAGGTCTGCATACCTGTTCGATCCGGCGAACGGCTTTGTCCCCACGGGGAGCATGCTCGAGGCACATGGCGATTTCTCCGCAACCCTGCTGCCGAATGGGCAGGTGTTGATTGTCGGAGGATATAATTCAGCCGAGCTGTACGACCCGGCTACCGGGACATTTTCCTATACGACCAGTGCAAGCAGCGGTGCACAGACAAAGCTAAAGATTCAAAGGTATCATGGCCATGCTGCCATGCTGCTCAGGGATGGACGGGTTCTTCTTGCTGGTGGATCATCCAATACCGTTGAATATTATGATTCTACGACCGGAGTTTTCGGGGATGTGGGTAAGATCGGTTATGGCAGGAACATCCCCGCACTGTTTGAGTTGCCCAGCGGCGAGGTGCTGATCACGGGGGGGGCGCAAGTGAGGACCTCGGTGATAATATCCACGAACCTCCACTCCCTCAACTACGCTGCCAGTGGCAACGGGCAGGGGACGGTGCTGTTGTCGGCGCTAGCTGCAGGTTCCAGTTCTCCCGTGAGTATCGGCTCGTGCGGCGGCAGCAGTTGTCAGAAGCGGATTGAAAAAGGCACCACCGTTACCCTGACTGCAGTACCTTTATATAGCAGCAACTTCGTCCGCTGGAGCGGCTGCGACTCGGTCGATGGCGCGCAGTGCACCGTTGCCATTACCAGTGAAAAAAGCGTGACCGCCGAGTTTACATTGAAGACATTCACCGTCCAGGGGATTGTCCTGTCCGGTAACGGCTCGATCTCCCCTACGGTAAAGAGCGTGGCATATGGAGAGACGGTCAGTTATTCCATTACTCCCGCCAGTGGTGCTTATCTGCGCCGCTTGCTGCATAACGGCTCGCTCGTATCCGCCGAAAGCGACAGCGATGGGTCCCTCGTTTACACCATCAGGAATGTTTACGCTGATCATCAAGTAGATGTGGAGTTTGCCGACGCCTTAATCCCCCAGGTTTCACAGATGCTCGCAAGACGTTACAACCATACAGCTACTCTCCTACAGGATGGCCGGGTGCTTATTGCCGGAGGAACGGCTAGCGGAGTTGATGCAAGCGGCAATTACTACGATTACGGCATAAAAGCAGCTGAACTCTACGACCCCTCAACCGGAAGATTTGCGGCTGCCGGTGACATGCTCTCCAGTGCCAGAATGGACGGTGCGCGTGCGACGCTGCTTCAGAACGGCAGGGTACTGCTGACGGGCGGTATTATCAGTGGCCTGACAGCTCAAAGTGAAGCCGAGTTCTATGACCCGGTTACCAATAGTTTCAGTCACTACCCGGGTACAATGACAGCTTCACGTGCATTTCATTCAACTGCCTTATTGAGTGATGGCAGAGTCCTTGTTGCCGGTGGGCAGCAAGATGACGGCAAGGCGACCAACAGTGCGGAGATCTTTGACCCCGCTTCAGGCCAATTTACCGCCTTGCCAGAAGGTATGGCCGTTAAACGCAAACATCATACCTCCACGGTGTTGCCGAATGGCAAGGTGTTTATAGCCGGTGGTCTTGATGAAAACGGAGCGGCCGTTACCAGTACTGAGATATATGATCCGGCAACGGCGAGGTTTTCGACCATCGGGGCGATGAACATTGACCATGCCAAGCACAGGGCAATATTGCTGCCCCACGGGCAGGTCCTGCTGATAGATGAGTATGGCCTGGCCGAGTTGTTTGACCCGGCAACCAATGCATTCAAGGTAATACCCTCTTATGACCCTGAATGGGGTTACAATATCCTGGCCCCCCCGAGACAGGATTTCACTGCCACGTTGGCAGCGGACGGCAATGTAATCATTGTAGGCAGAAGTTGGTACACACCCTCCATGGTTGATTCGGTAAGCTACTTCACGGAAACTTACAAGGCGGTCGAAAATGTCGTTTCTCCCCGCTCCAGCCATGCGGCAACATCGCTTGGCAATGGCAAGATTCTGATCACCGGCGGCAAGTACGATCATGGGCTTTCATCGGCGTTGCTACTTGATCTGCCCGCAATTGCAACTATCAACCCGAGCAGAACCGACTTCTCCCAGGTCCCCCTCGCATCGACTGCGTCAAGATCGATCACAATTACTAATGCTTCGGCAGACGCACATTCGCTTGACTCAGTCACGATTGCCGGACCTGACAGTAGCATGTTCAATATTTACGGTGGTACTTGCGGCACCTTGCCAAGGCAGATGTCCAGTCAGGAGAGCTGTGACGTAAATATAAGCTTTTCACCGACTGCATTGGGGAATAAGAGTGCAACGTTGTTGGTAAGTTTTTCAGGGACCATTGCCTCAGGCCAAATCGAGGGTGTTGGAATAGCTCCGATGACGATCAGCCCTGATGTCGCCGATTTTGCTGATGTGTTAATCAAGGCTGCTGCAACAAAAAACATCAGGATAACAAATATATCGGCAACCAGTGGGTTGCTCGATAGTGTATCTATAGCGGGTGAAAGTAGCAGTATGTTTGCGATATCAGGAGGGACATGCGGCTCATTGCCAAGACAGATTCTTTCCCAAGAAAGCTGTGAAATAGACCTCATGTTTACACCGACTTCTCTGGGGGACAAGAATGCCACGTTATCAATCGGCTTTGCTGGTACGGTAGGTTCCATCAGTATCCATGGAATCGGAGTTTTGCCTGCAATCGACAAACTCTCCCCCCAAGGCAATCTCTTCGCCTGGGGTTGGAACAATAGCGGACAGCTTGGAGATGGGACTGTAATCGATTCTTTGACTCCGGTATTGGCCACGCAGGTGGCCGGCATTGTCGGAGAAGTGGCAGCGGTTGCCAATGGCGCTCGCGGAATGATTGCCTTGAAACATGACGGCACCGTCTGGATGTGGGGGAGTGGCAGCGCCACTCCGACGCAGGTCCCTGGCCTGAGCAACGTTGTGGCGGTCTCGGATTCCGGGGCTCTGCGCTGGGACGGCACCGTCTGGAGCATCAACGGGGCGACATCCGCGCCGCAACAGATTGCCGGGCTGAGCAACATCGTGGCCATCTCCGGCAATAGTGATTACTACTTAGCCCTGGATGGCGATGGCGCAGTCTGGGAATGGACTACAGGCACTCCCCCGGTGAAGGTCATTGAGAGCGCGGGGCAAAGCCGCTTCACTGCCATTGCCGCCGGCTACGGCTATGGCCTGGCAGTCGACTCCGGCGGCAACGTCTGGGGGTGGGGCTATAACGATTACTGCAGGCTAGGGCAGAGGGATGGGGATACATACGTTCCCGGAATCATTCCCGGTGTCTCAGGCGTGAAAGCTGTCGCTGCCGGCTTCAGTCACTCCATGGCGCTGCATGGGGATGGCACCATCTCCTCCTGGGGCGGAAATTTCATGGGGCCGCTGGGGAGCTCCCAGGTTAATAATTATGATGTCAGCTGCCTCCCCGTGAAAGTGAGCAATAGCAGTGGTGATGTATTTGCCGGGGCAACGGCTATAGCCGCTTCTGGCTTTACCTCGGCGGCACTCAAGGCTGACGGCACGGTCTGGTCATGGGGGTATAACTCCGGCGGCCAGGTCGGCAACGGCACAACCGAAGACCAGATGACCCCTGGTCAGGTTGGCGGCCTGCAAGGGGCAACGGCCATCGATATCGGCAGGGCCATCATCCCCTTCAGGGTGATGTCCGATGACCTGCCGTATGGTTCGCTGAATCTCCTCTACAATCAGCAGCTGAAAGCCTCGACCGCGGCCATCGGCGTGACCTATGCCTGGTCGTTCGTCGACACTACCACCCCCCATCCCGCCTGGCTGAGCATCGATCCCGCCAGCGGCGAGCTCTCGGGTACTCCGCCGGCAGCCGGAGCTTTCCAGTTTACCGTCAAGGTGGTTGCGAGCAACGGCAAGGAAGCTACCAAGGATCTTAAAATAGGGGTTTGCGATGGGGTCTGCGCACCGCTCAAGATAGAGGTTACGGCCCTTCCCGACGGCTTTACGGGAACGCCCTATGCCTATCAGTTGACCGCCTCAGGAGGAGTGGGGCCGTATGTCTGGAGCGGCGGCTCGCTGCCTACAGGGGTGGCGATAGACAGTGCCGGGCTGCTCAGCCTGACTTCATCTGTTCCCGATACGTTCATGGTGAACGTTACAGCGAAAGATGCGGCGGACAAGGTTGTCTCGGGCTCCTATCCGCTGGCAATCAAGGCGCTCCTCAATCTCACCTTGGATGGCCCGGGCACGGTTACCTTCTCTTCCGGGGGCAGTTGCAGCGCCAACTGCAGCCAGGCGTTCTCCGCCGGGACCGTGGTGACGCTGACCGCGTCATCCACGCCGGCCGTGACCTTCGATCACTGGGTTGGTTGCGACCAGCCGAACGGCACGGCTTGTACCATGACCATGAATGGGCTGAAGAACGTCACTGCAGCCTTCAGGCATGTTGATCTTGTCGTCACCGACGTAAACTGCACGCCGACATCGCTGACGAGCGGGAACACGATCAGCTGCAGCGCCACGATAATGAACCAGGGGAACTACCTAGCCACTGCAAGCAATCCGATACATATCGGCATCTACCTGTCGAGCGATGCAACGATCATAACTTCCGGCACGCAGATGATGCACTGTTCCGTTTCCTCTCTCGAAGCCTACGCAATAACGGGCTGCAGCGGCCAGTACAGCGTGCCGGTACCAACAAACGGCACCTTCTACTATGGTGCGTTTGTTGATTACACTAATAACATACGAGACGAGAGCAACGAGGATAACAATACTCTGGTCGGCGGGCAGATAACGATCACCCGGGACAAGTATCCTGACCTGGTGGTTAATAACATATCCCCCATCCCGGCAACGGCGAAGAGCGGGGATACGATCACCGTGTCAGCGACGATCAAGAACCAGGGGAACTATAAGGCGAATTCTACAGCCCAAACGCGTATCTACCTGTCGAGCGATACAACGATTACCACATACGATACTCAGATAGTGTATTGCATCACCCCCGGCCTTCTTGCCGCAGACGAGGAGTATGTCTGCAGCGGCCAGTACACCATCCCCATAAACACGACCGGTACCTACTACGTAGGGGCAATAGTAGACCCCTACAACAGCGTGCTGGAGAGAATCGAGGACAACAACACCCTAGTCGGCGGGCAGATAACGATCACCCGGGACAAGTATCCTGACCTGGTGGTTAATA
>CALMOE010000144.1 GCA_937871715.1 uncultured Geobacter sp. | reverse complement strand
TCGGGGAAGTACCACTGCGCCGAGGCGGTGCTGGAGACGGTCAGGCGCCACTTTGCCCAGGATCTGCCGGAGGGGGTGGTTGCCTCGGTGAGCGGATTCGGCGGCGGTTCCGGCTCGGGGTGCATCTGCGGTGCGGTTGCCGCCGGGACGGTTGCCCTGGGGATGGTCCTGGGTGACAAGAAGGCCACCAGTCACATGACCAAGGAGCTGCACAGCTGGTTCAAGGAGAAGTATGGCGCCACCTGCTGCAGGATCATCCGTGCGGAGAACGACAAGGGGGTCTGCCCGGTACTGACCGGGGAGGTGGCGGGGAAGATAGCCGAGATGCTGGGGCGGAGCGCCTAGCTACAAGAGCACCAGGTTGTCCCGATGGACGATCTCGTCGCCGTAGCGGAAGCCGAGGATCTCTTCGATCTCGCTGCTCCTGCGGCCGAGAACCATGGATACCTCGCTGCTGGCATAGTCGGTGATCCCCCGGGCGAACTCCCCTCCAGAGTGGTCGCAGATCCTCACGCATGCACCGCGATTGAAGTTCCCCTCCACGGCGGTGACCCCGGAGGGGAGAAGGCTGCGCCCCTCCCTGCGCAGGACATCGCTTGCGCCGGAGTCGACGAAGATCTTCCCCTGTGGCCTCAGGCTGTAGGCTATCCAGTGCTTCCTGCTGGTCAGGCTTGCCGTTTCGGCCAGCACCAGGGTGCCGACCTCCTCTCCGCAGATCACCCTTGATACGATCCCGGCGTTGGTGCCGTTGGCGATCACCGTGACCGCCCCCGACTTCCCGGCTTTCTTTGCCGCGGCCAGCTTGGTCGCCATCCCGCCGGTCCCCACCGCAGAGCCGCTTCCACCTGCAATCCTCTCCAGGTCCCTGGTGACCGCTTTCACCAGCGATATGAGCCGTGCGTCGGGATTGTTGCGCGGGTCTGCATCGTAGAGCCCGTCGATGTCCGTGAGGATGATCAACATCCCCGCGTCAACCAGGTTTGTCACCAGGGCGGAGAGGTTGTCATTGTCGCCGAACTTGATCTCTTCCACGGCAACGGTGTCGTTTTCGTTTATTATCGGCACCACGCCGCACTCCAGCAGGGTCTCCAGGGTTGCCCTGGCATTGAGGTAGCGTGTCCTGTCCGCCAGGTCTCCGCGGGTGAGTAGCAGTTGGGCTACATTGATGCCGTGGGCGGCAAAGGCATCCTCATAGGCGCGCATCAGACGCGATTGGCCGATGGCCGCCGCCGCCTGCTTCTGGGGGATGGTCTTCGGCCTGCTGGTCAGGCCTAGCGCCCCCCTGCCGGCGGCAACAGCCCCTGATGTGACGATGAGCATCTCCAGCCCCTTGCTGCGGGCCTCTGCCACCTGGGATGCCAGGGAGGCGACGAAACCCCTGTCCAGTTCCTGATCCCCGCTGGTAAGAACCTGGCTGCCGATCTTGATGACTATCCTTCTGATATCTTTCAGTGTCTGGTGGCGGATATCCAAGGGGTTTACCCTTCCTTCCATATGGTCGCGGCTATTTCGTCCAGAAGCGCCGCTATCCCTTCGCCGGTGGCTGCTGAGACCGGGAATACCTTCATGCCCAGTCTGGCGAAATACGGTGTGATCTCCGGGAGGAGCGCCTGCACGTCCGGCAGGTCCATCTTGTTGACCACGATGATCTGGGGTTTCTGGGCCAGCTCCGGGTTGAAGAGGGCCAGCTCCCGGTTGAGGGTCTCGTAGTCCTCCAGGGGATTGGAGTCGTGGGTGCGGCAGGGGTCGAGGAGGTGGAGAAGGATGCGGGTCCTCTCCACGTGGCGCAGGAAGCGGTGTCCAAGTCCGGCCCCTTCGCTGGCCCCTTCGATGATCCCCGGAATGTCGGCCATGACGAAGGTGCGGTAGTTCTTGTACTCCACCACCCCCAGGTGGGGTTTGAGGGTGGTGAAGGGGTAGTCGGCGATCTTGGGACGGGCCGCGGAGACCCTGGTTATGAGGGACGACTTGCCAACGCTGGGGAAGCCGAGGAGCCCCACATCGGCCATCAGTTTCAGCTCCAGGCGGATGACCCGCTCCTCCCCCTCCTCGCCGGGCTGGGCGAACTTTGGTGCCTTGTTGGTGGAGGTGGCAAAGCGGGCATTCCCCTGGCCGCCCCTGCCACCCTTGAGGAGGATGATCCGCTGCTCCGGCTCCGCCAGGTCGGCGAGAATCTCGCCGGTCTCCGCATCCTTGACGATGGTCCCCTGGGGGACCGGGATGACCAGGTCCTCACCGGAGGCGCCGTGGCAGTCCTTCCCCATGCCATTCTTTCCCCGCTCCGCTTTCTGGTGGGGGTGGAGGCGCAGGTCGTAGAGGGTGGAGACATGGGGTGAGACCTGCAGGATGAGGTCGCCCCCCTTGCCGCCGTCGCCACCGTTGGGGCCGCCGAAGGGGATGAACTTCTCCCTGCGGAAGGAGACGCAGCCGGCGCCGCCGTCGCCGGCCCGGGCGAATAATTTCACTTCATCGATAAAACTCATGATTACTCTTCTCGCTGTTAATGGGTGCCGAAGGTTTTTATACGATCATTCGGCAATAACGACAAAAGCCCGGAGTCCTTCAGACCCCAGGCTTCTGCCTGAACTTGAGCGTTTGTTGCTTTAGTTGGCGGGGTAGACGGAAACCTTCTTCCGGTCACGTCCCATCCGCTCGAACTTTACAATGCCGTCGATCAGGGCGAAAAGGGTGTAGTCCTTGCCGCAGCCGACGTTGGTGCCGGGGTGAATGCTGGTGCCGCGCTGGCGATAAATGATGTTGCCGGCTTTGACGGTTTCGCCGCCGAATTTCTTGCAGCCGAGTCGCTGACCGTCTGAATCACGGCCGTTTCTAGAGCTCCCGACGCCTTTCTTATGTGCCATGGGTATAACCTCCTGCCAGTAGCCGGTGCCTTGTGCGGCTGCCGGTTACCGCATATTACGCGTTGATCTTCTCTATCTTGAGGACAGTTCTGAGTTGACGGTGCCCGTTAAGCTTCCTGGAATTCTTCCGGCGCTTGGACTTGAAGACAAGAATCTTCTTGTCCTTCCCCTGCTCGACAATGGTGCCGACAACAGAGGCGCTGGGCACTAACGGTGTTCCGATTTTAACCGTATCGCCGCCAACCATCAGGATTTCGTCAAGCTGGATGGAGTCACCCACCGCGCCTTCGAGCTTCTCGACTTTCAGAAAGTCGCCAACGGAAACTTTGTACTGCTTCCCTCCGGTTTTAACTACTGCGTACATACTAGACTCACCACCTTTATTTTAAATTGTGCAGAGCATGGAAAAATAACGCACTTTGCAACTATAAGTCAAGAATTATTATCCTGACCGAGATCAACCATGATCTCCTCACCCAGCAGTTTGACCGGGAAGATTTTCAGGGTGAACTCCCCATTGTCCTTGCAGTGGCCACTCTTCAGGTCGAAACGGTAGCCGTGTCTGGGGCAGGAGAGGTGACCGTCCTTGACAATGCCGGCGTTAAGGGGTGATCCCTGGTGGGGGCATTCGTTCTCGCAGGCGAATATCTCCCCCTTGATGTTGACCAGCAGGATCTCCCGGCCTTCCAAGGTAACGGCCTTCTTGCCGAAATTAGGCACTTCGCTGACTTTGGCGGCAAAGATCATGGGTTTGCTCCTTTTCCTGCCTTAAGCCACGCTTTACGAGATGGCGATTTCGAACTGCTCCTGATGAAACCCCGGCTTGGCCCGAACCGTGATCCGCTTCTTGAACTTCCTCTCCAACTCCTCAAGACCCCGCCGTTCCTCGTCGTAGAGGAGGTCGGCCACTTGGGGGTGGACAGTGAGGGTAGCCTTGGTGCCGCGTATGTCGAGCATCTCCCGACGCAGTTCGCGGAAAATCTCATAGCATATCGTGGTCTTGGACTTGACGTAGCCCCGACCTTCGCAGTAGGGGCAAGGTTCGCACATCATTCGCCCCATGCTCTCCCTCACCCGCTTGCGGGTCATCTCCACCAGACCCAGTTCGGAGATCTTGAGGATGTTGGTCTTGGACTTGTCGCTCTTCAGCGCCTCTTCCAGGGCGCCGAACACCTTGTCCCGGTTGACCTCCTTCTCCATGTCGATGAAGTCGATGATGATGATGCCGCCGATGTTGCGCAGCCTGAGCTGGTAGGCTATCTCCTTCACCGCCTCAAGGTTGGTCTTAAGAATGGTGTCTTCCAGATTGTGCTTCCCCACGTAGCGGCCTGTGTTGACATCGATGGCGGTCAGGGCTTCTGTCTGCTCGATGATGATGTAGCCGCCGCTCTTCAGCCAGACCTTGCGCCCCAGGGCGCGGCTGATCTCCACCTCCAGGCCGTAATGGTCGAAGATCGGCTCCTCCTCGTCGTAAAGCTCGATGGAGTATTTCATCTTCGGCATGAAGGTGGAGATGAACTGGACGATCCGGTCGTACTCCGGCTTTGAGTCAACGACTATCCGGTCAACGGATTCGGTGAGGATGTCCCGCACGACTTTCTGGGTCATGTCCAGGTCGGAGTGGATCAGTATGGGGGGGTGACCCTTCTCCTTCCTCTTGGCGATCTCCTCCCAGAGCTTGATCAGGTACTTCATGTCCGCCAGCAGGTCATCCTCGCTCTTCCCCTCTGACACTGTACGGACGATGAAGCCGCTGCCCGGCGGCTTGATCCGTTCGACGATCTCCTTGAGGCGCTCCCTCTCGGCTTCGTCCTCGATCCGCCGGGAGATCCCCACGTGGTCCACGGTCGGCATGTAGACCAGGTGGCGGCCAGGGAGGGAGATGTGCGCGGTGATCCTCGCCCCCTTGGTGCCTATGGGCTCCTTTGAGATCTGCACCAGCAGCTCCTGCCCCTCCTGGAGCAGTTCCTCGATGGGGTGCATGGGGTGCATTTCCGGTGCTTCCCCTTCCCCCTCGCCACTCTTCTTGCCGTTCCCCTCCATGAAGGACTCGAACTCTTCCAGGGGGTCGAACACGTCAGCCACGTAGAGAAAGGCCGCCTTCTCCAGGCCGATGTCCACGAAGGCCGCCTGCATGCCGGGGAGGACGCGAACCACCCGCCCCTTGTAGATGTTCCCCACGATCCCCTTGACCTTGCTCCGCTCTATGTAGAGTTCGGCAATGGTGCCGTTCTCTATCAGGGCGACGCGGGTTTCGTGGGAGGTGGTGTTGATGACCAGCTCATTCGCCATATCCGCTCCGGAGGAACGCGGCTTTTTCGCCCTGGCTGCGTAAGTCTGCGGGTTCGCTTGTGCGGCGTAGCGCTGCTACGCCTCCGCACTCTCCCTTGACAGCCTTGCCAGAACAAAAAAACCACGTTCCTTGAACCTGCATATTTTTATTGAAATTATATAGGTAAAGATGTGTCTTTGAAATTTACAGCCAGTTTTTCGATGCTGCACTCCCCCAGCTCGTCCAGGGGGAGGCCGGTGATGGCCGCCACGTACTCCAGTGGCTTGGCCCGGTCGATAACCAGTTCAAGACCCTCATCTACGGCAAGCGCGGACTTCAGCCCCGCACGCAGGTCGAAATCCTGGTCTCCACCCTTTTTGGCTCTCCGGTACGGGTAGCTGTCCAGGGCAAGGAAGCGGTTGATCATGGCGTCGAGCGGTTGCTCCGCAGTTGCCGGGAGAGTAACGCGGTAGCGAACACTCTCCATGATGACGGAGAGGGATTCGCTCCTCAATGGGATCTCCCTCGCTTCGAGGACCCTTATCCCCTCAGGCAGAACGGCGTTGAGCGACCCCATGGCCGTGTCGGCGCCGAATCCGGCTGCCACTTCCATGTCCAGGTATTCGGCAAGGGATTCTACACCGACCGAGAGGGCGGTTGCAAACGAGAATTTCGGATGGGGGTGAAATCCCTGGGAAAAACGGATGGGGATCCCGCTTCTGCCGACTGCCCTGGTGAAGAGGGTGATCATCTCCAGATGGCTCAGGTAGCGCATGGTGCCTGTCTTGCTGAAGCGGATCCTTATCCTGCCGACCCCTTCGTCCGCTGGTGCAGCCTCCTCCCGGCCGGGCCTGGCGACATCCGCTGCCGGCTGCACCGTGCGCATCCGGATCTCCTTGAAATCGCAGACTCCGCAGGCGGAGCAGGCGCCGCTGCGGCAGTCGGCGGTGAGGGTCTCCTCCATTGACAGGCTCCTCTCCTTGAGGAGGAACTCCTTGCTGACTCCGCTGTCCAGGTGGTCCCAGGGGAGGAGCTCTTCGATCTCCCTGCCGCGCAGGTAGAAGCGCGGATCGATGCCCACTGCGGCAAATGCCTTCTGCCAGGCGGTAAAGCTGAAGTGATCTCCCCAGCTGTCGAACCTGCAGCCTAGCCGGTGCGCCTCAACGAGGACGTCGCCAAGGCGCCGGTCACCCCTGGCAAAGACCCCCTCGATAACCGAGAGGGGGGCGTCGTGCCACTTGAAGTTCAGCCTCTTCCGTTTCAGCTGCTCCCGCAGGTACTCCTGCTTGGTGAGGATCTCCTCGTAGCTGATCTGCTGCTCCCATTGGAAGGGGGTGTGGGCCTTGGGTACGAAGCTGGAGACTGATACGTTCACCTCTCCCCCCTTGCCGCTCAGTTTCCCTTCCATCTTCACTTTGCGTCCCAGTTCGATGATGGCGTCTATATCTTCCATGGTCTCGCCGGGAAGGCCGATCATGAAGTAGAGTTTTATCAGTCGCCATCCTGCGCCGTAGGCTGTCCTGGCGTCAGCGATAAGGGCCTCTTCGCTGATCCCCTTGTTGATGATGCGGCGCAGGCGTTCGCTGCCCGCCTCCGGCGCCAGGGTCAGGCCTGTCTTTCTGACCTTTTTAACCTCCTCGATCAACTCGTCGCTAAGGGAGCCTACCCTCAGGGAGGGGAAGGAGACGGCGACCTTGCTTTCGGCGTAGCGGTCCATCAGCTCCTTCAGCAGAGGGGTGAGGCAGCCGTAGTCGCCGGTGGCCAGGGAGAGGAGGGAGACCTCGTCATAGCCCGTGGCATGCAGGGTTTTTTCAATGGACCCAAGGATCTTCTTCGTCGAGCGTTCCCGCACCGGCCTGTAGATGTAGCCCGCTTGGCAGAAGCGGCAGCCACGTGTACACCCCCGGCCTATTTCCATGCTTACCCGGTCGTGCACCGTCTTCATGAAAGGGATGACAGGGTTGTCCGGGTAGGGGGCCGATTCCAGGTCTGCGAGGAAGCGGCGTCGTGCCGGAGGAAGGTCAGGCCTGAGGTTGGTTGTTTTCGCTATGCGGCCGTCGGCATGGTACTCGACTCCATAGTGGGCAGGGACATAGACCCCGGCAATCTTCGCCAGCTCTTCGAGGAGCTGCGCCTTTTCCCGGCTTGACCCCTTCCATCGCCGCACGGCTTCAGCCATCTCCAGGGCCGCCTCCTCCCCGTCGCCGAGGAGAAATGCGTCGAAGAAGTCGGCTAGGGGTTCGGGGTTGTAGGCGCAGGGGCCTCCGCCGATGATGACAGGCCAGCCGCTCTGTCGCTCTGATGCACGGAGAGGGATCCCCGACAGGTCGAGCATGTTGAGGATGTTGGTGTAGGAGAGCTCGTGCTGCAGGGTGAAGCCGATGATGTCCAACCGCGGGAGCGGTGTGTCGCTCTCCAGGGTAGCCAGGGGAGCGTCGGCCGCGCGCAGCTGTTCCTCCCTGTCCGGCCAGGGGGCGTAGACTCGCTCAGCTGCCAGCCATTCGGGGGTGTTGAGTATCCGGTAGAGGATCTGAAAGCCAAGGTGGCTCATCCCCACCTCGTAGACATCTGGAAACGCCAGGGCAAAGCGGATTTCCGCATTCTCCTTGCGGATTATCCCCATCTCGCCACCCATGTAGCGGGCCGGTTTCTCGACTTGCAAAAGGTTGTTCTGCTTCACTGGTTGCTCCTTAAAGAAAAAAACCACGACAAAGTTATCGTGGCAGACGCATAGTAGCAGTTATTGGTGCTTATGACAACCCCGGCACGGACGAGTGTGCCGCAAATGGGGCAGGCGATGGCTTATATGAGTTGGTGTGGGACCACGACCCTTAGGGTGGGGTGGACATTGATGGAAGATTAAGTCAGTAAAAACAGTGCGTTGATGTTGTTGACTCTTTGTTGGCATGGCATGTGCTATAGGTTAAATAAATAATCTTGCTGTACTAAATCAAAAGGAGAAACAAAAATGAAACAAGTTCTTGCTGCCCTCGTTGCCGTTGCTTTCGCTTCCGTATGCTTTGCTGCTGAGCCCGCTAAGAAAGAAGCTGCTCCGGCTGCTGCTGCTCCGGCTGCTGCTGCTCCGGCTGCTGAGAAGAAAGAAGAGAAGAAGCCTGCTAAGAAGGCCAAGAAGGCTAAGAAGGCTAAGAAAGCTGAGAAGAAAGAAGAAGCTGCTCCGGCTGCTCCGGCTGCTGAGAAGAAGTAATTCGATCTTTGCAGATCATGAAAAAAGCCGCATCTTCGGATGCGGCTTTTTTTTATGCTGGGTTTTGATTAAGGTTGAAGTTCGAAACTCTGGCCGAAACAACCCCTTGCTATTCGGGCTGCCAGACGAAGCGCGGTTCTATCCACGGGTCGTAGTATCCAGGGTAGGCAACAAAGAAGGTGGCAAGCTCGCCCGCACCGCTCACCGTCCTGACAATGGCCATGCCGATCCCCTTGAAAGGGCCGATGACGGCACCGCGAAGCCACCCCCCATCCTGACCGGTGACATAGATCTGTTTTGGAATCTCGGCCCAGCCGGTTGCCAGGTTTGCCGCACCGCGAACCCCCTTGGCAGCCATGGCGTCCACAACATCCTGTGCAGAGGCTGTTTCTATGTTTCTGTAACCGTCAGCCATGGCTGGCATGGATGTGGCCAGCAGGAACAGTATCCCTGCAGTCACTATTAGCATCAGATTACCGCGCTTCATTTCACTCTCCCGGTTTCTGCTCATTTTCTGTTTGGGCTTTGCTGATTCGCTCGGCGCGGATATCGTCCCAACCCTCCCATACGTAGGTAGGTTGTATCATCGGGTCATAATAGCCTGGTTGCGGCACCATGAAGAAGATCGTTTCCGTGGCGCCGATAAGCCCACGGTAGAGGGACATGCCTAGTCCCTTAATCGGACCCACTACGTAGCCGATCGGGCCATGGGTACGGGTGGTTATGTATGTCTGCTTGGGGAGTTCCACGATTGCCGTGGCAAAATTTGTCATCCCGCGGACAAGCTTGAAGGACATAAGCTCGGCGATGGATTCTGGCCTGGGCGGTTCAACCGCCGATGCCGGTGCTGAAATCAGTGTGAGCAGTAGGAGTGAAACTATCACGGCAGGTTTTTTCATCAATTGGGCTCTCCTTTTGGCAGGGGAAAGTGGCTGCAACCGCGGATATTTTCTCATTTATCCCTTGTAACACAATATCCATGGAGAGGCAAGCGGCAGAGGAGATCCACTACGGCGGGGCATGGCACGAAAAAAAGGGGCGGTTGATGATCCCGCCCCCCCTTCGTAAAATCTGGGTTAAGCTTTCAGCCCCGCTTGGCCAGGTATGAGGCTACACCCTCGGCGGTTGGGGTCATCGCCTCCTCCCCCTGCTGCCAGTTTGCCGGGCAGACCTGGTCGCCGTGGGTTTCCACGAACTGGAGGGCGTCCACCATCCTCAGGGCTTCGGCAACATTCCTGCCGAGGGGGAGGTCGTTTATCACCGCATGGCGTACCACCCCTTTTGTGTCAATGAGGAAGAGGCCGCGCAGGGCAACGGAGTCGTTGAAGAGGATGCCGTAGCTGCGGGCGATGTTCTTGTTGAGATCTTCCACCAGGGGGTACTGGATGTTGCCGATACCTCCGTCCTCAAGAGCGGTTTTCTTCCACGCCAGATGGGTGAAACGGGAATCTACGGAGACACCGATAACCTCGGTATTGCGCTTCTTGAACTCCTCTAGCTTCTGGTTGAATGCCAGAATCTCCGAAGGGCAGACGAATGTGAAATCCAATGGGTAGAAGAAAAGTACAACATTCTTCCCCTTCAAGGAGGAGAGGGTTATCTGGCCGAAGCTGTTGTCAGGCATGACTGCATTGGCTGTAAAGTCTGGGGCCTGCTGGGTAACAAGTGTGCATACGCTCATTGGAGAGTCTCCTTGGTGATTGGTAATGACAAGCATTGGAAAAAAATACCAACCACCAGTTGAGTTGTCAATCAAAAAAGATAAAAAAAGTCTTTTTGGTCCTGTTAACGAATTTCACCCCGGATGCTCACCGTCACTTCGTGGAAGGGGATATCCTTGCCGGAAGCGGCCAGGGCCTGGCGGGCAGCCATTACTATGCCACCGCAGCACGGCACCTCCATGCGCATTACAGTGATGCTCCTGATTGAAGAGACCCGGAAAAGTTCAGTCAACTTCTGCAGGTAGAAGCTGTTGTCGTCCAACTTGGGACAGCCGATCACCACTGCCTTGCCGGCCAGGAAGTCCTTGTGGAAGTCGGCATAGGCGAAGGGGACGCAGTCGGCGGCAATGAGCAGGTCGGCATTCTGGAAATAGGGTGCCGATGTGGGTACAAGATGCAGCTGCACCGGCCACTGGCCAAGGCGGCTCTGCCTTGCACCGGCCTCCTCCTGGGGGGCGGTGGAGGAGGCGGGCTCCAGGGTCATGGCTCGTGAACCTGGGCAGCCGCCATGGCCATGGTGAACTGCCGGCTTTGCCGGTTGGTGCGGCTCGTCATGGGAACCATGGTGTGCCGGCCTGCCGATGGCCTTTAGATGCTCCTCAACGGCGGTTTCGTCAAACTCATCAGCCTCCCTCTCGATGATCTTGATGGCATCCATGGGGCAGTCACCAAGGCAGGCGCCAAGTCCGTCACAGAGGTTATCCGCAGCCAGGACGGCCTTGCCGTCTACTATGGAGATTGCCCCCTCTGCGCAGGATGGTACGCAGAGGCCGCAGCCATTACACTTCTCAGCATCGATCTGGACTATTTTTCTCAGCATTTTGTATCTCCTTTTTGATGGTTAATTGAAAAAGTAGTGCCAAAGGTAGTCAATCCTCCCCCTGAGCAGCATCTTCCTGCCAGAGAAGGCCATTATCTCCCGGATTTTTTGCCGGTATGTCTGGCTGTAGCAGTGAATGTGGCACTTCTTGCAAGTCGGCTTTGGGTCCAGGGGGCAGAGCTTTCTCTTCTGCATGCCGTGGGTCAGAAGGTCGGCGCACTCCCTGCAAATGGTCTCTCTCCCCCCCGTTTTTTTTTGCAGCTTCTCCGGGAGCCGCACTTCGCCCACGCTCTTGCGATCGTGCTTGGCGTGGCAGTAGACGCGAATGAAGTGGGCGAGGGTCTTCAGGTCTTTCAGTTGCTGCGCGGTCAGTTCGTTCATGGTGTCAATTTAGGGGAAATCCGAAAAAAGGGGGATGACCCAAGTCAAAAGAGGAGCGATTGCTATTTGGGTAATGATAGCATGCTGCTGCTTTGCCTAGAGGTAAAATATATGTTATGTAGGGTGACATGGAAAAAGACAAGCCAAGAATAATAGCCCGGGCCGATCACAACATCTCCCGCCAACTGGTAAGCTACAATGCCCTGCGCGTCCTTTACAGGCTGCGCGACAGCGGCTACACGGCCAACCTCGTGGGTGGCTGCGTCAGGGACCTGCTCCTCGGCCGCGAACCCAAGGATTTTGACATCGCCACCGATGCCACCCCCACCGAGTTGAAGAAGCTCTTCAGGAACTGCCGCCTGGTGGGGCGCAGATTCAGGCTCGCCCATATCCACTTCCGCGACGAGATCATCGAGGTTGCGACCTTCCGTGCCAGCGCAGGAGAATCCGAGCAGGATGAGAACGAGGAGATCCCGGAGGCGGGCGAGGCAGACGGTAGAGCGGGGGGTGATGAGGAGATAGTGAAGAGCGGCGATGGCATGCTGCTGCGCGACAACCTCTTCGGTTCGCCGGAGGAGGACGCGTGGCGCCGTGACTTCACGGTCAACGCCCTTTCATACAACATCGCCGACTACTCCATAGTAGATTACGTGGGGGGGGTGGATGACCTGAACCTGGGGATAATCCGCACCATCGGCGATCCGCAGGTAAGGTTTGCCGAGGATCCGGTGCGGATGCTCAGGGCGGTGCGATTCTCCGCCCAGCTGGGCTTTGCCATTGAGGATGACTGCCATCGGGCGATAGTTGGAATGGCTGAGCGGATCTGTCAGGCCTCCCCCCCCCGGTTGTTCGACGAGCTGATGAAGATGTTCCTCAGCGGCGAAGGGGAGCAGTGCTACCAGCTCCTCAGGCACTTCGGCCTGTTTGCCGCACTATTTCCCTTCCTGGATGAGTGGCTTTCAAGGGAAGAGGACGGGTTTCCCCATACCCAGCTGAGCAGGGCGCTCATTAGGGTCGACGAGATGGTTGCCAACGGGGTCAAGCCAGCGGTCCCCCTCTTCCTGGCGATTTTTTTCGGCAGCTACCTGGAGGAGAAGGCCGCCGCATTCCGCCGGGACGGAGCCGCGCCCCAGGAGAGCATCGAGATGGCGGTGGCCGGGCTCATGGAAGATACCCTGCCGCGGGTATCCATTACCCAGAGGGTGGCCTACCGACTGAAGGAGATCCTCGTCCTGCAGCAGCGGTTTGCCAGGATGCCGGGGAGAAAGCCCCAGTCCGTTCTTGCCAGGCCGGCCTTTGCCGAGGCGATTGAGTATCTCCGTTTCCGCGGGGAGGAAGATGATACTCTTAAGAAGACGTGCAACTGGTGGCAGAGTTACGGCTGCGGAACTCTCCCCGAGGGGCCTGCGGAGCAGAGCCGCGGGGAGGAGGGGGC
>CALMOE010000143.1 GCA_937871715.1 uncultured Geobacter sp. | reverse complement strand
CCCTTTCAGCCGGGGCTGTTCCCGCCCCTGCGGGTCGTCACCCGGGGCGGTCAACGGAATCAACCTAACTTATCTCCATGCTGCAATCAGCGCATCACCACCGCCATGACCTTTACCTCTCCATTGCCAGTGGAGAGGAGGCGATGCTTGAGGGTCGAGTCGAAGTAGGCCGCATCCCCTTCATAGAGGATTATTCGCTGCTCCTCGAGAATGAGTTCGGCAGAACCCTTCATGACGAAGAGGAACTCCTCACCATCATGACTGTATGTCCCAGTATTGGCGGCAATATCGTTAAGGGTGAGGAAAAACGGATCCATCCTCTTATTCTTCTTGTTGCGGGAGAGAGATTCGTAGAAATAGCTATGACTGGTGCCATCCTGGGATATGACCCGTGGAACCATCTTCCGCTCATTGGCGCGGATGATCTCAAAGCGGCACTCTTCCTCCCCATCGCTGAAGAAATGACCCATCTTGACGTCATAGAACTTGGCGATCCTGGAGAGGGTTGCTATTGGGGGGGAGATGTTTTCGTTCTCCACCTGGGAGATGAGCGCGGCAGAAAAGCCGGTTTCGTTGGCCACATCCTGCAGGGTGAGCTTCTTCGACTTGCGCAGCTCCTTCAATTTTTTGCCGATGTTGTACTCTGACATTCCCAAGCCTCTATACATTGCCTTGCATCGCTACGATCACCATGACAACAGTTTACTGTTAATAAAATATTTAACCAGCAATTAAATGTCAAGAGTCGATTTATTTTTGGTAAATTTATTTACTATAAATTAACTCACAACAAATTAGCGCCATGTTTTCAGGCTGTTATGACGGCAGATATTTCGTCGATGCGACACTTCACGGGCTTAACACTTCACCGGCAATAAAACTGCCCCGTAAATCTACTTTATGAACGTGCCGCCACGATACTCCTCGAAGGCGATACGCAACTCCTCCTGACTGTTCATAACTATCGGCCCCTGCCAGGCCACCGGTTCACCCAGGGGTCTACCGGAGAAGAAAAGGAAACGGACCCCCTCCCCTCCGGCGACCACACGTATCCCATCCCCATCCCCGTATAGAACGACAGTCTCCGGGCCGAACAGACAACTCCTCTCCAAGTCAAACCAACCGCTCCCTGCATACTCGAAGGCATATGGGTCAAGACCATCGTCGAACGTTCCGCCGCCGGAGAGCACGTAGGCAGCCACGGTGTGCCCAGGTTTCACCTCATGCTCGAAGAGTCCCCCCGGGCCGATACTCACATCCATCAACTCAGGATCGATGACGATATCCCGAACCGGCCCCTGGACACCTCCAAGCAAGCCGCAGATCACCTTTACCCTGACACCTGCTGCAACTGTCACCTCAGGTATGGAGTGAGCCGGCACGTCCCGATAGCGGGGGGGCATCATCTTCCGGCTTGCCGGCAGATTGGCCCAAAGCTGGAACCCCCACATCATGCCTGTTGGACTTTTTCTGGGCATCTCCTGATGAATGATGCCGCTCCCGGCAGTCATCCACTGCACATCACCCGGGCCTATCACCCCCTTGTTCCCCATGCTGTCACCGTGCTCCACCAACCCTTCGAGCATGTAGGTAATAGTCTCTATCCCCCTATGTGGGTGCCAGGGAAAACCGGCAAGATATCTGGATGGATCGGATGAGTGAAAATCATCGAGCATGAGGAATGGATCGAACAGCGGCACCTGATGATAGCCGTACGCCCTTTTCAGATGCACGCCGGCCCCCTCAACTGTCGGAATACTGCGAAAAACCTTGACCACCTTACGCATCAGCATGATTGCCACCCCCCGAACCCAAGGAATGCCTAATGGATTGCATCTCTTCTATCGTGTCATTATACTGGAGTTTCCCCGTATGGCACGGCCGGCGGAAAATTTCAGAGGTGAAACGCGATGCTTGACTGGCAAGAAATAGACACTGTCCTCCTTGACATGGACGGCACAATACTAGACCGACACTTCGATGACCACTTCTGGCTCGAACATGTGCCGAAGCGTTATGCCGCCAAGCACCGACTCCCCCTGGAAGAGGCGCGGCAGATGCTCTACCGCATGTTCAGGTCCCAGGAAAACACCCTAAACTGGACGGACCTGGACTACTGGTCTGACCGACTCGGCGTGGATATCCCTCTCCTCAAGGAGGAGGTCGACCACCTGATCGCAGTTCACCCATTCGTCATCGATTTTCTCCTCTTCCTGCGCCACCACGGCAAGGGGGTCCACTTGGTCACCAACGCCCACAGTAAAACCCTTTCCATGAAAATGAAAAAGACCCGCCTGGGTCCATATTTCGATACGATTATCTCCGCCCATGAACTGGGTCTACCCAAGGAGGATGCGGCTTTCTGGGGGAAGCTGCAGGAGAGGATCCCCTTCGACCCCGCAAAAACCATGCTGGGGGAAGACAGCGAAACCAACCTGGGTACGGCAGCTGCCTACGGCATACGCCACCTCATCTTCATCAGCGGCTCCAGTTCGGCCCTCCCCCCCAAGCCGTCGGCCACATTCACCTCGGTAAAGAGCTTTGCCGAACTGATGCCCCCCTGAGCTCCGGGCAAAAAAAATGCGACCCCTTAAGCAGGGGCCGCATTTTTTACCAAACTTCATATTACTCTTTTACTACTCCAGATTGTCCTCGATACGGATGAAGCAGCTCTTCTCCCTGATCATATCCAGTCCATCTATTTCATCAAGGGCAGCCAGGACATCACGCTCGCAAGCCTCGTGGGTGATGATGACTATCGGCACGAAATCGCCGCTTCTTCCGGTCTGAATCATGGACTCGATACTTATGCCGCTCCTCCCCAGGGCGCCGGCAATGGCCGCCAGGACCCCCGGCTGGTCGAGGGCGCTGAAACGCAGATAGTAGCGGCTGACGATCTCGCCGATCGGCTTGATGGCCAGGGATGCAACCGCCTCATCCTTGAAGCCGCGGGCAGACACTCTCTGGCCGATACCGGCCAGGATGTTGCGCGATATGTCCATCAGGTCACCGACTACCGCGCTGGCGGTCGGCTCCATGCCGGCCCCCCGGCCGTAGAGCATCACCGGGCCGACGAAGTCGCCGGTAAGGCGGATGGCGTTGAATACGCCGTCCACGTCGGCCATGGGGTAATGAATCGGGATCATCGTCGGATGAACCCTGGCCTCGACACGGTCGCCGTCACGCTTGCCGATGGCAAGCAGCTTGATCTTGTAGCCGAACTGGCGGGCGAAATTGACGTCGATGGCCGAGATTGAGGTAATCCCCTCGGTATAGATGTCGGCGAAATTCACCCGAGTGCCGAAACAGAGGGAGAGGAGCAGAGCCAGTTTGTGGGCCGTATCTATCCCCTCTATATCGAAAGTGGGGTCGGCCTCCGCATAGCCAAGCTCCTGGGCCATTCCGAGGACTTCACGAAAATCTGATCCCTCCCTGGTCATCTTGGTGAGGATGTAATTGCAGGTGCCGTTGAGAATGCCGAGAATGGTGTTGAATCGGTTGGCGGCCATGTTCCCCTTGATGGCGGAGAGGACCGGGATCCCACCGCCGACTGCCGCCTCGTAGAGTACTTCCACCCCTGCCTCTGCAGCCTTTGCATAGATCTCCTCGCCATGCAGGGCGAGGAGGGCCTTGTTTGCTGTCACCAGGTGCTTGCCGGCGGCAAGTGCCTTGAGAACGAAACTGCGGGCCGGCTCATAGCCGCCGATCAGTTCGATGACGATGCTGATCTCCGGGTCATCGAGAATCTCGTTTATATCGCTGCTGAGAACCCCTGGCCCGAGCTTGACGCCGCGGTCGGTGGTGGTGTCCAGGTCGACGATCTTCTTCAGCACCAAACTCGCTCCGAGCTTGTCGGCTATCAGCCCGGCATTTTCGGAGAGGAGCCGCACCACACCGGTGCCGACAGTTCCGAAACCTATTAATCCTACCTTGATCTCTTGCATGCTGTTTCTCGCTTGAAATGAAATTGGAATGATCACTCAGCCGCGGTGTCTACCTCAGCCCCTTCCGCCACGGCAGCACTTTTTTGCGGCAATCCCCTGAAAATTTCGTCCAGTATGCCGTTGACAAATGCCGGGGACTCCTCGCTACCGAACTTCTTGGCAATCTCGATGGCCTCGTTGATGGTCACGCTGCTCGGGATGTCGTCGCGAAAAAGGAGCTCGTAGGTTGCCAGACGGATAATGCACAGATCTATCTTCGCCATCCTGGAGATGGACCAGTTTGGGGACTTCTCGGCAATCTTGGCATCAACTCCTGCCTGATTGTCGATGACGCCGCTCAATAGCCCCATGGCAAAGTTCTTGACCGACACCTTGCAGGGGTGGGCCTCCATGAAGAGCCTGACAGCCTCGCGGGGCGTATCGGGATGAAGCTCTATTGAGTACAATGCCTGCAGGGCGTGTTCACGCCCTTCTCTTCTTATCCCCACTAGCAGAGCTCCTTGAAGACATTGACGGTTTCAATCGCAGTCACTGCCGCATCGAAACCCTTATTGCCGGCCTTGGTTCCGGCCCTCTCCACTGCCTGCTCGATGGTGTCGGTGGTCAACACGCCGAAAACAACCGGCACGCCGCTCTCCAGGGAGACATGGGCCACCCCCTTGGCCACCTCTCCGGCAACATAGTCGAAGTGGGGGGTAGCCCCCCTGATCACCGCACCTAAACAGATGACCGCATCGTATTTGCCCCGTCCAGCCATCTTCTGGGCTGCCAGTGGGATCTCGAACGCACCGGGTACCCGCATTACATCCACGTCCCCATCGGCTCCGCCATGCCTGCGGATGGCATCCACTGCCCCTTCCAGGAGCCGCTCGCCAATGAAGCTGTTGAACCTGCCTACAATGATGCCGAACTTGAGACCGCTGGCATCCAGTTTCCCTTCGATGTAATTAGGCATTTATATCTCCTCTCGAATTAAACCGGTCTTCAATTACCCGTCACTTTTCACCAAACTGCACGTTCAAAGATTCTCCAGGAGGTGTCCCAACTTCTCCCTCTTTGTCTGCAGATACTTTAGGTTCAGCTCCGTTGGCTCCGCCTGGATCGGGACCCTCTCCACGATATTGATGCCGTAGCCTTCAAGGCCGATCATCTTCTTCGGGTTATTAGTCATAAGCTTGATGTTCTTCACCCCGAGGTTGACCAGTATCTGGGCGCCGATGCCGTAATCGCGCATGTCGGCCTTGAACCCCAGTTCCAGGTTGGCCTCCACCGTATCCTTCCCCTTGTCCTGGAGCTGGTAGGCTTTCAGCTTGTTGATCAGGCCGATTCCCCTACCCTCCTGGCGCATGTAGAGGATGACCCCGCGCCCCTCCCTGTCGATCATCTCCATGGCGCTGTGCAGCTGGTCGCCGCAGTCGCAGCGGCAGCTGCCGAAGACGTCGCCAGTCATGCATTCGGAGTGCACCCTTACCAGCACCGGCTCGTCACCTGCCACATGCCCCTTCACCAGGGCCAGGTGTTCTAACTGGTCCACATCGTTATGGAAGGCGATGGCTGTGAACTCGCCCCCGTACTGGGTGGGGAGAGGCACCTCCACGGCCCTGTGGACAAGGGACTCCTTGCGCATCCGGTAGGCAACCAGATCGGCCACCGTGCAGATCTTCAGGCCATGCTCCTTGGCAAACTCCCTCAGCTCCGGCATCCTTGCCATGGTGCCGTCATCATTCATTATCTCGCAGATAACCCCGGCCGGTTTCAGCCCTGCGAGGGTCGCCAGATCGACTGATCCCTCGGTCTGGCCGGTCCTGACAAGGACTCCGCCGCTACGGGCGCGCAGGGGGAAAACATGCCCTGGACGGGCAAGGTCCTCGGCTGTGCAGTGGTCATCCACCGCGGTGAGAATTGTGTGTGCCCGGTCAGCAGCGGATATGCCGGTGGATACGCCTCGCTTGGCCTCTATGGATACGGTGAATGCCGTACCGAATGACGAGGTGTTGGAGCTGACCATGGGGGGGAGATTCAGCTGATCGCATTTCTCCGCTGTCAGGGTTAGACAGATCAGCCCACGGCCGAACTTGGCCATGAAGTTTATGGCCTCGGGGGTCACCATCTCCGCGGCCATGGTGAGATCCCCTTCGTTCTCCCGGTCCTCGTCGTCTACCAGAATAACCATCTTACCCTGGCGTATATCCTCGATCGCTTCTTCGATAGTTGCTAATGGCATGTCGGATCCCCGTTTCATCTAGCGGCGCCATAGTCCCAAGGCACCTTAAAGTCAAAGAGTTTATATAACAGAATACCCCTGCCCCCCACAACAAGAAAAGCCCCCTACGAAGGGCTTACCGGCCGTTTTCAGGGGGCTCTCCGGCAAGTCAGGCAAATCCGCTGCGCATCAGGGTCTCAAGAGTTATCCCGCTTGAAGCTTCCCCCGGTGAACGACCGAGAAGACGCTCCACATACTTGCCGATGATGTCGGTCTCGATGTTGACCCTATCCCCGGGGTGACGCTGGTGCAGGGTTGTCATTGCCGCGGTATGGGGGATGATGTTGACGGAGAAGCTGTCCGCCGAGACACTGTTGACCGTCAGGCTGATGCCGTCAATGGCCACCGACCCCTTGGGGACTATGAAGCGGAGCTGTTCACGGGAGAGGGAGAAGTTGAATATGATGTTACCCGACTCCTCCCGCCGGCCGGAGATGGTGGCGAGACAGTCGATGTGCCCGGTGACGATGTGCCCGCCGAGGCGGTCGGAGAGGCGGAGCGCCCTCTCGAGATTCACCTTCGCGCCCGTTGTCAGCCCGCCGAGGGAGGACTTGTCAAGGGTCTCGGGGGAGACGTCGAAGGCGAGGTTCCCACCCTGAATGTTGACCACTGTGAGGCATACCCCGTTCACGGCAACCGAATCACCCAGGCTGAAACCGTCGGCAGGGATGGCCGTTGACACCGCAAGCAGCGCACTTGTTCCGCGCCTTTCCAGTTTAACCAGCCGTCCCACATCCTCAATCAGTCCTGTGAACATCTTACCTCCGGATATGCTTCGAGAAGAATGTCGTCCCCCACCCTGCTTGTTCTGGCGATTCGCATCGGCAAGGCATCCGCCATCAGGGGGGCGCCGGCTCCGGCGAATATCCCCTTGCCATCCCCACCCACCAGTTTGGGGGCGATGAAGAAAAGGAACTTGTCGATCAATCCCTGGCGGAGCATCTCCCCTGCCAGTGTCTCCCCCCCCTCGAGGAGAACGGACTGCACCCCGCGGCTGCCGAGGTGCTGCAACATATCCCGCAGGTCAACCCTGCCGCCACTGGAGCGGCAGACGATGACCTCCGCACCTGCGGAGGTGAGTGCGGCCATCCTCGCGGTATCGCTGCTGGAGGTCGCTATTATCACTCCCCCCCCCTGGGAAAAGAGGCGTGCAGTCGGCTCGGTGCGAAGCTCGCTGTCGACCACTATCCTCAAGGGGTTCCGCCCCCTGACCATCCTGACGGTCAGCTCAGGGTCGTCGGCAAGCAGGGTGCCGACCCCCACCATGACCGAGTCCATGGCGGCACGCAGGCTGTGCACCATCCGCCTGGATTGCTCGCCGCTTACCCAGAGGGAGTCGCCGCTTGGGGTGGCGGTCTTGCCGTCAAGGGTCATGGCGCTCTTCAGAACTACGAAGGGGGTGCCTGCTGTTACATGCTTTATGAACGGCTCATTCAGCCGACGGCAGTCGTCTTCCAGCAGCCCGCTCTCCACCTCGATGCCGGCCCGGCGCAGACGATCACCCCCCCGGCCGCTGACCATGGGATTTGGATCGATCATGCCGATGAAGACACGGGCTACCCCCGCGGCGATCAATGCGTCGGCGCAGGGCGGGGTCTTGCCGAAATGGGAGCAGGGCTCCAGGGTGACGTACAGATCCCCACCCCTGGCGGCATCCCCAGCCATGGCCAGGGCGTGGATCTCCGCATGGGGGGTTCCGGCGCGCCTGTGCCACCCCTCGCCGACCACAATGCCGTCACGGGCTATCACAGCGCCGACCGCAGGGTTGGGAGCGGTCTTGCCCACCCCCTTGCGGGCCAGGCGCAGGGCGCGGCGCATCATCATCTGGTGGAAATCGTTCATGCTCTCCCACTTCTGCCGGCTGTTGCCATCAGCTCTCGCATCACTTCTTGCGGTTCTTTATCTGCTCGCTTTTCAAGAGATCCTGCAGCTCGCTCATGAACTCGTTGATGTCACGGAATGAGCGGTATACCGAGGCAAAGCGGACATAGGCCACCTCGTCCACGTCGTGCAGCTCGTTCATGATCCATTCGCCGACAGACTTGCTGCCGATCTCCTTCTCCCCGCTCTCCAGCAGGCGCATCTCCAGGCGCTCCACCATCTTCTCGATGGTTTCGATGGAGACCGGGCGTTTCTCGCAGGCCTTCTTGATGCCGGCGACGACTTTCCCCCTGTCATAGGCCTCACGGCGACCGTCCTTCTTCAGAATCATGGGGAAGATCACCTCCTCCACCCGTTCATGGGTAGTGAAGCGGCGCATGCAGGATTCGCACTCCCTGCGGCGCCTGATGGCGGCACCATCCTTGTCCGGGCGGGAGTCGATCACTCTGGTATCGGCAAACGAGCAGAAAGGGCATTTCATCGGTCAGCTCCGGGTTCGGGTTTAGTGGTGAAACGGTCAACGATTATGGAAGCCTCGGCAAGCATCTCCGCCGCCAGCCGGTCGGCATACCCCTCCTCAAAGACTATGCGGCGTATGCCGGCATTGATGATCATCTTCGCGCAGATCATGCACGGCATGGTGGTGCAGTAGAGGGTAGAACCGTCGATATTTGTGCCGTGCTTCGCCGCCTGGATTATGGAATTCTGCTCGGCATGCAGGCCGCGGCAGAGCTCGTGCCTCTCACCGGATGGTATCCCCATCTGCTCCCTCAGGCACCCCACATCCAGACAGTGGGCCACCCCTGAAGGGGAGCCGTTGTAACCGGTGGCGAGAATGTTCTTCTCCTTGACCAGCACTGCCCCCACCTGGCGACGCAAGCAGGTGGAGCGGCGGGCAACCAGGTGGGTGATCTCCATGAAATATTCGTCCCAGCTGGGTCTTGCCATGGTGCGCTCCTTGGAATTTGGATACTGAACCGCCATGAAGATATCCCATAACCCTTTGCCGGTCAAGGATTCTCGGGCAAAACAGGCTCTTGACATCGATGCCTATCCACCCCATACTCTGCCCACGGAGAACTCATGAACCCCGAAGATTTGCTGGCAAAATACTTCCCAGCCGAGGCGCTCCCCCTCTTCCTCACCCACAGCAGGCTGGTGGCCCGCAAGGCGGTGCTGACCGCCGGAAAACACCCGGCAGCGCCCGAACTGGACATCGGCTTCATCGAGGAGGCTGCCATGCTCCACGACATCGGCGTGGCCCTAACATCCGCGCCGGGGCTCGGCTGCCACGGCATGGCCCCCTACATTCTCCACGGGATCATCGGCAGGGAGGTACTCGAAAGGGAGGGGCTGCCCCACCATGGCCTCGTCTGCGAACGTCACATCGGCGTCGGCCTGACTGTTGCCGACATAAAAGGGCAGGGCCTACCCCTGCCGCTGCGGGACATGGTGCCGGTGACAAACGAGGAGAAGATCGTCGCCTTTGCCGACCTCTTCTTTTCCAAGAAGCCGGACATATTGACCGTGGAAAAACCGCTCGAGCAGGTAAGGCGCGAACTTGCCAGGTTCGGCCCGGGGAAAGTGGAGATCCTTGAGGGGTGGCTGGCTGAATTTTCCTATGCAGAGCAGGTTTGACATCCGGCCGCTTGGGGACTATAAAGGTTTAAAGAAGGGCAAAGGGGGGGGCAATGGAGCTGAAAAGAGTTATACTACTGGCGGCAATAACCCTGACGATCTCCGCCTGCGGCGGCAGCGACTTCGAGTGGTTCCCGCCGGTAAGCGACACGACCGCCCCGGCGATCTCGGCAACTGTAGCAAGCGACTCAAGTCCAGGCGTTAGCAAGCCTCTTTTTGCAAATCGCACCACCCATGTGAGCAGCTACCCGGCAACGGTCACCTTCAGCTCCAGCGAAGCGGCAACCATCTACTACACCACCAACGGCTCTGAACCGACAACGGCATCGGCATCTGCAGACAGCGTTACCGGCCCATGGCCGTCAATCGTTACTGATACTGTCCTTAAATTTTTCGGCATCGACAAGGCCACTAAACCTAACCAGTCAGCAACCGTCACTACCTACATAAAATCACCCTGACACTGCTCAAAAAGCCTCTGCACGCCGCGCCTGGCTGCTGACGCCATCTCCTCTGGACCCAGGCGGCCAAGATCCAACGGTGCGCCGAAGGTCACCTTCACCCTCCCCCTTCTGGGCCACGCCGCCCCGACAGGCAGCACCCTTTCCACTCCGTTGATGGCCACCGGCACAACCGGTAGTCCCAGCTCCTTGACCATCACCGCCACCCCCCCCTGAAACTGCTGCAAGGCGCCGTCCCTGCTTCTCGCCCCCTCTGGAAAGACTAAAACCGACACCCCCATGTCCGCCAGACGCCCCATGTGGTGCAGTGCCCCCCTGAAACCGGAGGACTGTGGGAGAGGGAACACCCCCAGGGCCAGGCTGCAGTACTCGAATGCCACCCTCTTCCAGAGGCGCTCGGCAGGATTGCGGAAGTTGACGAAGAAGAACTCCGCCCAGGCGGCCGTGTCGCAGCTGTATCTTATGCCGGGGGGGAGGGCGAACATGATGCATGGCTGATCGAGATAGCTCACGTGGTTGGCGACGAATATAACCGGCCCGGAAAGCCCGGCCAGGTTCTCCGCTCCGCGGACCTCGAGGGAGACGAAGAGGGAGAGGAGCGGCCGGTGCAACAGGGAGTCGGCCGCCATCCTCACCCCCCTACAGAAGCGGCCGGAGGTCCAGAATCTCAGCCCGCGCGGAGGAGCCACCTTCTCCCTCCTGGCGACCATCCCCCTCACGGCTGCCACCGTCGTCTGCGGACCTATGGCCGACTCGTCCAGGTCCAGGCGAAACTCCTGCTCGATGGCATTGACCAGCTCAAGGCGGCCGATGGAGGTGAGTCCCAGGTCGGCAACGAGAAAGGAGTCCTCCCTCACCTCCCGGGGAGCAAGGCCCACAACTGCCGCCACCAGCATGGTGAGCCGGTCTACTGATGCCGCTGGCTCGGTCACCCCGCCGGCTGCCAGGGTGAGGAGGCGCTCCCTGACAACGAACTTTCTCACCTTGAGGGTGGTGGTCTTGGGCAACTCGGTATCGGGCCAGATGGATACACCGGTGATCCTCTGCAGCTCATCCAGTGAGCCGTTCGCCTCGTTGACGATCTCGCTTACGGGGCGGTCGCTGCCGTCCGGGACTATTACCGCATGCACCTCCTCCCCCCCGCCGCGCGGCATGCCGATCACGCAGGCTTCGCGCACGCCTGGAACCCTGCTGAGGATCGTCTCCAGCTCCTCCGGATAGACATTGATTCCGCTCCCGGTGACAATCAGCTCCTTGGCCCTCCCCTTGACGATCACCGCCCCTGACGGGTCGAGCTCCCCGAGATCGCCGGTGCGGAACCAGCCGTCAGGGGTGAAGGCATCACGGGTCGCCGCTTCGTTGTCCAGATAGCCGCCAAAGACATTTTCCCCCTTGGCCTGGATCTCCCCCCCGACGATACGGAGATCCACCCCCTTGAGGGGCCAGCCGACCGCACCCGGCACCTGTCTGGCAATGGTGTTGGCGGTAAGGACGGGGGAACACTCGCTCAGACCGTACCCCTCCACCACACTGTACCCTGCCAGACTCCAGAAGTTGAAAAGCTCTGCGGAGAGCGGGGCCCCGCCCGAGACAAAGAGATTGAATCCGCTGCCGAAATGCTTCCTGAGCGGCAGGAAGAGGAGACGCCTTAACCCAGGGGTGAGCAGGGGGGAGACCGTGAGCATAGACTGCAGCAGCCAGCCGAGACCCTTTGCCCGGAACCCCTGCTCCACCGAGGATCTGAGCAGTTGGAGGAGTCGGGGTACGGCAACGGTGGCGGTGATATCCTCCTCGGCGAAAGCCTCCATCATCGCCGATGGCTTGAGGGTACGCATGTAGACGATGGTGCCACCGAGATAAAGGGGGGCGAGAAAACCGGCCATCTGTTCGAACATGTGTGACAGGGGGAGCAGGGAGAGAAAGGTGTAGCTGGCATCAATCTCCGGGAAGTGGTCAATCACCTGCCTCAGGTTACCCACAAGGTTGCGGTGGGTAAGCATCACCCCTTTGGGATCACCTGTGGTCCCGGAAGTGTAGACCAGCTCGCACAGTTCGTCCGCGGACTCAGCCGGCTCACCCCGTGCAGGGGTGACCGATTCCAGCAGCAGCTCCAGATCCTCCAGCATTACGCCGTCCATATCCTGCAGTTGGTCGACCCTGGCCCTGCTCTGCAGAACAAAGACAGCTCTACTATGAGAGGCAATCCCCCTCGCCCTCTCAACTCCGGACATGAAATCCACCGGCACAACCACCCCCCCCCTGGCCACGATCCCCCAGAAGGCGACTGCCCAGGCTGGAGAGTTGGGCC
>CALMOE010000142.1 GCA_937871715.1 uncultured Geobacter sp. | reverse complement strand
AGGCAGATGCAGCATCCGTCACAGGCAGGCAGGGAGCAGGTACGTGCCGGGCGAAGCCGCTCCCTTGATTGAGGCAAATGCGTGCGGAGAGCGCCTGCTGGATCTCATCGGCTGATGATCTTCACCAAGTTTAGATCCTGCTTGGCTGATTGTGCAAGGGCCGGGGGGGGGTGACCCCCCGGCAACAGTTGGTGCTATTCACGTCGTGGCTGGCTGTCTCCAGTTACTTCGCGAGATAGAGATCGACGCAGTAGCGAACAGAGTTCTCGTCTTCGTAGAGCTTATCGCTTCTCAACTTGTCGAGAAACTCCATCGACTTGCTGTTGCCGTAGTCGCCGATAGCCTTAAGCGGCATTGCTTTGTCGTTGTTGGTGAATTTTCTGAACTTATCTGCCAGGTAGTCGAACTGGCCCGGTACGCCGAGGAGTCCGATCGCCGAGACTGCGCAGTTGTGAACGAGGGAGTTTTCGTTCTCGGCGATCTTCTGCAGGGCGGAAAGGGCAGCCGGGTTGTTTGTGATGCCAAGCTCAATAGACGGAAAGCAGGCCGTATCGCTCTCACCCTTCACCTCCGCAAGGGCCGCTGCAGTCATCTTCTCCACTTCCGCATCGCTGGCCGAATAGTTGAATACGCAGCGATTGATCTTCGCAGCTATCTCCTTGACCATCACCGACATGGGGGTGCTCAGGCAGGGCTTGCCGATCTCGTCCATGGACCAGACCGGAATCTTCGAGTTGAAGAAGTATGCCGGGATGGTGCAGCTTTTCTCACCCATCGTCACCTGACCGAGGAAGAGGTGGTAGGCCTCCCACGCGGAGAAACCGCTGGCCCGATGATTAACCACTTGATATCTCTTTACCGTAAGGGTCAGAGCAGGCTGGCCCGCCACATCACTCGTAACGGCCTGCATCGGCACACCGCGTGCTGAGAACTCCTTTTCAAGACCCTTGGCAAGCCAGCCGACCGGGTCCTCGACGTTTTCAAATATGATGTCGACGCTCTTAAGCCCTGTGATTCCGGGGGAGAATTTCTTGTCGATCCTCTCGTCAACAATCTTCATCACGAGCGGTTTTTTCTCCACATTTTGATAGGTAACCCGTGACGGCACCGGTTCTTCGATTGTGTACTTCAGCGAGCATCCGCTGATGCCGTAAGTTAAGGCGACAACAAGCAGCAGTAGGGGCAATCTTCCAGTCATGGTGTTTCCTCCTTTTCCGGCATTTCAGATTTGATGGCATGTCATTTGCCGGCCCTTTAGGGCCGGGCTGGTATCTTTGCTGGGGAGGGACTTTTGAATTTTGCATGAATTGAAAATTGTTGCCGGTCTGTATCCTCCCTCAGTATTAGGTAGTGAACGTCCAGCTGCATTCTAACGGTATGGTGTTGCCGCCCTTTTCCTGAATGCCCTCCTTGAGCGTCGCCGAGTAGGTCGTATTGGCTGAAGGCTTGACATAAGTTAGAAAGACCAAGTTCGCCTTGTACATCTGCTGGTTCCCCTGCACTGCTAACGCCTGGTTCAACACGATTACTTGCTGTTTGAGAGCGAGCCGAGATTGATCATCCTACAGAAGGTCGAAGAGATAATGCGCATGGCTTCACGAAATGCATTGAATGCAAGCTCCATACGATTTAGCGCCCCGATCATTACAACCTGACATATGGGGAGGATTATGCTTATAGTTTATCACAATTGGAGCTCTTGCAGGTCAATCCCCATCGATCATGGAGTGACGTGGCTGGTTGTGTTCGCTGTTCATATAATTGAGGGATTAGCTCTCATCCCGGGGGGGAACCTCCCTTGACACCCTGCCGCCGCCGGTATAACCTGAGCCGACTCTTATTCGA
>CALMOE010000141.1 GCA_937871715.1 uncultured Geobacter sp. | reverse complement strand
CCCGCCGCACCCGCAGGCAAGTAATACCGCACAAATCTGAAAGATGGAAAGCCGCCCCGGCAACTGGGCGGCTTTTTTCATGCTCCCGACCGGCGACGCTTCTTCATGTAGGCCAGATACTGGCGCCCCTCCTTGAGAAGCTTTTTCCTCTCCTGGCCATCGACGAGCATCCTGCCGATGCTGCGCAGGATGTACTTGGGCCTAAAGTAGAACTTGTCGTAGAACTCCTCCACCGAGGCATAGATCTCCGCCGCCGAGAGCTCCGGGTAGCTGATGACGCACTTCTGATGGCCACTGGCGTCCAGGAGGGAGCCCTCCGCTATCCACCCCCTATCCAGACAGAGATCGTAGAACTCGGTCCCCGGGTAGGGGGAGGCGATGGAGGCCTGGATGGAGTTCAGGTCGAGCCGCTTGGCGAACTCGATGGTCTGGCGGATTGTCTCCCGGCTCTCCCCGGGGAGCCCCATGATGAAGGCGCCGTGGATGGAGAGGCCAAGTTTCTTGCACTCCCTGGTGAAGCGGGCAGCCTGCTCGGAGGTGATCCCCTTCCTTATGTTCTTCAGGATGGCGTCGTTGCCAGACTCGTAGCCCACCACCACGTGGCGCAGTCCGGCCTCGGCCATGATCTTAAGGGTCTCGTAATCGCAGTTGGCCCGGGCATTGATGGTCCAGGAGATCCCCAGGGGCCTGAGGAGGAGGGCAACCTCACGGGCGTGGCGAATGTCAGCGGTGAAAGTATCGTCATCGAAGGATATCTCCCTCACCCCCGGGATGTTGGCCATGATCCAGCGCACCTCCTCGGCCACGTTTTCTGGGGAGCGGCAGCGCATTGACCGGCCGGAGAAGGTCTGGGGCCAGAGGCAGTAGATGCAGCGTGACGGGCAGCCACGACTGGAGTAGATGGATACGTAGGGGTGAAGGAAATGGGGGATGACGTACTCGCTGACCGGCAGGTCCCGCTGGTATACCTGACTGGCGAATGGGAGCACGTCCAGGTTACGGAGCGGCTCCCGGTCAGGGGTGTGCACCATCTCACCAGCTAAGCGGAAGCTTATGCCGGCCACCTTTTCCCACTCCACCCCTGCGCAGAGCTCCTTGATGGTGAAATCGAACTCGCCGCGGCAGACGATGTCCACCCCCCCCCCACCCTGAAGGAGGGTCTCCTCCGGCAGCACGGAGACGTGGGGACCGACCAGCACCGTAATCGTCCCGGGCCGCCGCTCCTTCACCACCCGGAGGGTGGCAATGTCCAGCTGCAGGGTCGGGGTGGATGTGTAGAGCACCACCATGTCGTACTCCCCGGCTATGGCCAGACACTCCTCCAGCCCAAGGCGCTGCACCGGCGCATCAACTACCCTGGCGCCTTCTATCATCCCGGCCGGGAAGCAGAGCCAAGTCGGGTACCAGAAGGAGGTAACCTCCCGCGATGCCTGGTAGCGGGCTCCCGCCCCTCCGTCGAAATCCTCGAAAGTGGGTGGGTTGAGGAATAATGGTTTCATCTCCGCTCCTGTCATGGGGCACCGGCCAGCGACTAAGGACCGATGGAAATGTGGCTTGTATGGGTTTATAATTTGGGTCCAAGGAGAAGAGCATGCAGATTCCCGACTACCCGGCCATGCGCCCCCTGGAGATGGCTGACCGAGAGCTGCTGCAGGAGATCTTCCGGCAGTTGCAGCCGCAGATCTCCGAGCTGACCTTCGCCAACCTCTACCTCTTCCGCAAGGCCCACGCCTATGCGGTCAGCCTGGTGGAGGGGAGCCTGGTGATCTTCGCCAGGGGGTACGGCGGCGAGGCCTATTTCCTCCCTCCCATCAGCGGAGAGCGTTGGGAAGCCGCCAGGATGCTCCTTGCCCTGGGCCACTCCCTCTACGGCGTAGACGAGGCATTCCTGGGCGAGCAGGTTCTACCAGCCGGGTTACGCGTCATGGAGGACAGGGATAACTGGGACTACCTCTACCTGCGGGAGGAGTTGGCGACCCTCCCCGGCAGGCGCTTCCACAAGAAGAAGAACCGGATAAGCTACTTCGCCAGCAGGCACGAATTCCGCGTTGAGCCCTTTTCAGCAGCGCACATCCCCGGCTCCCTTGAGCTCCTCCGCAAGTGGCGGGAGACAAGGGGGGGAGCAGCCTCCCCACCACTTTCCCTGGAGATCGAGGCGAACGCCGAGGGGGTGCAGCTGGCCGAAGAGCTGGGGCTGTGCGGGGTGGTGGTGCTCATTAAGGGGAGAGTTGCCGCCTTTGCCCTGGGGGAGCGGCTCAACCGGGAGAGTGCCGTCTGCCATTTCGAGAAGGCCGACCCCTTCGTCGAAGGGGCTCCCCAGTTGGTCAACCGCGAGTTCAGCCGCCTTCTCTTCAACGACTGCACCTTCGTCAACCGTGAGCAGGACCTGGGGGAGCCAGGGCTTCGCTCGGCAAAGCTCTCCTACCAGCCGGTCAGGATGGTGAAGAAGTACCGGGCCTCCGGGTCCTGACCTTACATCTCCACGCGGAGATAGCTCTCCCCGGCCTTGACATAGATCTCCTCCGGCGACAGTTCCGCTTCCCGCAGCACCCCCTCCACCTCCCCCCTGTCCGCGGCTGCATAGCGGATGGCCAGGCCGCAGTCCGCAGAGAGGGCCCTGGGTGCGGGGATGAGGAGGATCTTCATCATCCTCTCCTTGAGAAGCTTCTCCGCCTTCATCACCCGGTGCACGGAATTGAATATGGCGACATAATCGCCGTCGCTTACCATGGGCATCTCCGATCTCCACCGCCGGCAGCAGCTGTTATGGCGTAAGAACAAGCAGATTGACTTGCTTCGCCATGCAGCATACTATTGTTGCCATGAGCGGCGCACTCCTCCTTACAGGTCTGGTTCTGGTAGCCCTGGCGGTCAACATACCGTGCGGCTACCTGCGCCAGGGGTATGAGAAATTCTCATTTGCCTGGTACTTCTACGTCCACATCTCCATCCCGCTGATCATCTACCTGAGGATCAAGTCCGGCTTCAGCTGGAAGTTGATCCCTCTCACCCTCGGCGGAGCGGTGCTGGGGCAGATCATCGGCGGCAGAATGCGCCGCCGGGCTTGCCGTGACTAAGAAGCGCCTGAAGATGAAGCGCCCCGCCCACCTGGCCGAGCTCCTTGACGTCATCTTTGCCGGCATGCCGCTGCAGGGCCGCCTGCGGGAGGGGAGGATCTGGCAGGTCTGGGAGGAGGCTGTCGGGCCTCAGATAGCCTCCAGGGCCATCCCGGCATCTTTTCGCGACGGTACCCTGACGATCAGGGTGGCCGGTTCGGCCTGGATGCAGCAGCTCTCCCTCCTCAAGGGGGAGATAATCTCACATTTGAACGACGCCTGTGGCGAACAGCTTGTGCGGGAGATCTTCCTCAAGCAGGGTAGTATCATAAGGGAAGGCGCCGATCGGGAGGAACCCTTCAGGCCAGTGTCCAGGGAACTCACCCCGGAAGAGAGCAGCTGGGTGGAGGAGCAGGGGGGAGAGGTTGCCGACCCCGAGCTTCGCCAAGCCCTCGAGTCACTCCTCACCCGGCATCTAAGAAGCCTTCCCTAGTAGCCCTCCCGGGCGTAAATCCCCAGCATTTCGGCGCTGTAGCCTCCGTCCCCATTGTAAACGAGCAGGGGGGGGAGGATCTCCAGAGCGCCACGACTCCCCTTCATCAGTTCGACCATGAACATCCTCGCCCCTGCTGCGGCATCGCCATGCACCATTCGCAGCCTGCGCGGCGCCAGCTTGGCCGCGGTTGCCAGACAGATGAGCTCCACCAACCGATCTGGGTGGTGGATGAAGCAGATCCTCCCCCCGGGGCTGACCAGCCGCTTGGCTACCGCCAGGAAGTCAGCCAGGGTTGCGCTCGACTCGTGTCGTGCCAGATCCCGCCCGGCCCTTGGGCTGACCCTCCCCTCTCCCCTGCGGCGATAGGGGGGGTTGGCCACCACCAGGTCGAAACCGTTGGCCGGCAGAACCCCGCCCAGGTGCAAGATGTCGCTCTCCACGATCTCCACCCTGGAGGAGAGTCCGTTAAGCTCAACATTGCGCCTGGCCAGATCCGCCATGCTCTCCTGCAGTTCGACGCCGGTGACATGGATCTGCGGCGAAAGCCTTGCCATGAGCAGGGCCATGATGCCGCAGCCGCACCCCAGATCAACCCCTCTCCCCCCTGCCGGACGGGCGAAATCGACGAGGAGCAGGGGATCCAGGGAGAAGCGGTACCCCAGCCGCGGCTGGATCAGCTGCAGGTCGTGCCCTTCGAGGGGATCGATTGTCTCATCTTTTCCGCTCATCACCTTCTCCCCGCAGGTTCAAGGCATCGTAGAGGGCGATCTGTTCGGCAACGGAGAGTTTCCTCCGCCGGCACCCCGCCTGGCGCAGACAGAGGGCGCAGCGGTCGTCCCCGCACCACTGGCAGAAGGTGCAGTCCGGGCAGGGATGTTTTTTCTGACGTTCGTCCATTGTGATGAGATGCGCACCTGGCTGTTGGCCAATGTGCAAGGTTAGAGTTTCAAGAATAATCCTTTCAACTCCATCGGTTTAAGTACTCCTCAATCCTCGCACCTTTCCCCTCGTACCTGCTTCAATACACCACATCCCGTTTCGGCGCGTTACCCGCCAGGATCTGGGCAAATGCCTTCCCCTGATCGGCGTTGATGAGCAGGTACCTGGGGAGCTTCATCAGGCTCTCTCCGCCATTGGCATGACGGCGCTCGATGGTCAATGTGCCGACGTAGCCGGCGGCCGATGCCCTGCGAAGCAGTTCGTCATCGTAGATGCCGAAGGGCCAGGCGAGCATGTCAACCGCAACCCCCAGCTCCTTTTCGATCTTCGCCCTGGATTTAGACAGCTGCATGGTTACCGACTTGTCGAATTCTGCCGGGGCCATCTTCTTCCTGTCCTTCTTGAAGTTGGGGTGCCAGTAGGTGTGGGACTGGAAATCGAACAGGCCGCTCTTCTTCAACTCCCGCAGCTGGTCCCAGGTCATGGCGTACTTGGCGTTGGAGATGGCCGAGGGGTAGATGAAGACCGTCACCGGCACATTGTATTTCTTCGCCAGGGGGAGCATGTCGGTGTAGACCGACTTGTGGGCGTCATCCTCGACAATCACCACCGACTTGGGCCCGGGGGCCGGCCCCTTCTTCTGGTACCAGCTTACCAACTGCCGCAGGGGGATCACCTTGTAGCCGTTGTCACGCAGGTACTTGAGCTGCTCCTCGAAGACCGAGGTCTTCATGGTCATGCCGTCGGCAACGGTGGGACCGAAGCGGTGATAGAGGAGGATGGGAACGTTAACGCCGGGAGTGGCGGCAGAGGCGGTGGAGAGGGTGGCAACGAGGAAGAGACAGACGACGATTAATCTTTTCAGCATTTACAACAGAACCTCCGTATCCAATGGTTAAGGTTCCGTTATAGCAGATAATCCCTGCCCGGGGAAAGATAATCGGCAGTTAGGCGGTGACGCAGAGAGCGCTTAGGGCCTATTTCGTAGTAATTCTTAGTGAAATTGAGCGACCAGAACAGATGCTGTCCGAACCCGAAGGGTGAGTTCATCTGCCCTAGCGGAATGAACTTAGAATTACAGAAATAGGGCCGTTACGCGAAAGTAGTCGCTGCCTGGCTGCCGAATCCAGGATAATCCGCATCTCAGCGCAGGCCGAGGCGGCTGAGGATTAGGCCTGCTAATCTGTTGAGGAAGTGGCCGCGGGGGAGATTTGGGAAGATTGGGGGGCGCCTGCTCCCCATACCCTCCAGCTCTGCAATCAGGCGATCGTCCCTGCCGTTTGCCAGTCCGCCGCGCAGGGCCCTGATCGCCTCGTCCTTCAGGCCGGCTAGGATCAGGGTTCTCCCGGCATAGAGAGAGACATCCGCGCTCCCCCCATCGGCAAGCAGAGCTTCCCGGGCGAGGGAGACCCCCCTCTCCATGTCAGCACGATTGACGGCCAGACAGTACGCCAGGGCGGAGACGACAAGCGGTGTCCTCCCCGACGCCATGGCCTCCTCCAGACAGGTCATAGCCAGGTAGGTGTGACCGTGCTCCAGGGCGGCAAGCCCCTTCTGCAGCTGATCTTCTCCAGAGGTGTTCATCATGAATGACCTCCCCTAGGCCGGCGATTTGCCAACGCCTGCCTTTCGAACCAATCATAACAGAAACAGCGGCTACTTACCTACGCCTACCTCTCGCCGAAGATGGCCGAGCCGATCCTCACCAGGGTGGCCCCCTCCTCTATGGCGACGGCGAAATCGCCGGACATCCCCATGGAGAGCTCGGCCATGGAGACCCCGGGGATGGCCAGGGACTCGATCTCCCCTGCCAGGAGGCGAAGCTCCCGGAAAAAGGGGCGAGCCCGCTCCGGGTCGTCGAAGAAGGGGGGCATGGTCATCAAACCCACCACACGGAGCGCCGGCAGAAGTGCCACCCCACGCACCAGTTCGATCGCCTCCCGGGAGGTGGTGCCGCGCTTGCTGCTCTCCCCTGAGACATTTACCTGCACAAGGACGTCGCAGCTCCGCCCCAGCCTATCCGACTGCCGGCTTATCTCCTCCGCCAGGGAGAGACGGTCAACGGAGTGGATCATGGTCACCAGGCCGGCGATCTGCCTCACCTTGTTGCTCTGCAGATGGCCGATGAAGTGCCACTCCACCGGGCTCCTCACCTCGGCAGCCTTGGCAGCCAGCTCCTGCACGTAGTTCTCGCCGAACAGGGTCTGGCCTGCGGCAAACGCCTCCTCCACCAGGGGGGCCGGCTTGGTCTTGGAGACCGCCACGAGCCGCACCGACCGCGGATCGCGCCCGGCCCGGCGTGCGGCGGCGGCGATCTGGCCACGGATCACCCCGAGGTTCTCCCCTATCAGCATCGTCACTCTCCGGCCAGCTCCACCAGGGCGGCAACAACCTCGCAAAGAGGGAGCCCCACCACATTGGTGTAGGATCCATCTATCCTCTCCACCATGTAGGCAGCCCCCCCCTGGATGGCGTAAGCCCCTGCCTTGTCCAGCGGGCAGCCGGTCGCCACATAGGCAGCTATCTCCTCCGCTGAGAGGGGCTTGAAAAATACCTGGGTGGTGACGGCCCGGCTGATGCTCCGCCCCCTATCACGGTCGAATACGGCAAAGCCGGTTATTACCTGGTGTCCCCGACCGGAGAGCTTTGTCAGCATCCGCGCCGCGTCACCATCGTCACGGGGCTTTCCCATGATCTCCCCATCGCAGAGGACGATGGTATCGGCGCCGATGAAGAGACGGCCATCCTCACGAGCAGCGACCTCGTCGGCCTTCTCCCTGGCCAGTCGCAGCACATGGGGGACCGGCTCCTCCCCAGGCAGGGGGGTCTCGTCGATATGACCCGGGACCACGTCAAAGCGTACGCCGGCCGACTCCAGCAACTCCGCCCGGCGGGGGGAGGCCGAAGCCAGGATCACCTTGGCCGATATCATTTACCCTCCCCCTTCTCCCTGCGCCGCTCTTCGAATGCCTGGCGCAGCCGCTCCTGCTCCTCCCAGTGCTGCTTCCAGTCCTTCTTGCGCACCAGGTGCAGTGCCACCGCGCCGATGAGGATGGTTACCCCCCAGAAGTACTGCATGGTTTCGCCGGTATAGAAGCCGGAGCCGAGGGTGAATAGCCCGACCATGAATATGAGCACCTCCTTGCGCAGCACCTTCTCCACCAGGGAAACCTTGTTGCTCTCTTCAGCGGACATGGATTTTCTCCTCAAAAGTTGCGCCCCATGCCTCCAGGTCGGCCAGGGCGCGCTCCGCCAGTTTCTGCCGGCGCTCCTTCTTCTTCACCCTCCCCCCCAACTCGGGGAAGAGTCCGTAGTTGACGTTCATCGGTTGAAAACTCTTCACTTCGGCGTTGGTGACGTGGTGCACCAGTGCGCCCAGGGCGGTTGTCCTGGGGGGGAGGATCGGCTCCTCCCCCCTGGCCGCCAGGGCGGCGTTTATCCCGGCGAGATAGCCGCTGCCGGCCGACTCCACGTACCCCTCTACCCCGGTGATCTGGCCGGCGAAGAAGATGCGCGGATCGCTCTTCAGCTGGAAGGTGGGGGCGAGGAGGGCCGGGGCGTTGATGAAGGTGTTGCGGTGCATGGAGCCGAGGCGGACGAACTCGGCACTCTCCAGGCCAGGTATCATCCGGAAGATCCGCCGCTGCTCCGGCCATGTCAGCTTGGTCTGGAAGCCGACCAGGTTGTACATGGTCCCCTCCAGGTTCTCCTTGCGCAGCTGCACCACGGCATGGGGCTCCAGGCCGGTCCGGGGGTCAACCAGCCCCACCGGCTTCATGGGTCCGAAGCGCAGGGTCTCCCGGCCGCGGGCGGCCATCTCCTCCACCGGCATGCACCCCTCGAAGTGGACCACCTTCTCGAAATCCCTGGCAGGCACCTTTTCCGCTGCCAGGAGGGCATCGACGAAGGCCTCATACTCTTCTGCGGAGAGGGGGCAGTTCAGGTAGTCGTCCCCGTCCCCCTTGCCGTAGCGGGAGGCGGCGAATACCGTCCCCATGTCGACGGAGTCCGAGCTGACAATGGGGGCTATGGCGTCGTAGAAGTAGAGGTAGTCGCCTGCCAGGGAGGCGATGACTGCTGCCAGGGAATCGCTGGTCAAGGGGCCCGAGGCTATCACCACTATCCCGGCATCAGGAATCTCGGTAACCTCGCCGCGGTGGAGGGTTATCAATGGGTGGGAGGCGACCCTATCCGTGATGAATGTGGAAAACTTCTCCCGGTCAACGGCCAGAGCGCCCCCTGCGGGGACGCGGGTTGCCTCCGCCCCCTCCATGAAGAGGGACCCCAGGCGGCGCAGCTCCTCCTTGAGGAGGCCGACGGCGTTCTCCAGGGAGTCCCCCCTGAGGGAGTTGGAGCAGACCAGCTCGGCCAGCCCTGGGAGCTGGTGGGCCGGGGAGAACTTCTGCGGCTTCATCTCGTAGAGGTCGACGCTGACACCTAAGGAAGCGGCCTGCCAGGCGGCCTCGCAGCCGGCCAGCCCGCCGCCGATGATGGTCAGTGGCAATGGATTACTCTTTGTTGGATTGATAATCGCACCCCTCCTTGGGGCATTTGAGGAACTCGCCTGCACGCTTGTAGACCTTCTTCACCAGCAGGGGGAAGCCGCACTTGGGGCACGGCTGCTCCACCGGCAGGTCCCAGAGGGCGAACTTGCACTGGGGGTAGCGGTTGCAGGAGTAGAACATCTTGCCGTAGCGGGACTTCTTCTCCGTCAGCTCCCCCTCTTTGCACTCCGGGCAGACCACCCCGGTCCCCTTGGGCTTCACCAGGGGCTGGTTGTTCTTGCAGGCCGGATAGCCGGAGCAGGCCAGGTACTTGCCGTAGCGCCCATCCTTGATGAGCATCGGCTGGCCGCACTTGTCGCACTTCTCCTCGGAGAGGACCGGTTCAGCCACCTCCTGCCCCTCCTGCTCAAGGGGGCGCGTGTAGCGGCAGCCGTCCTTGTAGCCGGTACAGGCGATGAACTTGCCCCGCCTCCCCAGCTTTACAGCCAGCTGTTCGCCGCACTCGGGGCACTTCTCCTCCAGGGCCTCGGTGGTCAGCTCCGCCTTGCTCACCTCCCCCTCCTTCTGCTTGAGGAGGGTGGAGAAGGGGGACCAGAACTCGGCCATAAGCGGCTTCCACTTCTTCTCCCCCCTGGATACCCGGTCAAGCTCCTCCTCCAGGCCGGCGGTGAAGTTGTAGTCCACGTAGCGGGTGAAGTGGGTTGTGAGGAGGTCGCTGACCACCATCCCCACGTCCTCGGGGAAGAAGCGCTTCTTGTCCAGGCGGCAGTATTTGCGCTCCACCAGGGTGTTCATGATGCTGGCATAGGTGGAGGGTCGGCCGATGCCGTACTCCTCCAGGGTCTTCACCAGGGTTGCCTCGGTGTAGCGTGGCGGGGGCTGGGTAAAGTGCTGCTCCGGGAGGAGCTCCTGCAGCCCGAGGGGGTCCCCCTCGGCCAGCTGCGGCAGCTTCTGCTCCTTCTCATCGTCCTTTTTCACTGCCGCTTCGTTGTCTGCCGCCGCATCAACCCCTTCGATGTACAGCTTCATGAACCCCGGGAAGCGGATCACCGTGCCGGCGGCCCGGAAGGTGTAACCTTTTCCGGCGGAGATCTCCACCGAGGTCTGGTCAAGGAGCGCCTCTGCCATCTGGCATGCCACTGTCCGCTTCCAGATCAGCTCGTAGAGCTTGAAGAGGTCGGAGGAGAGATACTTCTTAAGCTCCGCCGGTGTCTTGGAGATGTAAGTGGGGCGGATCGCCTCGTGGGCCTCCTGGGCGTTCTTCGACCTGTTCTTGAAGAAGCGGGGTTTGGCCAGGGAGAACTCCTTGCCGTAGAGGGCGGTGATCACCTGGCGCGCCTCTTCCAGGGCCTGGGTGGAGAGGACCACGCTGTCCGTACGCATGTAGGTGATGAGACCGACGGTCCCCTCGCCGATGTCGATCCCCTCGTAGAGCTTCTGGGCCGTTGACATGGTCTTCTTGGCGGAGAAGCCGAGCTTGCGCGACGCCTCCTGCTGCAGGGTGGAAGTGGTGAAGGGCGGCGCCGGCTGGCGCTTGCGCTCGCTTTTGGTCACCTTTCCCACGACGTAGTCGGCCTTGGCAAGGCTCTGCACCAGGGCATCCGCAGCCGCCTGGTCGGGGATGTCGAACTTCCCCAGCTTCTTCCCCTGTGCCTCCACAAGGTTGGCGGTGAATGCCTGTTTCTTGCCAGTTGCCAGCCTGGCCCCAACGCTCCAGTACTCCTGCTCCCTGAACGCCTGGATCTCCTTCTCCCGCTCGCAGACCAGGCGCAGGGCCACCGACTGCACCCGGCCGGCTGAGAGTCCGTAGCGAATCTTCTTCCAGAGGAAGGGGGAGAGATTGAAGCCTACCAGGTAATCGAGGACGGAGCGTGCCTGCTGGGCGTCCACCAGGTCGCGGGAGATCTCCCGGGGGTTCTGCACCGCATCGCTGATCGCCCCCTTGGTGATCTCGTGGAATACAACCCTGCGGACAGGGATCTTGCTCTTCTCCCCACCCATCCCCAGTGCCGCCAATAGGTGCCAGGAGATGGCCTCACCTTCCCGGTCGGGGTCTGTTGCCAGGAGGAGCTCGTCGGAGCTTTTCAGGGCGCTCTTGATGGCATCTATATGCCTCTTGCTCTCCGGCAGCACCGCGTATTTCGGCTCGAAATCGTGCTCGATATCAACAGACCCCTGTTTGCTGGGGAGGGCCCGGACATGGCCGAAGGAGGCCAGCACCCGGTAACCCGGGCCGAGGAATTTCTCGATGGTTTTCGCCTTGGCAGGCGACTCGACGATGACTAGTTTGCTTGACATAAATATCCGTTAAGTGGTTTTCAATTATAAGTCTACATTCCTCGGCTACTACCTTCTCACTACTCGCTTCTTCCCGCACTAGGCGAGGGAGAACATCTTCCCGGCAAGCTGGATAACGGCACCCTGCAGCTCCAGGCGCAGCAGCATAGCCGAAACGACCGGGGCTGTCAATTCGCTGCGGACCGTGAGCTCGTCGATGTGCAGCGGGCCATCGGCCAGGACGGCACAAATCTTCTCCCCTTCAGGATCCAGGGTGAACCCCTGCCGCAGGGCCCAGCCGGGGAGGGTTCTCCCTTCCGGCGGCAGCTCGCCGAGGATGTCTGCCACGCACTCCACCAGCTTGGCCCCCTGCTTGATCAGACTGTTCGTCCCCCTGCTCCCCCTGGAGGAGATGTTCCCAGGTATGGCGAAAACCTCCCGTCCCTGTTCCAGGGCGAAGCGGGCGGTGATGAGTGAGCCGCTCTTCTCCGCCGCCTCCACCACCAGCACCCCCCTGGCGAGGCCGCTGATTATCCTGTTGCGGCGGGGGAAGTTGGACGCATCGGGCCCGGTACCCATGGGGAATTCGCTGACGATCGCCCCGCGCTCGGCCATCTCCCTGAAGAGCTGGCGGTTTGCCGCCGGGTATACCTGGTCGATGCCGCAGCCGAGAACACCGATGGTCCGGCCCGAGGCCTGCAGCGCACCGCGGTGTGCAGCGGCATCCACCCCCTGGGCAAGGCCGGAGACGATGGTCACCCCCTGTTCGGCCAGCTCCCTGGCGAACCTTGCGGTGATTGTCATGCCATAGTCGGAAGCAAGCCTGGAGCCGACCACGGCGATGGACGTGGTCGGCTCCGGGAGTATACCTTTGAGGAAGAGATATGGAGGTGGGTCGGGGATCTCCTTGAGCAGGGGGGGGTAATCCCTGTCCAGGATGGTCAGGATGGAAGCGCCGCTCCCGGCAAAGGCCTGGGCCTCCCTGTCTGCCGACGGTCGAAAATCATGGCTCCTGATGGAGGCAGCCGCACCCCGGCCGACGCCGTCAACCGCCACCAGCTCGTCGAAAGACGCGTCAAGCGCCCTACGGGGGGAGCCGAAGCTCTCCACCAGGCGGCGGAAGGTAACGTTCCCCACCAGGGGGACCGAGCGGAGGGCAAACCAGTAATAGTAGTCGTCCATTGCGGCAGCGATGCTCAGCGCCCCTTCTGCATTTCGATCCTGTCCCCCTTGTAGATCGTGTCTATGCTCTTCACCACCAGGGCAGTGGAGGTGTTTTCGCCGGTCTCCACCACCAGCAGGGCGCCAAGCACATCCACGGGGAGGTCGTAATCTATCCCCGAATAGAACTTTATCTCGGTCTGGGCCTTGCGCACCACGTAGAGGAGGTTCCCTGTCCTGACACCCTGCTTTTCGCCCAGATCTATGTAGGCAATATCACCGGCGGCAATCGCCTTGTTGCCGGTGCGAGTCTCGACGATGTAGCCGCCAAGGTCCAGCTCCGCGGCTCTCAGGGAGATCTCCTTCTTCATGTTCCTGTATGGCATGAGGGCCACCCCCGGCTCGATCTCCATGAAAGAGGAGGTGATCAGTGCCTTGGAGCTCTTGTTTTCCATCTCGGTCAGCTGCAGCGTCCCCAGGGCGGCGACCCTGAAACCGAGGACCTGGTTGGTCAGGGGGTGGCTTACTGCCCCGTAGTTCTTGAAGATGGTGAAGCGGTCCCCCACCTTCCCCCCGAAATTACGGCCGATGTCGGTGTAGACCAGGTCATCCTCGGCATAGATCTGCCTGCTGTGCTGACCGGCGATGATGAAACCTGACGGCTTGAAGCTCCCGCCGGAGATGAACCCCTCGCCGCCGTTGACGGTGAAGGTTCGCTCCGCTACCGGAGCCTCTGCCTGCTCCTTGGCTTCCTCCGGCTGGGGGGGAGGCTCGGTCACACCAGTTGCAATCACTGGCGGCGCTTCCACCTTGTCCGGCACGACCTCTATCCTGTCGGGATAGATTTTCAGCCTCTGCCCCGGGAAGATGAAGTGTGGGTTGCCTATCTGTTTCGGATTGCGCGCCCAGAGGTTGGGCCAGTAGTAAGGGTCCTTCATGAAGCGGTCGGAGAGCCCCCAGAGGGTATCCCCCTTCTTGACGATGTAGACGGTCGGTTCGCCCTTCTCCGCACCATGAGCCACACCACCCGCAACAAGGGTGGCAAGGAGCGTCACCATGAGCGCTGCACACTTTGCTGTTTTCATTGGCACCTCGCAGTTTCTGGTTCTACTTGAGCCTGGAATTACATAAGCAACCATCCTTATCAGCAGATGGAGCCCGGAATCCGCCTACCGCCGCCCCAGCTCGGCTCTGGCAGCGGCAGCGGCCTCGCTGGCCGGGTACTTGTCCACCAGGGCACGGAGCATTGCCCCACCCTTCTCATCTTCCTTGAGTCCGTACCAAGCGAGACCGGTTTTCAGCATGGCATCGGCGCTTCGTCCGGCCGAAGGGGGGCTCTGCATCACCTGGGCATAGGCATCGATGGCCTCCCTGTAGCGCCCGGCGGCAAAATGGCACTCCGCCAGCCAGTAACGCGCATTGGCAGCGTGCTCGCTCTCCGGGTGGGAAACGATGAATTCGGCAAAGGCAGTGGCAGCCGCGTCGTAACTGTTGGCGCTGAAGAGACCGAAGGCCCGCATGTAGGCCGCCTGAACCTGCTCCTCGCTGCTCCCCCCCCCTGGCTCACTATTGACCAGCTCGATCCTGGCAGCAGACGGAGACGTCTCGGCACCGAACCGCTCCATTCGCCGGGAGAGGAGACCGACCCTCTCCTGCAGGGAGGCGATTTCCGTCGCGGCCGACTTCTCGGCAGCCGCACGCCGGTCGGCCTGCTCCTTCAGCTCCCTTATCTGCAGCGACATCTCGGCGAGCTGGGTCGTCATGCTGCTCTGGGACTGCATCATCTGATTGAGGCGCCCCTCCATGCTCCCCTGGCGCTGCACCAGGAGATCCCCTCCGGCACACCCCCCTAACAGCAGAGTTGCAAGCGAAAAGTATGGCAGAAAACGCACCGCGATCCTCCTTCAGGTGGTAAGCACACGGCCCCATGGCCGGAGAAGAGCGCCCCCCGGACGCAAATTAAGGTCAATTAAAGCCTTTCGCCCCCTTTTGTCAAGGAGAAAGCCGCAGGAAACCCAGGGACTTCAGGGGGCGCTGCAGGTTGGCGGAGATGAACTCCTCCAGATACTCCCCCGCCTCGGCCAGCACCCCCTGCGTGTAGACAACATGGCCGAAACGACCGGTACGCAGGGAGCCGAGCATGGCTGCCAGGGTCTCCCCCCCGAGGCGCCTGCCATTTGCGGAGCAGCCGGAGCAGAAGAGCCCCCCATCCAGGCCACGGCGCCAGCTACCCCCCTCATCCCCCAGGGGGGCGCCGCAGCTGCAGCAGCTCTCCAGTGGCGGACGGTAGCCGAGGATATTGAGAAGATTCATCTCGAAGAAGTGCCTCTCCCCGCGGCTAGCGGCAGCGCTGTCCAGACGCTCCAGATAGGCGACAAGCAGGCGGAAGAGCCTCTGGCTCGCCATCCTCTCCGGGGACATGGCAGCTACCAGCTCACAGGCATAGCCGGCATGGGCAATACCCTCCAGCGAGGTGCGGATGCCCGGGTAGATTGTGACCGGCTCCACATCGTTGATCCGCACCAGCCCATCGCCGGGGGTGAAGGAGAGATTCAGGCGGCAGAAGAGCTCCAGCCCACCGCCGAAACGCTTCACGCTACGCCTGGCTCCGCGTGCCACACCGCTCAGCCTGCCATGCTCCCTGGTGAAGAAGGTTACTATCCGGTCGCTCTCCCGGTAGTCCATCAGGCCGATTATCAATGCCTCGTCAATCACGCTTTGCATGGCGGTACGTTAGCAGCGGCGCCCTCTCCTGTCAACAGCCGCTCAAGGACGAGAAAGACCCCCCCCGGGCTACCGCAGAGTCTCTCCCTGCTACTCTCGACGAAGAGTCCATCGGGTATCCGGGGGAAGAAGACCTCCCCCTCGGCATCCAGATCGATGACCGTCAGGTAGATTCTCCCTGCCAAATGGATCGCCTGGCGATAGATCTCGCCGCCGCCACAGATGAAGAGCTCGCTCTCCCCCCGTGCCATGGCAAAAGCCTCCTCAAGGGATGGGGCCACCTCCGCCCCGCAGGGAGCGAATCCGGCCTGCCTGGTGACCACGATGGTACGCCGATCGGGGAGAGGCCTGCCGATCCCCTCCCAGGTCTTCCTCCCCATTACCAGGGTGTGGCCGGTGGTGATCTCCCGGAAACGGCGCAGGTCCTCCGGGAGATGCCAGGGGAGCCCCCCTTCCCGGCCGATCACCCCGTTACGGGCCATGGCTGCTATTATGGAGATGATCACTAGGCCCCTTATGCGGCGCGATAACCTTTGACATCCGCCGCCGATTGTCGGATATTTGGGCAATCACGGAAGCACGTCCGTCGCTGGTGGGCGGCCCGGTCTTCAAAACCGGTGGGGGGGATGGGAAATCTCCCCGGTGGGTTCGATTCCCATGTGCTTCCGCCATCTTTTATATCAAGGGGTTAGCTATCTTGGCTAACCTCTTTTTTATTCCCAGCACATATATACTGTATATGTGTTGACGCAGATTTTGACGCAGCTCCCTCATAGAGAGGAATATATACCATTGCAACATGGACGTATAGAGGTTAGCAATGCAACGAAAATGCTGATACTCGATACATAACCCTTATATGCGTTCAGGATGATGTTAGCTTTCATGTACCACTGAACGCCCTACCCTATGCATCCAAGTGGACAGGCATTAAATTACGACTGTCGGCACAGTATGGCATGTCAATCGTCAACCAGCCTGCCCTATTCTTCCAAGCCCTTAACTTACCCTCATACGTACCGTTTCAAATGCCCCACAACCCACAGCAACTGGCTGACCGTATGTGATGTTGTCTGTAGTCTGTAAATGCTTCCTTGACCCCATCTTGCTGTTGAAGTAGTGGTTGATATCCATATAATAGTGACCGATCCTCCGAGTTATGCTGACGCGCTTCGCTTGTCCTGCTCGCTCTTCATGACAAACGATAAGGCTGTTTGTCATTCATCGCCGAGCTTGTAAGGTATCATGTTGTAGACATCTACGGCAGATCAAGAGCGTGGTTTGTCAGGGCAAATGTAGCAATATTTGCGTCAATCACAGGTAACTAGCTGATATCACATAACATCCACCGGATACAGAATCCCTTGTGTGATCGAATCTGCTCAGATGTCA
>CALMOE010000140.1 GCA_937871715.1 uncultured Geobacter sp. | reverse complement strand
TGTCCAGGGTGGCGCTGCTGGAGTCGGCATAGTGGGGGGCGTGGCAGGTCATACAGGAGATCTTGCCGCTCTTGAAATAGTTGGCCAGGTTAGAGGTTGGGTTGTATGGGTTGGCGTTCTGAGGTACCCTGCGGAAAGCAGTGGTGTTAGATTTATAAGCAGTGGAGTAGGCACGGTAGTTAACTGGGTGAGAACCGCTCGTTTGAGAGGATACCTGGCGCGGCAGGTGGCACTCGTAGCAGAGGGCGTCGTTAGCATTGGAAATGCGCAAGAAAGGTTTAGTTGCGTTTGTCTTCGGCAAGTGGCAACGGAGACAGACAGTAGCACCAGTGAGAACTACCCCGTATTCGTCAGTACCAAGAAGAGGATTGACCGAATCCACGACCCTTGCGCGGGGATCGTATGGAGTCTTGGCCGTCCAGTTATGGCTGCTTTTCGAGCCTTTATTAGGTTCTCCACTCGTCGTGCCAAAATAGTTTGACATTGATCCGGCATCCATTGGCATGCGAGCAGCATCACCAGCCGAATTGTGGCATGTTGTACAGATGTAGCTATATATACTTGGATCTGCCTTTACGCCTGTGGTTTGCAAGACCCTGCCATGGCAGTTGGCACAGTCAAAACCATGTGGCGCGTCAACGGCATGGCTTAATGTCGACATCAAGACTACCAGCGTCACCGTTAGTACTGCTACGATAAATGACCTGTTCATAATTCGCTCCTAACACAGCTTATAAGAAAATGATTAAATTAACTTTTCCTGGGTCCGTTTCTGCTGACTAGAAGGTCTTCAGACCATAAGCCTTTTGCAGGATCAGAACAGCGTCCTGTACCGTTACAGCACCGTCCTGGGCGACGCGGTTCTCGATGAGGCCACCGACGTCCGCCTGGAAGCGGGGTGATTTGTTGTCCAACGGCGATCCGTTCAGATTCTCCGTACCGGCCGCGTGACGCAGGGTTGCCATGGCATCGGAGAGCCTTACCACGCCGTCACCATCCACGTCACCGGTGGGGATGCCGCTGACGAATGAAAGATTTGAAGTATTGCCCGCCGGGTCCTTGGTGGTGAATGTTACCGCGCTGTACGGGTATGCACTCAGGTCGGCGTGCCAGACAGCGTCGCCAGCCGACTGGTCACTGTAGGGGTCAAAGGAGACCACACTCAAGGGGAGCAGAGTATCTATGCCGCTGATCCTCGCGGTGATAACCTCCAGCTTGGCGCTCGGCTCGATGCTGCCGGTAAGGGTTGCCGGGGTCGCGTTTGCACTGGCCTGGATGGCAATTACCGGCGCCACGCTGTCGCGGATGATGTTGCGGACAGCAGCGGTGTTGCCGTCGGCAATAACCTTGACAGAGGTAATTGAACCCTCACCCCCAAGGGGAACGGAGTGGATGAATGCACCGGTGCCACTGTCATAGGAGGAGATGGCCACCGGCGCGGAACCGTTGACGGAGATGGTCGGAGCAGGGCTGCTCGGGGCAACCGTACCTTGAATGTTAACAGAGACTGCACTGGTGGCAAGGTCAGCCGGCGGATTGGTGATGGCCAGCCGGGCATAGGCAGCATCGACGTTGATGGTCCGCTTCTCGGAAACCGTGGTCTTGCCCGCAGCGGAAGCGGTGAACTGGCAGAGATTGAGACCGCCGGCCAGAGGCATGGAACTGGTAGACCAGTTGCCGCCGGACGGTGTCACCGCAGCGCCGCAGGCAGTCACGGCGCTGAGCGCAGAATCAACCGTGCCGCTGGCGGTTGCCGTCCCGGCTGATACCGCGTAGGAGTTGTCAGCCGGCAGAGCGACTGTCAGTCCGGGGATCTCCGGGTTGAGGGTTACGTTGCGGGTCACGGTGGTGGTGTTGCCGGCAAGGTCGGTCGCCGTGACGCTGACGGTATTGCCGCCGCGCACCAGGGTGACCGGGGTGGAGAAGTAGGTGTTGTAGGCTGCAGGGAGGGGAACCTTGGCGCCAACCTCTACCCCGTTGACGAAGATCTTGTCCAGGTTCTTCTCCACCACGATGCCGTCCAGGTTCTGCACTGCATTAACAGTGGTGGAGCCGTTGGCGATGAAGGAGATAAGCTCTGTCATATTTGGGGCGGTGTAGTCGGCATTGATGGTGACGGAGGCGCTGCCGATTGCCGTGCCGGTCTTCCAGGCGGAGACGGTGATTTCATTGGCGTTCTCGGCGAGGGATACGGTCGCGCTCCAGGAGCCGTTGGCGGCGGAGACCGTATCGACCACTGCGCCGTTCTTGGCGTTGCTCAGCCTGATATTGGTCACTGCGGCCGGAGTCACCGTGCCGCTGATCACATAGTCAGCATTGTTGGTGTAGATGCCGGCGACCGGAGAGGTGACGCTCGGCACGGGAGCGGCTGTCGGGGTGCCGGTATAGTAGGTGAATGCCTCGGCGTAGCTGGTAACCCCGCCGCTTGCGGCCTTGCAGAGGATGTAGTTGTCGCCGCTGGCCAGACTGAGGTCGACGCTCCAGTTGCCGCCGCTTGGGGTTGCAAGGGTGTCGCCGCCACCGTTGACACTGCAGTTTACAGCCGCTACCGGCGAGACGGTACCTGAAACCGTCAGCGGCGACTGGCCAGTGGTGGTGGTCGCAGGTACGTTGGAGGTTATAGCCAGATTTACGGTCGTGACCGGCACCGTGCCACCGCCTATGCCGAGTGCGAGCAAGTTAATGCCGGTGGCGGAATTATCGCTACCAGCATAGAGAAGACCCTTTCCAGCAACGGCGTCAGGAACAAACAGAAGGGAGCCAGGATTCGTCATGGAAGCACCAGTCACGGTAACCCCATTGATAAAGCTAAGCGTATTACCGGTGCCCGGATCTACTACTTGGACCTCCCCCCTCGACCTGTCAGCCACGTATACCCTGTTCAGAGCAGGGGTGGAGGTATAGTCGAAGACAACATCAAATGGCTGCGCCAGGCGAGCGACAGCACCTACCCCGGGCAAAACAGTCTTAGTGGTAGTCTGCCCCAAACTCTTCACATATGCACTGGTCGTCCCATTCCACTCGCCAAAGAACTGCAGCCTGCCGTTCATTGTGTCGGCCACGACTATGTTTTTGCCGATCGTCTCAAAGGCGATACCCATCGGCTGCTTGAAGTCGCCACTTGCGCCGGGTGCGTTACCAGTCGGTGTGCGGGTACCGAATACGCCAAGGTAACCCCCGGCAGAATCGTACACCCTGACGCATGGTGCGTTGGCGCTCTCAACCGCACCGCTCCGCAGCAGGTCGCCCGCGTCAAGCACATAAATCTTGCCGGTGGAGTCGAAGGTGATGGCAACCGGACGATATCCCGGGTTGGCCAGCGAGGAGACCTCTTCACCGGTGAAATTGGGCGCCGAGCCGCTCTGCCGGTAGAAGGCCACCCTGGCCTGGGGGGCGGACATGGTCACCAGAAGACGGTTATCCTTCATTACCGCAACCGCCGTGGGGCGACTGGCCGTCGGGATGAATCCGACCCTGTTTCCCTGACGATCGAGCTTCACCACCCCCTTTGCCCAGAAATCGGCCACATACATGTTCTTGGCCGCATCAATGGCGATCTTTCCAGGGGCGCCGGCGAATCCCGGAGTGTAGCGATCCAACTTTGCCACACTCGGCGCGGTCGCTGCCACAGCCGTGCCTG
>CALMOE010000139.1 GCA_937871715.1 uncultured Geobacter sp. | reverse complement strand
CAAGCCGGTAACACTTAGTGTGGTTAAAATGTTTGAATATTGATATAATCCCCCTTGAGAAATCGAGGGGGATTTTTTATGCCGTCAGCAGGCGAAGACAACGGGAAATCTACAATCAACGCGCCGCCGCGGATTCCAGAGCCAGTAGGCGGCATCCAGGTCAATTTCTGCAAGAACCCCTGCTGCCTGAATTTCGGGGTACCGGCTCAGAACATCCCTCAACCCAGGGGGCGCGGCCGCAAGGGCGTGGCCAGGGACACCTACACCGTGATCGGAACGTCAAGGAGGAATAGCGTCGGAGTGCCGGCACTGAAATGCAAGCGCTGCGGCGAGGTGCCGACCATCAAGAGCAACCTCGCCATCGCCCAGGAGTTGCGGCGTTTCTGGCCCGCTCCACCAGCCAGGCGGACTTCAGCGGCCTGCCCGCACGATACCTGCGAAAACCACGCAAAGCCGATCGCCACCAACCGGACCAGCTACGTTCGCCACGGCTCAACCTCGAGCGGTGCCAGCCGTTACCGTTGCAAGCAGTGCGGCAAGGTGTTTACCGAAGACCACCCGGCCCCCGCACCCCATTACCGCCAGGGAATCCACCGGCACAAGAACATCAGCGTTTTCAAGCTTCTCGTCGGCAAGATGCCGCTGCGGCAGATCTGCGAGATCGAGTCGTTCGAGATGCCGACACTCCACCAGAAGATCGCCTTCCTCTACCGGCAGTGCCGCGCCTTTGCCGTAAGCCGGGAGTTGGAGTTGCCGGCGATGAAATTCGACAGGCTCAACATCGCCGTCGACCGCCAGGACTACGTCATCAACTGGGATGACAATATCGACAAGCGGAACATCACTCTCCACTGCATTGCCAGCGCCGACAATGCCAGCAGCTATGTCTTCGGTGCCCATCTGGATTACGATCCCGACATGGATCCGAGAGCAGTCGAGGCCGACGCCATCGCGTCTGGTGATTACCTCAGAAAGGCCCCGTTCCGCACGTATGCGCGGCTCTGGCTTCAGGACGACCAGCTGCCCTTGCCGGACTCCGTCAAGGCCCCTCCGGGGTCCACGGGAGCGATTATCGACAAGGTGCGGAAGGTGTACGCCTCTGCCCAGGCGCGGCCCGACGTAGAAGTACCCGTCGAAGAAGACGTAATCCGCCGCCTCCCCCGCAAAGGGATGCAGGTGCACTCCGAGTACTGCATTTACGGGCATTTCGAGCTTCTCAAGCGGCTGCTGGCCAGCTGCGAGAAGCTCGTCTTTTACATGGACCAGGAGTCCGGGATCCGGGCCGCCTGTCACGCGGCCTTCTGGGAGCAGATACTCGCCAAGAAAGTGGACGGTTTTTTCGTCACCATCGACAAGGAGTTGACCGTCAACCAGAAGCGCCGGCTCAAGAAGCTGAGCGACCGCGAGATGGAGGATTACGTCGACAAGAACCCGCACCTGGCGCTGCTGCACCCGGACGACATCCGCCGGTTTTTTCTCAAGGACATGCTGAGCAGCACCGTCAAGGCGGGCAAGTGGAGTGATCGCTGGCTGGTTTACCCGTTCCCGAGTATGAGCGAACCGAAGAAGGCTGTCTGCTGGCTCACGGATTTGAATGACCGTGCCTATGGCGACGACGAACTTGCCGAACTGTACATCAAGGCGTCGCTCCACGGGATTGACCGCTTCTTCATGCAGATCCGCCGCAAGGTGTCGCTGCTAGAGAGACCGATAGCCACCTCGAGTTCGGCCCGCCGCCTCTGGTATGCCTATGCCCCATACAACCCGCTCGTGGTCGCTCAGCTCGTGGAGATCTTCCGGGTCTACTACAACTTCGTAAAGACCGGCAAAGACAAGGGGACGCCGGCCATGCGCCTCGGCCTGGCCAAGGGGAAGATCCGCTTCGAGGACATCATCTACTTCACCGGCTAAAGATTTCCCTTGACGTCTCTTGCTGCCGCGCTAATTACCTAATCATCTTTACTGACTTATTTTAAGTCCCCGCTTAGCGCCAACCGTTATCACACGGACAGCTCTTTTTCGGGGACTTTTGTGCTTTAAACCTGGATTCAGACCTACCCCACAACGGCCATGCCAGTGCGGAGGTTAATTGACTATCAGGGACGAAAAGGAGAAAAAGATGGAAGACTTTAAGAAGGAATATGGGCTCGACGCAGTATGTGTTGTTCTGGACAACGGTACGTACCGGATCTGGCGCGAAGGGTTCACTGACGAGCAGATTCACAGCGCCTTCAAAACCGGCATTTACTCGTTGGAGTGCCGGCGCGTAGTCGCTATTCTTCGCTGATTCCCTCTACCCCGCGAGTGCCATCAGGCACATCTGTACGCGGGACTCTGGAGCGCTCCATGGAGCACTGCAGTGTCCCGCGAGCGGGACATCTACTCTGGCAACCGCCAATGGTAAGGCCCACTCATTCCGAGTGGGCCTTCTTTGTTGGCTGGCGGCTGACCCAAAAGGCAGATATCGCATTTACTTTAGCTAATCCAGCAGGTATGATGCGCCCGTAAACTGTCAACAGTCTCGACCGGGGGGGATTCATGCATCCTGACCATCATCAGTATTTTCGCCACACTACCAGGTCCCGTCTTGACAAGTCTCTCAAGACCCTGGCCGGCATCATCGAGGGGATCGCGCTCGACGGGAAAATAAATGCCCCGGAACTGGCTTACCTGTCCGGCTGGATCGAGGAGTGTTCCGATGTCCGGGACCGGCACCCCTTCAACGAGCTGTTGCCGGTCGTCGAGGAGGCGCTGCGGGATGGCGTGCTGACCGAGGACGAGAAGGCGGATATCCTCTGGCTGTGCGACAAGCTGTCGGCCGAGGGCGGCTTCTATGATCAGGCCACAGGCGACATGCAGCGGCTGCACGGAATCCTGTGCGGCATCATGGCCGATGGCGTGGTGACCGAAGACGAGTTGCGCCAACTCTCGATCTGGCTCGACGACCATAGCCACCTTGCATCCTGTTGGCCCTACGACGAGATCTGCTCGATCGTCACGGCAGTCATGGCTGATCACAAAATTGACGAGGGCGAACAGCAGGTGCTGCAGTCGCTGTTCACCGAGTTCATGCAGATCGACGACGACAGGACCATCAGCAACCCCCTCGTGCTCGACGATGGGCGAATGGCCGGCCTATGTGCCGTTTGCCCGGATATCTCGTTCTCCTCGGCCTGCTTCTGTTTCACCGGGGCCTCATCCCGCTACAAGCGGTCAGAACTGCAAGCCGTTGTCGAGCGGCTCGGCGGCACGTTTGCCAAGAATGTCACAAAGTCTGTTGACTACCTGGTTGTCGGCGCCGACGGAAACCCCTGCTGGGCGTACTCGTGTTACGGCCGCAAGGTTGAGGCCGCGGTCAGGCTCAGGAAAGAGGGCCACGGTATACTGCTGGTTCACGAAAACGACTTCCATGACGCCGTGTCTGATCAGGCGTAGCTGGTTTTTGACGCTATTTATACCACCACAATCGACTACGGAAAAAACTTCGGAGGTTTTTCCGTTAAAGATTCGCTGACGATGATCAGCATGAAATTTTAGCCTAGCCTTAACCTGGCGTAAACAAACAAAAAACCCCGGCGCGGAATTGCGCAGGGGTTTTTTGTTTAACATGTGTTAACCACACATAGTGTTACCGGCTTG